>CAZZCL010000001.1:0-8122 GCA_964652295.1 uncultured Chthoniobacterales bacterium
GGGACATTCGGCGAAGATTCGAGAAGAGTTGGATAAATTTTCGTGAGCTTTACCGACCACTTGCCGATAAATGGATTGTATTCGACAATAGCGGTGGGGGGACGATGATATTGGAGCAATCGGATGAATGAACGAACCGAAACTGAAGCAGCACTTGCTGCAATGGATAGGGCGACCGAAGTCGCGCGTGTGCGTGCATCGCGGCTTGGATCGCGTTTGGCTTTGTGGAAGGATGGAGCGGTCGTTCTCGTAGCACCCAAATCAGACGATGCAGAACAAGACGGTGGTGGACAACCGGCTACCCGCCCCGAGTCAAAATTGTCCCGTGATTAAAACCCTTAATAACCCGGTTGCGGAGTGGCGGTCCCGGTAGCCGGTGCCACACCTCGACGTTCGGGGGGGTGGACAGGCGGGAAAGGAAGCAGCGAATGTTTTTAAGCCCTTAAGCTGCATCGGGTTCGATTGGCGGACGCTTGTGCGTTCAATCGCGGGAAGGGTCGGTGTTGGGATAGCTGCCCAGCGATTTGACGAATGTGCAATGCTGACGAAGGTCGGTAACGGCTTCGATCAGGGCCGCATCTTCGCAGTGTCCTTCCACATCGACGAAGAAAACGTATTCCCAGGCTTTGCGACGCGATGGGCGGCTCTCGATCTTAGTGAGGCTTAATCTGAGGCGGTTGAAGGGCTCGAGGGCGGAGTAGAGGGCACCGGCTTTGTCCTGTACGGAAAACATGAGGGACGTTTTATCGTTGCCGGTGCGCGGGCTGGTGTTCTTGCCGATGACCAGGAAGCGGGTGGCATTGTCGGGATGATCCTGAATGGACCGCTCGAGAATACGAAGGCCGTAATGGGTGGCGGCAAGTTCGCCGCAGATGGCTGCCACGCCTTCCTCCTTTGCGGCCGCTTCCGCGCCGCGCGTGTTGCTGGACACGGGCACAAGTTCGGCGGTAGGCAGATGTTCGCGGAGCCATTGTCGGCATTGGGCCAGCGATTGGGGGTGGGTCATGACTTTTACCACAGCATCGAGGTTGCAGCGGGTGGCGAGGTTATGCTCGATGGGGAGAAGAATCTGCGCGCAGATGCGTAGGTCGGAATCCATGAACACATCCAGCGTATGGCTGACGGCGCCCTCGGTGGAGTTTTCGATGGGCACAACACCGTAATCCGCGCGCCCGCGGGAGACCTCGGCGAAGACATCCGCGATGGAGGATTGCGGGCTATATTTCAGGCTGGCCCCGAATTTTTGCAGTGCGGCCTGGTGGGTCCACGTGTGTTCGGGACCGAGGTAAGCGATGGTCAGATCTTTCTCCAACGCCAGCGAGGCGGACATGATCTCGCGATAGATCGCGCGCAACGCATGTTCGTTGAGGAGCCCACCCAATTCGCGATTGCGGGCGGCAAGGTTGCGCAGGATGGATTCCTCGCGTTGTGGCGCATAAAACTCGGTGCCGGATTCCCGTTTGATCTCCCCGACCCGGTGGACCAGATCGGCGCGGCGATTGAGGGCGGCGAGCAGTTCGGAGTCGACTACATCGATTTCTTTGCGGACATCGTCAAGAGACATGGCTATGAGCCGGGGGGCTGTGCGGAGGTGGCGGCGAGTACTGTAGAAGGTGGGGTCTCGGCGACGTTGTAAGATTGAGAATTTTCGGTGCTGCCAAACCCCAGGGTTGGCTGATCGGGATCGGGATCGCACTCGGCGGCGGTGGGCAGCGGAGCGCGACGCAATTCTTCGGCGTTGGGCAGGTCATCTAGCGATCGGAGACCGAAATGGTCAAGAAAAGCGTGGGTCGTTTCGTATAGACCCGGGCGACCCGGCTGATCGGCGCGGCCGGCAAGACGCAGCAGATCGCGTTCAAGCAGCGTTGCCAGCACGCCATCGACCGCCACCCCGCGGACCGCTTCAATATCGGCGCGCGTGATGGGCTGGCGATACGCCACGATCGCCAGCGTCTCGAGGGCGGCAGCGCTGAGTCGTGAGGGGCGGGCATCGGGATAAAGCTGGCGAACCCATGGCGCATGCGAGGCTTCGCTGACTAGCTGCCAGCCCCCGGCGATTTCCATGAGGCGAAAGGCGCGTCCGTCTTCCGCGTACTGCTGCTGCAGGTCGAGGAGGATGGCGTGCAGCTCGGACAACTCGGCATCGGCGAAATGGGCGGCATCTTCAGGCGCCGGCTCGCTTTTGGCGGCCGCAGCGAGTACCGCCTGGATTCCGGTTGGCGATAGCGGTTTCTGGGATGCGAACAGGAGGGCTTCGACGACGCTCTTAAGGGTCATTGGATAAAACGGAACGCGGAGGAAAGGGGTATGAAAGGAAAGCAGAAAACCGCGGGCTGAAAACCGAAAGGTGCAACGTGCGGCGCTGCAATATTGTCCGGAGGCGGCTCGTCGCCAATGCGAACCGTGGTTTCACCGCAAGGTCATGATCTCGGCGGGCGCCCGCCGCTGCCGGAGCAGCGAGGCCATGGTCGTCATGGCCGGATCGATATGGCGAAAGAATTTTTTGTAGGCCGCGCAGAGATAATTGAGACCGGGTTCACCGTCTGGTGTACGAATGAACCGGTGTTTGGGGCACTCGCCGTTGCAGGCGAAACGGACATCGCACTCCCGACAGTACCGCGGCAGGGTATCGGCCTTGTCGGAGCCGAACTTGCGTTGAAACGGCGAATCAAGCATTTCGGCGATGGTCGAGTTGAGAATGTTGCCCAGTTTGAATTTTGGATACACGTAATGATCGCAGGAATACAGATCGCCGTTGTGCTCCATGGCGGCGGCTGTGCCGCATTTTTCTGCAAACACACAGAGCGAAGCGCCTGCGCCGGCCCAGATGCCAAGGGCGACATCGAAGACTTGAACAAAGGTGCGGCCCACATCGTGGCGGACCCATTCGTCGAAGATGGCGCAGAGAAAGTTGCCATAGTCGACGGGGCGCACGCTCCATTCGGTGACGCTGGCGGTTTCGGGCGGGTTATCCGGATCGGGCGGCACGGCAAGGTCCAGCTCCAGCTTTCGAGCTGGAACGTCCGCCTTGCGTTCCACGAGGGGAATGAATTGCAGGAAACCTGATCCGATCTCGCGCAGGAACCGATACACTTCCAGGGGCGCTTTGGCGTTGCGGCGGTTGACGACCGTAAGCGTGTTGAACTCGACGGCATGTTTTTTAAGAAGGGTGAGACCACCCATGACCTTGTCGAAGGTGGGACGTTGCTTTTTATCGACGCGATAGGCGTCGTGCAGTTTCGCGGGACCGTCGATACTCAACCCGACAAGAAAGCCGCTTTCCGCGAGGAAGGCGCCCCATTCGTCGTCGAGAAGGGTCCCATTGGTTTGCAGCGCATTCTGGATTTTTTTACCGTTTGCAAACTTCTGTTGGAGCGCCACGACTTTGCGGAAAAACTCGACGCCCATCAGGGTCGGTTCACCGCCCTGCCATGCGAAACCGACTTCCGGCGTATTCTGCCCATCGATGTACTGCCGGATGTAAGCTTCCAGAACGGTGTCGTTCATGCGGAAGCTTTCGTTGGATGGGAAGAGTTTTTCTTTTTCGAGATAGAAACAGTAGGTGCAATCCAGATTGCAGATTGGCCCGATGGGCTTGGTCATGACGTGGAATGCAGCGGGCACGGAGAGAGGAAGGATGAAACGGGGTTTGAAGTCGTGGGAGCGGTGGGCCGCTTCCAGGCTGGCGAAATGGGTTAGGGCATGAGGCGGCGGATCTGCCACGCACCGGAGTCGTTTTTGGAATAAAAAAACCGATCATGCAGACGGCTGGCGCGTCCCTGCCAGAATTCCACCGTTTCGGGTCTTACGACATATCCTCCCCAAAACGGCGGCAGCGGTACGTCCTCACCCGGGAAACGGGCTTCCATCTGCGCGAAACGGACATCGAGCGCCTCGCGGCTTTCGATGGGGCGGCTTTGTTGCGAGGCCCATGCGGCGAGACGATTAAACCGGGGGCGCGATGTGAAATACGTTTCGCTTTCGTGCATGGGCAGGCGTTCGGCCACGCCCCGTGCAACCACTTGGCGCTCCAGAGCGCTCCAGTAGAACAGCAGGGAGGCGCGCGGGTTGACGCCCAGCTCCGTGCCTTTTGCGCTTTCGTAATTGGTAAAGAAAAGAAAGCCGCGTTCGTCGAGGCCTTTGAGAAGGACAATGCGCGCGTTGGGGTGACCGGCACCGTCCACGGTGGACAGGGTCATCGCGTTGGGTTCAGACGGGGCATGCAGATTGACTGCCTGATTGAACCAGATTCGGAATTGTTCGATGGGATCGGGATTCAGGTCGGAACGCTGGAGCGCTCCCGAGGTGTAATCCCGCCGGAGATCGGCCGGAGACATAACCATTTAAACTTGGCTGGGATTGCCGGAGTGTCCAGCGCTGTTGCGTGAGCCCCCTTACAGCGGTCCGGGAGAATGATCCGTTGTTCCCGGCCGCGGCGGAATCTGTTTCTGCATCTGCATGAGGAGCCTGTCGCCTGCGATGACCTCCCGCTGACCGAGCGAATCGCCGCAGCCCGTGCAGAGATAATCGTAAATTTCTTTGTCCGGCAGGACGAGCAGAAGTCGTTCGCGCACAGGCATGGCCTGGCGGCATTTTTTGCAGAATAATGTGGAAGCGCGGAATTCTTCGAATTGATGCATGGCCCGGCGTTCCGGGGGGCGGACGTGAAGCGGTACCGGGGAAACGGCTTCGCGCACTGTGCGCGAAGTGCCCCGGCGCAGAGTTTCAGAGGGGGGAAGTGCGCGTGGGCTGCGGCTCCGGTGCGGTGATGACCTCAAGGATGTCGTAGAGAACCTTCACCGGCATCTGCAAAGCGTCGATTTCATGTACGATTTCTTTCGGGTACCGGTCGAGCACGGAAAAGGTTTCGGCTTCGTAGGTGGCGAGACGTTGCGCAATCGTGTCGTCGCTGGCGTCGTCGAAACGGTTTTCTTTCAGTGCGCGTTTGCGAAGGCGCACAACCAGTTGGCCGCGGTCTGGACACACGAGATGGAACACAGCCCTGACGTCGATCAGATCGTTCATTAACTCGGCCTGTTCAGGATTGCGCGGGATCCCGTCCAACACAAGTCTGTCAATGTCCGGCTTGAAGCGGTGGGCTTCGATTTCCACGTTGATGGCTTCTTTCCAAAGGCTGATCGTGATTTCGTCCGGCACTAGGTCGCCGCGTCGGGAATACTTAATAAACTGCTGACCGATGGGCGTGCGTGTGTCCAGGCGGCGGAAAACTTCTCCGCACGCCATATGGAAGAAGCGGGGGATTGCACCGAGGACCTTGCCTTGGGTGCCTTTGCCGCTGCCCGGCGGGCCGAACAGCAAATAGGTGGGATGATTGACAGGAATGTGCATGGGAGGGAGTAGAAGCTCAGGGACACTATGAAATCGGCTCGCCGGGGGTGCAAACGGGTTTTGTGTCGCAAAACTGGACGGCTTCGGGATTAAACTCCGGGGTTGCAGCACAAAGCGTGGGGCGCTAGGCCAAGAGAGGTGACGCTGGAAATTGCCTTAGTCCTGCTGATCCTGCTCGTGGCGATGACGTTGTTTGCCACCGAGGTTTTGAGCGTGGATTTGGTGACGTTGCTGGTTCTGCTGGCATTGATGGCCACGGGGATACTCACCGTGCCCGAAGCCTTTTCCGGGTTCAGCAGCGAGGTGATCGTGGCGCTGGCCTCGTTATTTGTCGTGACGGGCGCGCTCCAGGATACGGGAGTGGTGGACCGGCTGGCGCGACAGGCGGGAGCCCTTGCCTCATGGGGGTTGCGCAGGACGCTAGCGGCGGTGATGGCATGGGCGGGGGGGCTTTCGGCTTTTCTCAATAACACCACGGTCGCGGCGCTTTTCGTCGGGCCGGTTTCGTCTCTCGGACGAACTGCCGATGTTTCGCCGTCGCGCCTCCTTATGCCGATGGCCTACGCCACAATCCTCGGGGGGACATGCACTTTGATCGGCACCTCGACCAACGTGGTTGTCGGCACGTTTATGAAGGTCCAAGGCCTTCCACCGGCAGGCATGTTCGAAATGGCGCCGGTTGGCCTTGTTCTTGCCATGGCCGGATTTGTCTATCTGCTTGCGGTTTCTCCGCATCTCCTTCCTCAGCGCAAAGAGATTGATGTGGAAAGCCGCTTCAGCCTGCGTGATTACCTCAGCGAGTTCACGGTGAAAGACGCTTCGCCATTGATCGGAGGCGCCTATTTCGGCTCCGCACTGGCCAGAGACGGTTTCCGGATGTTGCGCCTCGTGCGCGGCGGGCGCGATGTGCCACTGCAAAGCCGTACCCGGGCGGCGGCCGGAGACACCGTGCTGGTCGAAGGGCGTATCGACCTATTGATGGCGGCGGGGGGGCGTCATGGCATCGAGATTCGGCCTGAGCTTAAGCAGTTTGCCGGAGCGTTGGATCCGGAAAAATCCGACGTGGCGGAGGTCATTGTGTTGCCACATTCCGAGCTTGAAGGCAAGACGCTCAAGGAATCGCGGTTTCGTCAGCGGTATGGGCTGCTTGTGCTGGCTGTGTCGCGCGCGCAACGGAGTTTGCGGAGTCGGCTGGCGCGGATCCGCCTAAAGGCTGGGGATGTGTTGCTAGTGCAGGGCGCAGAGGAAACGCTGGAAGCGCTGCGGGACGACCGGGATCTTGCACGTTTGCAGACGCAGACACCGCGCGCGCCGCGCGTCCGGCGCGGAATTGCGGTCGCTCTAATGTTTGGTGCTGCAGTCATTGCCAATGCGGCGGGATGGATGCCGCTGGCTTTCTCCTTTCTGTCAGCCGCAGTCGGCTGTGTGCTTGTGCGCGCGGTTTCGATGTCGCGCGCTTATGAACTCATCGAATGGCGGTTATTGATTCTCGTAGGGGGAATGATTGCGATGGGCACCGCCATGGCGAAAACGGGTGCCGCGGAATTGTTGGGGCACACGCTCGCCGGCTGGTTGGCTCCGCTCGGCCCCACGGCTGCGCTGGCCGGAGTGTGTCTGCTGACGATGGCGTTGACCCAGCCCATGTCCAACGCAGCGGCTGCGCTTGTGATGTTGCCGGTTGCTCTGAGCATGGCCGAACCGCTCGGCCTCGCTGCACGCACGTTGTGTTTCGCGGTTATGCTTTCGGCTTCAGTCTCGCTTATTGCGCCGCTGGAACCGGCGTGCGTATTGGTTTACGCACCAGGGCGGTATCGAATTGTGGATTTTATCCGGCTGGGAGCGCCGCTCACCCTGCTTTTGTTGCTCCTCATCGTGGTTCTCTGTCCGTGGTATTGGAACTAAGAACAGTGAGCAAAGGGCAAAGAGGGTGGGCCGTGCCCTCCCTGCCGACGCGCCAACCGTTTTTCGGGAAGTTCGGCATCCGGGCAATTGGCGAGGGCTTTGCGTCGGCGTCCACGATCAGGTGAGCGATTTTTGCGTGACAATACGCGTCGCTTTTTCGTACTAAATCGTTACAGGAACGATGCCTGTCTCAACGACATAACGGCAATGGAAAATACCTCTCTCCAGGCGAATGCACTATCAGTCGGCGCGGCAGGCTCCGGCCTCAATGTTCTATTTTTATGTTCGCGAAACAGTGCGCGCAGCATTTTCGCGGAATATTTTACCCGCTATCTTTCCAACGGGCGTCTTGCAGCGTCCAGCGCCGGTTTCGAACCCCGTGGCGAGGTAGATCCCATCACGCTCCGGATTCTTTCCGAATTCTACCGCATTCCAGCGGAGGACGCCCGATCCAAGTCGTGGACCGAGTTTCGCGGCAGTCGACAGGATTTCGTCATCACCGTGTGTGACAAGGCACTGCAAAAGCTCGGAGCCGCCGAGTTTTCAGGGCATCCCATCTTCGCGCACTGGCAAACCGATGACCCGACCAGTCCGGACCTGCATGACGGAACGGAGCGGGGAAGATTCGAAGCTTTCCGCCTCGCAGCCATGGAAATTTATCGGCGGGTGGAACTGTTCTGTTCATTGCCAGTAGAGAAACTGGATCGATACCGTTTGCAGGAGATGGTTTCGGCCATCGGGCGTCAGGATGCCGGCGCGGCAACGCCGGCTTAAGCGTCGGCCTGCAACACCTCTCGAAAAGCGCTCGTGCCCCGATTCGAGTGGGCCGTGGCTTCAAGGCCCAGTGCAGGCTGCCCCAGTGCAGGCTGCC
>CAZZCL010000001.1:8222-84743 GCA_964652295.1 uncultured Chthoniobacterales bacterium
TTCGAGTGGGCCGTGGCTTCAAGGCCCAGTGCAGGCTGCCCCAGTGCAGGCTGCCGGTGTAACGCGGCTAGCGGTTCACGAGGCAATTCGCCACGTGGCCACGCAGTATTGGAGGCGCCATCTAAAGCGTTTTGAAGGAGTAATTATTTGCTTGCGCACGCAATGAACAGTGATACTTTCACTGCTCCTCAAATCGCGCAGGGTCGCGGTTTGTGATTGTTCCAACCGATGCGGAACAGGCGGCGCGATTGGCACTCGCGCGGGAGGCTGCATTGGATCGGCGGTTGAACGCCGGCTGAACAACTTCCCCGGGACTTGCGCGCAGGGTGCAGGCCGGGGAAATGCCATTTCCCGGGGATGGGACGACGGGGTAAGCGAAATGGCATGGAACAGCTGGTTGAGTGTGGGGTGAAACCGACTCCTCGCGGCAGCCGTCAGCAGCGACAGCATCAATTGGCTAAGGCCAACACACCATCTTTCATCTCGTTCACGTCTACCCCGAACTTCAATTTTCCGAATACAACGCATTTCCAACACCTGATCGGGTTTTCCCGCTTGGGTCCTACTTTTTCCATCTTCCGTTTTCGTTCAGAGTTTTCTACCCCTCAATTCCCGCAATGCCGACAATTAATCAACTCGTCAGAAAAGGCCGCCAGCGCGCGAGCGTGAAGTCCAAATCGCCCGCGTTGACTTCGTGCCCACAGCGGCGTGGCGTGTGCGTGCAAATCATGACGCGCACACCCAAAAAGCCGAATTCTGCGATGCGCAAAGTCGCAAAGGTGCGCCTGACCAATAAGCAGGAGATCATCGCATATATTCCGGGCGAGGGGCACAATCTACAGGAGCATTCCATTGTACTTGTGCGTGGCGGACGCGTGAAGGATCTGCCCGGTGTACGTTATCATATCGTACGCGGCACTCTCGACAGCCTTGGTGTGGAATCCCGCCGTCGCGGCCGTTCCAAGTACGGCGCAAAACGACCCAAACCCGGAGCTGAAACCGCAACAAAAGGCAAAAAGAAGTAAGCCGACCGTAGAATCTTTTCACACAATCTTCGTCCGACGTTCAACCGCTCAGTTCACCCTTTCCGCAAGCCATGTCACGCCGTAATCGCGCCATCAAAAAACCGCAGCCGCCGGATGCTCGGTACGCAAGTCCTGTGGTCAATCGTCTTATTAATACCATCATGCGCCGGGGAAAACGTTCCCTGGCTGAGCGGATCGTTTACCAGGCGATTGAGAAGACGCGCCAGGATTCCGATGCGGTGGATCCGTTGGAAATTCTTCATAAAGCGTTGGATAACGTGAAACCGCGGTTGGAAGTCAAAAGTCGGCGTGTGGGCGGGGCCACCTACCAGGTGCCTCTTGAGGTTCCCTCTGAGCGCGGTGCAGCGCTCGCCATGCGCTGGATTGTGGGTTTTGCCGGACGCCGCAAAGGACCGTTAACCGAAGCGCTTGCATCGGAACTACGGGAAGCGGCTGCTGGGCATGGTAATGCCATCAAGAAGCGGGATGATGTCCACAAAATGGCCCAGGCAAACCGCGCTTTTGCTCATCTCCGTTGGTAGAATCCGCCTCCGAACCAATCGCTCTTCACGCCAACTCTACTCATTTTCCTACGACCATGCCCGCGACCGCTACAGCTCCTGCTCCCGCCCATTCGAAACCTCCCGAAGTGAAGCCCGGACCGCAGAACTCCCCGGACAGGGCGTTCCCATTGGAACTGACCCGCAACATCGGAATTTCCGCGCACATTGATGCCGGAAAGACGACGCTGACTGAGCGCATCCTGTTTTATACCGGGATGATCCATAAGATTGGCGAGGTGCACGAGGGCACGACCGTGACGGACTGGATGGAGCAGGAACGCGAGCGGGGCATCACAATTACCTCGGCCGCCACAACGTGTGCCTGGGTCCAAAAAGCTGACGAAGGCATCTACAAGCAGTTCGAAGGCCAGAAAATGCGGGTGAACATCATCGACACTCCAGGCCACGTGGATTTTACGGCTGAAGTGGAGCGTTCGCTCCGCGTTCTGGACGGTGCCATCCTTGTGTATTGCGGCGTGGCAGGCGTGCAGCCGCAGTCTGAAACTGTTTGGCGTCAGGCCAGCAAATACAAGGTGCCGCGTCTTGCATTTGTGAACAAGATGGATCGCGTCGGAGCGAACTTCGACAACGTGGTCAAGGAAATGCGGGAGAAGCTTGGCGCCAATGCCTGGCCGATTCTGCTGCCGCTCGGCGCGGAAGATCAGCTGCGTGGGCAGGTCGATATTCTTAACCAGCGTGCCGTGCTTTATGCCGACGACGAATCGTTCGGCTCGACCTACAGCATCGTTGAGATTCCGGATGAGTATAAAGATCGCGCGAAGGAAGCTTACGATCAGCTGGTGGAGCAACTTGTCGACCTTGACGACGAACTCGGCACGATGTTTCTCGAAGAAAAGCCGATAACCCTCCAGGACATCAAGTCGGCTATTCGTCGGCAAACCATTGCCAACCGGCTTATCCCTGTCATTGGCGGCTCGGCATTCAAAAACAAGGGCGTGCAATTTCTTGTCGATGCCGTCGTCGATTATCTGCCCAGTCCGATCGATATTCCTCCCGCACAAGGGCTTGACCCGGACAGCGAAGGAGAGAAGCTGGCGCCGACTGATGACAACGGCAAATTCTGTTCTCTGGCCTTCAAGCTGTGGAGCGATCCGTTTGTCGGCAAACTGGTCTTCTTCCGCGTGTACAGCGGTTGCCTGAGCAAGGGGGACACTGTGCTCAACCCCCGCACGCGGAAGCGCGAGCGTATCAGCCGTTTGATCCAGATCCAGGCGGACAAACGCGAAGATATCGACACGTGCTATTCCGGTGACATTGCTGCGATCGTCGGCATCAAAAATATCACAACTGGCGACACACTATGCGATGAAGACGCGCCAATCCTGTTGGAGCCGCCATCCTTCCCCGAGCCGGTGATCTCGATGGCCATCGAGCCCAAGACCAAGCTCGATCAGGAAAAAATGGCCAATGCCCTGCAGCGACTTGCCGAAGAGGATCCAACCTTCCGTGTTTTCACTAACGAGGAAACCGGGCAAACAATCGTTGCGGGTATGGGCGAGCTGCATCTGGACATCATCCGCGACCGCATGCTTCGCGAGTTCAAGGTGGAAGCCAGTGCCGGCAAACCGCAGATCGCCTACAAGGAAACGATCATTGCCAACGCCGACGGCGAAGGCAAGCTCATCAAACAATCCGGTGGCCGCGGTCAATACGGTCATGTCGTGCTGAAGATGACGCCTAACGACCGCGGTAAAGGCGTGACCATGGAAAGCAAAATCGTCGGCGGCACGATCCCTCGGGAATATATCCCGGCCTGTTTCAAAGGGTTTGTCGAAGCTGCGACAACCGGCGTCGTGGGGGGATATCCTGTCATCGATGTCCACGTCGACATCGTCGACGGTTCCTATCATGAGGTGGACTCCAACGAAATGGCGTTCAAACTGGCTGCGATTTTCGCGTTCAAAGACGCCATGAAAAAGGCCAAACCCATCTTGCTGGAGCCGATCATGAAGGTGGAAGTCACCACCCCTGAAGAGTATCAGGGTGATCTCATGGGCGATCTCAATCGCAGACGCGCCAGGATTATGGGCATTGAAACCAAGACCGTGGCCACCTCAGTCAATGCCGAGGTGCCGCTCGCGGAAATGTTCGGGTACGCCACAACCATCCGGTCGCTGAGCAAAGGCCGTGCGGATTATTCGATGGAGCCATCGCATTTTGAGCAGGTGCCCGCTCAGGTGCAGGCAGCCGTGCTGGATCAGGGCAAGAAGGGCTGAACGCATCTCAGGGAAAGGACCGACGACACATGACCGCAACGCAACGCATTCGCATCCGTTTGAAAGGGTTCGATCATCGGATGATCGACAAGTCTGCCGGGGAAATCGTGGAGACTGCCAAGCGCACCGGAGCGCAGGTATCCGGGCCGATACCGCTTCCTACGCGCGTGGAAAAGTTCACGGTCAATCGCTCACCGCACGTGGATAAAAAGTCGATGGACCAGTTCGAAATCCGCACGCACAAGCGCATCCTGGACATTGTCGAGCCCACAGCGCGCACGGTGGATGAGTTAAAAAAACTTAATCTGCCTGCGGGCGTTGATATCACCATTAAAATCTGACCTTGAGCATATGAACATCGGTTTGCTTGGCAAAAAGCTCGGGATGACGCGTATCTACGACGAGAAAGGCGCGATGCTTCCCGTCACCGTGATTGAAGCAGGCGGCAATACGCGCGTGCAGGTTAAGACGGCAGATCGCGACGGCTATGATGCCGTTCAGGTTGCGTTTGGCGATCAGAAACAGCAACGCCTCACCAAAGCCGTTGCCGGTCACTTCCGCAAGAACGGCTGCCCGCCCAAACGCATTGTGCGTGAGTTCAGGCTGGCAGAAGGCGAGAGCGTGGGTGACGACTTGGATTTGAATGTCACGCGATTTCGCGCAGGGGATTATGTGGATGTCATAGGCCAATCCAAGGGGAAAGGATTCCAGGGTGTCATGCGCAAGCACGGTGCCCAGGGTCAGCCCGCTTCACACGGCTCCATGATGCACCGGCGCACCGGTGCCGTCGGCAACCGGTCCACACCGGGTCGTGTGTGGAAAAATATGGGTATGCCTGGCCACATGGGTGACAAGCGTGTCACCACGCAGAACCTCCGCATCGTACAAGTGCGCGAAGAAGACGGTGTCCTGCTGGTGCGGGGCGCGGTCCCCGGTGCAAACGGGTCGTTCGTGGTGGTGCGTCCCGCGAAAAAGAAGAAGGCGCATAATGCCAAAAACCGGGAGGGAACAGTCGGCTGACCATTTTCACTATCCGATGGCAGGTTGTGTCGGTCTAACCCTGAGCGCGTAAACGCAGTATGAGTGCAACAGTATTAACAACAGAAGCAGCGGAAAAGGCGGGTGTCCGTCTTGTCGAAGAAGGCAAGGGCGGTCAGGCAGTTCACGATGTGGTGGTGGCTCTCCAGGCTGCACGCCGCACGGGCAGTGCCAATAGTAAGACTCGTGCCGAAGTCGCCCTTTCCGGTCGCAAACCCTGGCGGCAGAAAGGCACGGGACGCGCCCGCGCCGGGTCCGCCGGTTCTCCCGTCTGGGTTGGTGGCGGCGTTGTCTTCGGCCCAAAACCGCGTGACTATCGCAAGAACGTTCCGAAGAAAGTGCGTCAGCTCGCCTTTCGTAAAGCGTTCACGGAGCGCGTCGCAGCCGGCGATGTTGTGCTGGTGGATTCGTTTTCAGTGCCGGAACCCCGCACCAAAAAGTTCGTGGAACTGCTTGCTGAGCACAGCGGAGAACGTCGCACGCTTGTTATCGCCGCCGCTTTTGACCACCCCACATTCCTTTCAGCGCGCAACGTGCAGGCTGCGCAGCTTGTTGAGGCTGCGTCCGTCAATACCGAGCAGCTTCTTGGATATCGCAAAATCGTTCTGACCCGCGACGGCCTCGAGGTCATCGCCCGTCGCACTGCCTGAGGATTCCGCCATGAGAGACGCACACGACACATTGAAAACTATCTGGCTGACCGAGAAGGCGACCGCTCTCGGAGAGCAGAACAAGTACGTGTTCCGCGTGGATGTAAATGCTACGAAACCGCAGATCCGTCGCGCCGTGGAAACACTATTTCAGAAGAAAGTACTTGGGGTGAACACCTGCCAGTACGCCGGCAAGAAAAAGCGGGAACGCCGTGCCGACTTCGGACGCCGTCCGCACTGGAAAAAAGCGATCGTAACACTCAAGGAGGGCGAACGCATCGACGTGGTTTAAAGCAACCGCTGCGCTGCATTCGCGCTCACTATTTTTTAACATCATGGCACTTAAGACCACCAGACCCGTCACTCCCGCGAGCCGTTTCAAGGCCCTGCCGGCTTTTGACGAGATCACGAAGTCCAAGCCGGAACGCTCTCTTTTGGAACCGCTCAAACGCAGTGGCGGCCGCAACAACCGCGGGCGCATGACCTCGCGCCATCTTGGCGGAGGCCACAAGCGCAAGTATCGGATTGTCGATTTTAAACGCCGTCGACGCGGGGAAGAAGCCCGTGTGGCTGCGATCGAATACGATCCGAACCGTTCGGCACGCATCGCCCTGCTTGAGTACCCGGATGGGGGCAAGGTTTATATTCTCGCTCCGCAGGGGTTGAATGTCGGCGCTTCTGTAGAGGCAGGGCCGGATGCTGCCCCGGAACCGGGCAATGCCCTTCCGCTCAGTGCGATTCCTCTGGGCACTGCCATCCATAACATCGAACTTACTCCGGGCCGTGGCGGGCAGATTGCCCGCAGCGCGGGTCAGCAGGCCTTTCTCAGCAACCGGGAAGGCGGTTATGCCCTGATTAAACTTCCTTCCGGCGAGATTCGGCGCATTCACGAAAGTTGTTATGCAACAGTCGGTCAGGTTGGCAACGTGGATCACATGAACGTTTCCAGCGGCAAAGCGGGCCGGACCCGTTGGCTCGGGCGCAGACCGCATGTGCGCGGTATGGTCATGAATCCCGTTGACCATCCCAATGGCGGTGGAAATGGCAAAAGCAAAGGCGGCGGCGGTCGCCAGCATCCCACAAGTCCGTGGGGCCAGTTGGCAAAGGGCTTCAAGACCCGGAAGAAACACAAGTCCAGCAGCAAGTTTATCGTTACCCGCCGCAAACCCCGCAAGTAATCATGGCACGCTCCCTGAAAAAAGGTCCTTTTGTTGAACTTCATCTTCTCGAAAAAATCGAAAAGATGAATGATGTCGGCCAGAAAAAGCCGATCAAAACCTGGTCGCGCCGTTCCATGATCACGCCGGATTTTGTTGGGCACACGTTTCTTGTGCACAACGGCAAAGTCTTTAACTCCGTGTTTGTCACGGAAAACATGGTTGGCCACAAGCTGGGTGAATTTTCTCCGACACGCACTTTCAAGAAGCACGGTGCGCACACTGCCAAGGTCACCAAATAGTGTGGACACTGCGGCAACGACACACACCCAATATTCTTATCGCGAAACGCCCTGATCCCGAGCCTCCGTTTTTCCAATGGCACCCGTCTTGAAAATCTTCATCCTCGCCAGCGTAGCGACATTCCAATGGTTTGCCGCGACGTTACCGGCTGCCGGTGCGCCGGCGACGCTGGAGGCGGACGAGACTGGGCAAGGCCGCGCAGAGATCGGTTTTGGCGCAGGGCTTGAAGCGGTTCTGCCCAGTCCCGTCGTGTTGGATTCGACTCCCAGTATGGAAATCGGGTCAGCATGGCCCGGCGTGGAGCTGTCTCCTGCGCCAATTGCGCGTGCGCCTGGGGTTGCAATCTCTGCAGTGGAAGAGCCGTCGATCGTAGTCGGGCCGACCATTGAGTTTGTCGATCCAGCCGCAGCGGAACGTTTGCTGGTGGAGCGAACATTGGAGCTGGAGATGCCGCGCCCGGACCTCGCGAGCGACCTTGCGCGGGCAAACGAGACGGTCCGTGTGCTTACCGAAAGCCTGGCCATTGCGAACAGTGAAGCGGAGTTGTTCAAGCGGAAGTTCAGCGAGCTGAAGCTGCGCATGGAAGCGTTGGGATTGGATTCGGCAGATCCGGATCGCGCAGCGCTTGAGCAACGCGTCCTGCATGCGGTAAACGACCTGCGGCTGGAGCGCGAGCGGTCTGAGAAGTTGCGCGAGCAGTTGATGTTATTGGCGGAAGCCATGTTGCCCTATCTTTCTGCCAGCGAAGTGTCCAATGCTGAATTGCGGGCGGCGGTGGAGGCCGAAATGCGGGAGGCCGCACAGCTTGCGTTCCCCGATGCCGAGCCAACCCCTGTCGCTTCGCGCGATCATCTTACGAGCGCCCGCGTATTGAGCGTGAAAGACGAGTGGTCGCTTGTCGTCGGGAGTTTGGGCGGCAGCCAGGGAGTGCGTATCGGCATGCCCTTTCGCGTGTTGCGCGACGGGCAGGAAGTGGCTCATGTCCGGGTCGTCGATGTGCGCGACCGCGTTTTCGGAGCAGTTGTGGAGCCGCCGCAGGACGGGTCAGCAGCTGAGGCAGTCATGGTAGGCGACATCCTGCAGGTGGCGATGCAATAACAAAAGAGGAAGAGATCATGGAAGTCCGTTCGATAACCAAGTATGCGCGAATCTCGGCGTTTAAAGCGCGGGAAGTAGCGAGGGAGATTCAAGGTCTGCCTGTGGCGGACGCCTTGGACGTCATCCGATTTACACCAAAGAAAGCCGCTCGCTTAATTGAAAAGACGCTCAAGAGCGCGGTGGCGAACGCAGAGCACAACAACGAGCTTGCGCCCGATTCGCTGGTCATCAAGGAAGCGACCATTGGAGAGGGGCCGACCATCAAACGGCATCGTGCGCGTGCGCGAGGCAGCGGCAGCGCGATTCGGAAACGCACAAGCCATATCCGTATTGTCTTGAGTGACGATGCGCCCGCCCGGGAGAAACCACCACGGGATACCCAACGCCGTCGGCATCGTGCCGAAAACAGGCTGCCCACCGAACCCGTCGGCACGGCGGTGGCACCGGAAGAACCCCTCAACTGAACCGAGATTATGGGACAAAAAGTTAATCCGATCGGATATCGCCTTGTGATGAATCGTGACTGGCGTTCGCGCTGGTATGCTTCAGCCAAGGAATATCCGGAATTTTTGAACAACGACATCGTCATTCGCAATTACGTGAAGAAAAAACTGATGTCGGCTGCAGTCGCGAGGATCGTCATCGAACGCGCATGGAACAGTCTGCGCGTCACGATTCATACGGCGCGCCCGGGTGTCGCCATCGGGCGGCGTGGGCAGGAGATCGAGACATTGACAAACGAGATCAGCCGTTTGTCCGGAGGCAAACAAGTAAAGATCGATATCCAGGAGATCAAGAAGCCGGAGATCGAAGCGCAGTTGGTTGCCGAAAACGTGGCCCTGCAGCTTGAACGCCGCATTTCCTTCCGGCGCGCAATGAAGAAGGCCGTTCAGATCACCATGGATATGGGCGCTCTCGGGATTAAGCTCCGCTGCGCGGGGCGACTTGGAGGAGCAGAGATTTCCCGCGCGGAATGGTATCGTCAGGGCAAGATTCCCCTCCAAACTCTCCGCAACCCCATTGATTACGGATTCGCGGAGGCCAATACGGTTTATGGCAAGATCGGCGTGAAATGCTGGATCTGCCGGGAGGAAGACACGCTGCCCGAGCCGGCGCAACAGCCTTCCGGCGGTGCAGCCAACGCGCCTGCCCCCGACTCGCCTGCAACCTTACAACCCGCCGCAGCCGTTTAAGGCGCACTGTTTAAACATAAGAAATTGCCATGCCATTGATGCCCAAACGTGTGAAGTATCGCAAGACCCAGCGGGGCAGCCGCTCGGGAAATGCGACGCGCAATGTCCGGATCGATTTCGGGGAGTACGGCCTTCAGACCCTGGAGCGCGCGTGGATCACGAACACCCAGATTGAAGCCGCCCGCGTGGCCATCAACCGCAACATGAAGCGCAAAGGCAAACTCTGGATCCGTATTTTCCCGGATAAATCTGTAACCTCCCGGCCACCGGAAACCCGCATGGGCAAAGGTAAAGGCGCGCCGGAATACTGGGTGGCCGTGGTGCGTCCCGGCAATATTCTCTTCGAGGTGGACGGCGTTTCGGAGACGATTGCACGCGAATCGTTGCGCCTTGCCGCCAACAAGCTTCCGGTGCGAACCCGCTTTCTGAGCCGGCATCACGCCACTGCCGCCTGAGTCTCGCCATCATGAAAATCAAAGAAATCAAAGAATCGACGCCAGCCGAACTGTTGAAACAGCGGCGTGATCTTCGCGAGGAAGCCTTTCAACTTCGTTTGCAGCAAAAATCCGGCCAACTCGAAAACACCGCGCGCCTTCGCGCCATCCGGCGGGAAGTGGCCCGCATCGAAACGGTGCTTGGCACCAAACGGCGCGCTCGGGCAGAGGATAATGCCGCTGCCAAATCTGCAGTTGCCGAAGCCACCGCCTAATCTGGACCTGCCTAACATTCATGAGCAACGAAACCGTCTCCCAAGCCGCGGAACACCAGCGGCCAAATCTGCGCAAGTCGCGCGTGGGCATTGTCGTCAGTGACAAAGCCAGCAAAACGATCGTGGTCAGCACAGTCACGCGCGTGCCGCATCCGCGCTTCGGCAAAATTGTGAAGATCAGCCGCAAATTTCATGTGCACGACGAAAACAACGAAGCGAAGCTCGGCGATAAAGTGCGCATTGTCGAGACGCGGCCCTTGAGCCGACTTAAACGGTGGCGCCTGGTGGAGGTGTTATCGCACTGAGGGAGTCCTGCGGCGTGTTGGGCTGCCTCTTTTTACCCCCACGCACAATTTCGTTATGATCCAGATTCGTTCCAGATTGAATGTAGCCGACAACACCGGCGCCCGCATGGCGACGATGATTGGTGTTATTGGCAAAAAAACGCTGCAGGCCCGTGTTGGTGACGTCATTACCGCCAACGTGAAGGAGGCGTCCCCCAATGGCGCCGTAAAAAAGGGCGATGTGGTTCGGGCCGTGGTTGTGCGCACGCGTCAGCCCATCCGGCGTGCCGACGGTTCCTGCCTGCGTTTCGATAACAATGCCATCGTGATCATCGACAAGGATTTGAACCCCCGCGGCACCCGCATTTTTGGACCGGTCGCCCGCGAGTTGCGCGAGCGCAACTTCATGAAAATTGTGTCTCTCGCCCCCGAAGTCTTATGAGCAGGAGCAATTATCACGTTTCCAAAGGCGACATCGTCGAGGTGATTTCCGGGAATCACCGGGGTTCGCAGGGTAAAGTGCTGCAGGTCATCGCGCGCAAGGATCAGGTGCTGATCGAAGGCGTGCGTCTGGTCAAGAAGCACCTGCGCAAGTCGCAGGACAATCCCAACGGAGCCATCGCCGAGCGCGAGGGACCCATTCACGTGTCAAATGTGCGGCTGGTCGAGCGCGGCGAGAAAGTGCAGGACGAAGGGCCTGCGAAAGGTGGCAAGCACACGAAGAAAGACAGGGAGGACGCAGCGGGTTAACGGCCCCCGCCCCTATCGCATCCAACCCGCGCATCAGGTTATGAAAACGGAATTGTACAATTTTTACAAGCAGCAGGTTGTGCCCACCCTGAAGGAGAGGCATGCCCTCAGGAACATTCATCAGGTGCCAAAGGTCGAGAAGGTCGTGGTGAACGTATGCGTCGCCTCTGCGCAGGACGTGAAAGCTGCCTTGGACGACGCAAGGGAAGAACTCGGGCGGATTACCGGACAGCGACCTGCCGAAACGCAGGCCAAGAAGAGCGTCTCCAATTTCAAGCTTCGCAAGGGACAGCCCATCGGGGCAAAAGTAACCCTGCGTGGCGAACGCATGTACGAATTTCTCGAGCGCCTCATTAAGACCGCGTTGCCTCGCATCCGCGATTTTCGTGGCGTTTCACCCAAGGCATTCGATGGCCGCGGGAATTACACGCTTGGAGTCAACGACCAATCCATTTTTCCCGAAATCGAACTCGACAAAATCAAACGCAACATTGGGTTCGACGTTACCATTGTCACCTCCTGCCACTCGGATGCGGAGGCGAAATCCCTGCTGACGGAACTCGGGATGCCGTTCAGCGACAAAAAGAAACCCGAACCCGCACCTGCACCTGCTGAAAGCATCGCAGAAGGAGAAGCCAATTCATGAGTGTTGTTACCGATCCCATCGCCGATTTTCTGACCCGCCTGCGCAATGGCGTACGGGCGCGCAAGCCGGACATCTATGTGCCGTACTCGAGGATGAAGCGTGAAATTGCGGCCATCCTCGAGCGCGAAGGTTACATTGCATCGTTTGAGCTCGATTCCACCGGGCAACACCCGCGCCTGCGCATTGTGAACAAGTTTGTCGACCGGCTACCCGCCATTACTGGCATAAAACGCGTCAGCCGGCCTGGTCTGCGGAAGTATGTTGGCTACGAGGACGTGCCGCGGGTTCTCGGCGGCATGGGCATTGCCATCCTTTCTACCTCACGCGGGATCCTGACGGGGCAAGAGGCGCGTTACCGCAAAGTTGGCGGTGAAATTCTTGCGTTTGTGTGGTAATAAGACCGTTCTGCCAAAGCATCTGTTATACAAACCAGCTTTTTAATATGTCACGCATCGGTCGAACTCCCATCCAATTGCCGGACAAAGTCAAAGTTACCTTTGACGATGGTGGCGCTGTGCAGGTCGAAGGGCCAAAAGGCAAGCTTGCCTGGCAATTGCCGGGCGGTGTGAGTGCCGAAATCAAGGAGAATACTGTTTCACTTGCCCGGCAGGGCGACTCCCGCCAGATCCGGGCTAAGCACGGACTTAGTCGCGCGCTTCTTGCCAACATGATCGCCGGCGTAAGCGAAGGCTTCAAAAAGAACCTCGAAATTCAGGGCGTCGGCTTTCGCGCTGCCGTGCAGGGAAATGTCCTCAATCTCAGCCTGGGAAAATCGCATCCGATCAATTTTCCGATTCCCGACGGCATCAGGATTGCCGTGACCGACAACACCAAAATCTCTGTGGAGGGCATTGACCGCCAGGTAGTGGGGCAGGTCGCCGCCGACATCCGCAGCTATTACCCACCGGAACCTTATAAAGGCAAGGGGGTCCGGTACGAAGGGGAGCAGGTCCGCCGCAAGGAGGGCAAGAAACAGGCCTGAGGCGTCTTTGCCAACCCTCCCAAAACATTCACCGTTCTCTTCTCATTTCCGTCATTTCCTACCGAGTAAACTCTCAAACAACGAATTTTCCTATGTCTGTTTATGTTCGCAAAGCAGTCCGTCGCCGGATTCACAACCGCATCCGCAAGAAACTGAGCGGCACTGCGGCGCGCCCCCGGTTGAGCGTACATTTTTCAGGGCGCCACATCTATGCGCAGGTCATCGACGATGAGGCTGGGGTGACGTTGGTGTCCGCCTGCACACGCGAGCCGGGTCTGCGCAAGAATCCGGCTCATGCAAGCGCCGATGTGGCCGCCGAAATCGGGCGCACGCTGGCGCAACGGGGTCGCGAAAAGAATATCGAAAAGATCGTTTTTGACCGCGGCGGATTCCATTTTCATGGCAAGGTGAAAGCTCTTGCCGATGCTGCGCGTGAGGGCGGTTTTCAGTTTTGACCGAAAAAAGCGTCTCTTTTAACCTTCTTATTTTCATCATATGGCATTCGACGACAGACGATCTTCATCCCACCGCGGTCATGCATCAGATTCCGCTTCCGATTCCGGCGCACCGGAGATTGTGGAAAAGGTGGTGTTCATCAACCGCTGCGCAAAGGTCGTCAAGGGCGGGCGACGCTTTAGCTTTAGCGCTCTGGTAGTGAGCGGCGATCTTTCGGGAAAGGTGGGCTATGGCTTCGGCAAGGCCAATGAAGTCTCCGAAGCCATTCGTAAAGCTACCGACTCTGCGCGCAAGGCCATGAAGAAAATCGAGACGGAAGGTTCCACCATTCCGCATGAGGTCATTGGTGAACACGGCGGCGGGCGAGTGCTCCTCAAGCCGGCATCGCCTGGCACAGGCGTTATCGCGGGCGGTGGTGTGCGTGCGGTGCTTGAGGCGGCCGGTGTGCGCGATGTGCTGGCAAAGTCGCTGGGGTCGGGCAACCACGCCAATGTGGTTAAAGCCACCATGACGGCGCTGGAAAGCTTGCGGAGCCGCGAATTTATTTACAAAGTGCGAGGTTTAAAAGAGCCTGCGGCGCGTCGACGCGGCCCTGTGGAGGAGCCTGCGGCCGCCTGATGCTTTCGGGTTTCTGTCCTGCAGGCTGCACGGCAGACCTCCAGAAAGGGAGGCAGGTGCAACCCGCTGGTTTTGTTACATTATTTCGAGGCTATTAAGAATTTTTGGATTTATGAGATTGCACACATTGAAACCCAACCCCGGTGCTAAACACCGCCGCAAGCGTCTTGGTTGTGGCGAAAGTTCAGGGCACGGCAAAACGAGCGGGAAGGGGCATAAAGGTCAGAAAGCCCGTTCGGGCGGGACGATCCGTCCCGGTTTTGAAGGCGGGCAGATGCCATTAATCCGACGTCTGCCCAAGCGCGGATTCAGCAATGCAGCCTTCCGGAAGAAGATTGCAGAGGTGAATCTTGACAACCTCAGGGTGTTCGGAGAAGGCGAAACGGTGAACGAATCCACGTTGCGCGAAAAGCGGGTGATTAAAGGGCGTTACGATCTCATCAAGATTCTGGCGCGCGGTGAGGCGGCAAAGGGATTGGCTGTGGAAGTCGATCTCATCAGTGATGCAGCCCGCGAGAAGATTGAAAAGGCGGGGGGCACGGTAACGCTCCGCACGGCTGCTTCGGTGGCCAGCGGAGACGACAAAGGCGCGACGGACACCGCTGCATAAATTGCGGATCCTGCTCCGTGCTCCGGCGCTGACAAGCCGGCTGCCGAGAGCACCGAGGCCATGCTCAACGCGTTCGCCAACATCTTCAAGATCCCGGAGCTGCGGCAGCGGGTGTTGTTCACCCTGGCCATGGTTATTGTTGCCCGTGTCGGTGCGGTGATTCCCATTCCTGGTGTCAACTCCGGCGTTTTGAGCACATGGCTTGCTGACCGTTCGCAAACCGACACAGGGCCCTCAGCCCTGCAATTGCTCAACCTCTTCAGCGGCGGTTCGCTTGAGCAATGCGCCATCTTCTCCCTCGGCATCATGCCGTACATCAGCGCGTCCATCATTATTCAGATGATGACGGCGGTGATCCCGCGGCTGAGCAAGCTTTCGAAAGAAGACGGTGGTCGCCAGAAGATCATGCAGTACACCCGGTATGTCACATTGGGCTTGTGCATCCTGCAGGGCTACTTTTTCGCGTTCACACTTCAACATCCGGAGCAGAACCAGTTTCTGCCTGGCATCGCCGACACGATCCAGCGTCTGGGTGTGGATCTCGTACCCGATCGTGGGCTCGGCTTTGTCATTGTCTGTGTGCTGTGCGTTACCGCTGGCTCCATGACGTTGATGTGGATTGGCGACCAGATTACCGAGCGCGGCATCGGCAATGGTGCATCGCTGATTATCACGATCGGCATATCGGCCGCCCTGCCGGGCGCGCTTTATCAGGCTTGGGTCACGTTCATGGGCACGGGAGGAGAGGAAAGCCGCCTTAGCCCCGTGGTGCTTGTTCTTATGATCGGCGCGCTATTCTTCGTGATTGCCGCCGTTATTTCCGTAACGCAGGCACAGCGCAAAATCACAGTGCAGTACGCGAAGCGTGTGGTGGGCCGTAAAGTTTACGGTGGCCAGACGCAATATCTGCCGCTCAAAGTCAACTATGCGGGCGTGATGCCAATCATTTTCGCCCAGGCCATTCTGATTTTTCCCGCAACCATCGCGAAATTCGTTTTTCCCCAGTCTAAAGAAGCCGCGCAGTTTGCGGACTTTCTGACTCACGGCTGGTTTCATTACGTGTTCATCGCGATGATGATCTTCTTCTTCAGCTATTTCTGGGTGGCGCTGCAGTTTCAACCCGGTCAAATCGCTGATGATTTGAAGAAATACGGGGGATACATTCCCGGTCAGCGCCCTGGAAAACCGACTGCCGATTTCCTCGATTACACCATGTCGCGTCTGACGTTCGCCGGGGCGACCTTTCTTGCGCTCATCGCCGTCATGCCACAGTGGCTTCAGGTGCAGATGAACGTTCCGTATCTCACCGCCTCCTTTTTTGGCGGCACGAGCCTCCTGATTATCGTTGGCGTTGTGCTCGATACCATGCGGCAGATTGAAACGCATTTGATTCAGCGGCACTACGATGGATTTTTGCGCAAGGGCAAGATCCGGGGTCGATTTGAACGCGCGAGCGGCCAGACGGGTGCGCCTGTGTCGACGGGTGTCCTGATTTTTTTGTATGCCGTGCTGGGTATCCTGATCATCGCCGGCGCAACCATCCTGCTGGGGCCGCGCTAACGGGGAGCGGCGAGGCGTGAAACGGCGGCTTGTCATGCTTGGCCCGCCTGCGTCGGGCAAAGGCACGTTCGCAGGTCTGATCTCGCGCGACTATCACATCCCTGCGACCTCGACAGGAGCGATCCTGCGGCGCGAGAGCGAGCTTGGCACTCCGTTGGGGCTCGCGGTGCATGAACTGACGTCAAAAGGGCGCCTCGCTCCCGATGACGTCGTTATTCCGCTTGCGCTGCAATGGGTGGACCGCCAGTCCGACGGATTCCTGTTCGACGGATTTCCAAGAACGCTCCCTCAGGGTGAGGCCTTGCAGCGTCATCTGGCTGACACTGGACGAGGGCTGCAGGCGGCCATCCTGCTCGATCTCCCTTTGGAAGAGATTCGCAGGCGCGTGTTGGCGCGGCGTGTGTGTTCACAGTGCCGCCGTAATTTCAGCGCCGGAACGCATATCCCGGAGAATGCGTCCGAATGTCCGGAATGCGGAGGCGCCCTGTTTCGGCGTGCTGACGATACTCTGGAAGCGCTGGACGAACGCATGCGGTTGTACGAACGCATCACTTTGCCGCTGGTGCCCTTCTACCGGGCGCAAGGGTTGCTTGCTACGGTGGATGCGTGCGGCGCAATGGACCTTGCCATGGGTCGCATTAAAAAAGCGCTTCAGAACGGCAGCGAGTCGGCAGGGTTATGAAAGCGATTCCCATTAAGAACAGCCGCGAGATTGAGCAGATGCGCGATTCGGCGCGTCTGGCCACCTCCATTCTTGAGCGGCTTGCAGCAGCGATCGCTCCTGGAATGACGACGAAGGAAGTCGACGAAATGGCGGCCGGCCTGATGAAGGATGCCGGAGCCCGAAGCGCCTTTTTGGGCTATAAAAAATTTCCCGGCCACATCTGCATCTCGCTGAACGAAGAGGTTGTTCACGGCATCGGCGGACCGCGCCGCATTCAGTATGGCGATCTCGTCAAGCTGGACGTGGGTGTTGTCTACAATGGCTGGGTGGGGGACACGGCGACAACCGTTGCGGTCGGGCTCGTAGACGCCGAGTCGCGCGCGCTGATGGATGTGACTGAAGCGGCGCTTTACCATGCCATCGCTTACGCCCGGGAAGGACGGCGTCTTGGCGATTTGTGTGCGGCGGTTGACGATTTTGTGAGCCCCCGCGGCTATGGTGTCGTCAGGGAGTTTGTTGGTCACGGTGTGGGGCGCAAACTGCATGAGGAACCGCAAGTGCCGAATTTTGGAAAGCGCGGCACGGGACCGAAACTGAAAGCCGGCATGATCATGTGTATTGAACCGATGATCACAGCGGGGGATCCTACCGTGCGCGTGCTCGGCGACAAATGGACGGTAATCACAGCTGACCGTTCGCTCTCGGCGCATTATGAGCACACGGTGTTGGTAACGCGTGGCGAACCTGAAATCCTCACCCTGCGCGGAGAGCGTCCTGCGCGCTCTGCGAGAACCAGACGGGTTTCCTGACTGGCAGGGTCCGGGGCCGACCCCTTTGTCCCGAACGCCCTCAGCCGCCTGCATGGAGGCGGCGGACAAGCGGCGCCGGCGGAGCATGGAGGAAGGAAGGAAGCGCGTATGGTCTTGCGTTCTCCTGCGGGTTCCCGGCAGACTTGTCGGACGATGTCTTCGGATTATGACGGTGCGTGGAAAGAAGTCCTGCATGACAATCTGCGCGATGCCCTGCGGTGTTTCTTTCCGGGTGTCGAGTCGGGACTCGACTGGTCGCATCCGCCGGAGTTCCTGGAACAGGAACTCCGCGCTCTGTCGATCGAAGGATGGAACAGGGACAACCGGGTGGATGTGCTGGTGCGGGTTGCCGGACTTGAAGGCGTGAAGCGGCTGCTCTATCTGCACTTGGAAATTCAAAGCTTCAAGGAAGCGGATTTTGCTTCCAGAGTGTTCCGCTGTTATCACGGTTTGCGCAGCGCCTGCGGGGCTGAAGTGGTGACGCTCGCGGTGCTTGCCGACCTCGATCCGCAGTGGAAACCCGCCGAGTACCGTCATGAACTGTTCGGGTGTGAAATTTTCTTCCGGTTCCCATGCTGTAAGTTGATCGAGATCCTGCCGCGCCTTGAAGGCGAGCGCTCGCTTCCGGCGCTGGCCGCGCAGGCGCAGATTGAAGCGCTGGCCACCAGCCGGAATCCGGACAGGAGATTGGCGGCACGCTGGCGGCTGACACGGCGGCTTTATGAAAGCGGCTACAGCCGCAGTGAAGTGCGGGAAGCCTTTGCGTTGCTGGCGCGCATGATGAGGCTGCCGGCGGCGGCGGCGTTGACTTTTCGGGACATGGTCATAGCCTACGAAAAAGACAACGCCATGCCATACGTGACAGACATTGAAGAGATGGCCATCGAGAAAGGCCTGGCTCAGGGGCTTGAGCAGGGGCTTGAGCAGGGGCTTGAGCAGGGACTTGAGCAGGGACTTGAGCAGGGACTTGAGCAGGGGCGCATTGTTTCGCTGCAGGAATCCATTGTGGAAGTGCTGGCAGCACGTTTTCGCCGGGTGCCGCAAGAGTTGCGGACGAAAATCTTCGCGTTGTCCGACGCGGCGAAGCTGCAGGAGATATTGCGCGCAGCAGCGCGGTGCAACAGCCTTGAGGCGTTCGCCGCTTCGCTGGTTCTCTGATTCGTCAGCGCCCGGGGTTCATGACGGAATCTGGAGGGTGGGAGATGGCGGATGCTCCAGGCCGTTACGGCAACCATTTGGGCCGCAGTTGCGTGGCGGATTCAGGAGGCGGGGGGATGCGGCACTTTTCCGCTGGGCTTTTCCCTGCGCTCCGGCAGGTAGGGGCGACGCGTTTGAAGTCAGCAAAGCGTTTTATGCTCTCCGACGTTTCGTGTGCGCCGTGTTGGCTAAGGCCGGTGGGATGCAGCCGCGCACTCGTCCACCAATTGTATTCCTGGAGGAGGACGAAGGCGCATTCGCGCAAGAAATCCCCCGTCCAAAGCATCCGGGCAGGCGGGCTGTGCGAAGTAGTCGACGATCCAGTTTACGCCTGAGATCTCCGGGGGGTCCGGTGGAGCCGGATTCAATAGCCGACTCGGGTGGTTGAGCGTTAGTGACCGTGGAGAAGGCGAGGCAAACGGACACGACGGAGAGCAGTGCACGAAGTGGTGCCGTGGTTCCGGGCAGGCGGCGAAGCAGGGAAGAACAGGTACGGCTGGTTGGGTGAGACGCCATGGGTTTATAAGCCGCCGGGATTAGGAAGAGTTCGGAGTCTGCCGGGTTGCGGGCGTGTTGACAAGTACGAAGTCAGCCTCCGCCCGGGTGGCACCGACTATGCCGCTGCGAGCCAGCCTGCCGGCGTGACGCTCTCCAATCAGGCGCTGCGCAGCGCCGCAAGCAGTCGATCCCGCCGGCGGCGAGCGAGATCCAAGTCGGCGGTGCCAAGAGAGCATCTGATGCGCCGCTTGGTGTAGTCTGGCAGGTGCAGGGTGTAATGGCACCACCAGGAACCGTTGTTGTTCCAGAGATGATGATTGGGATTGTTGCGGTCGATCCGCAAACTGGGTGTGCTTTGGGTCATTGGGATGCGTTGAGGAATCGGCGTTCTGTTCAACGCATCAGGAGACGCAAACATCCGCGGCGGATCTTCGCGTGGAGAGCGGCTTTGTTTTCACGGCGCCGACAAGTCCGGCGGAGGAAAACCGCATCGCCACCGGCGCGAATCAACGATTTCGCGCAGGAAGCAGGCACCTCGAGCTCTCCAACCCAGGTTGCCGGGCTGTTTGCACTCTGCGAACGGACACGCCGTTTGCCTGAGGTGTAAAAAGCCACTCCTGATGCATGAAATCAATCCGACAGGCCGGTTGCAAATGCAAGCGGCGGTGTGTCATAAAGCCAGCTAGCGCGGAGGGGCCAGCCGGGGCTGAGCCGGCTGGGGAGGAAGATTTCCAAGGGGCAGTTCCGCGGTGGCCGGGCGCTTAAGGCGTTGATCGCATTCCATGTCCATCCAACGCACAAGCGGGGCAAGGCTTTGCCCGCCGTCCTGATGCCATGTGGCGGGCGGAAATTGCATGCGTCCGAGGGGGCAGATGCGTGAGAGGCCTGTTACCCGGGCGAGCAGTTGCCCGTACTCCATGGAGGCGGGATAAATGCCGGCTGCACTCAGCTGATGGCGGACAGGAAATACGGCAGCGGACACGGATCCGGGCAAGGGTTTCACGAAGACCACGCGGTTGAGACAACTGACGCCGAACGAAGGATCTTCCTCGTAAATGACGGTCCAGTCGGTTCCGGGATCGGAATGCCAGACTCGCACGGTACTGTCGTTTCCGGCCCGGAACCGGTAGCTGGCGCGGATGTTGGCGATCATCGCGGCGCTGTCGGCGTCGAGTTTGCGGCGCGGAGTATGCCGGTTGAAATCGGCCATAGCATGGGCAAGACGCTGGGCATAGGTCATGGCGTCGATGCGACCGTTTTCATTCACGTAAATTGTATGGGGGGAAAGACAGCCTTGTTGATCGTAAAGCGAGACATCGCGTGCGGCGAGCCGGGGCGATTCGTACATGGGATCGTCGTAGATAACGGCGAAACTGACGCGATGACCGTGGGCGACGAAGACCTGTCCGGGCCGGACCAGCTTGCGGAAATGTGCAACGGTGTCATCGCCACCAAAGGCCACAACGGCTTCGCTCTCATCCAGCCAACGCTTGGGGAGGTCGGTTGAAATCTCGATCTCGTAACACAACGGCCGTGGGAGCGCATCGCGGAATGCAGCGACTTCCGGCAGGCCGGCGGACGGGATCTTACAGAAGTTATGGGCGCCGAGCAGCAGCCCGCGAATCAGGGATTGGATGGCCGCATGGGGGGTGTTGCCCGCCATGATATGCAGGAGGCTGACGGGTGGAATGGCGCGTGTGAACTGGAGGTAGGCCGGCTTTCCTGTCTTGCTCTGCCCAAAGCTATGGTAGATGCAGAAGCGGTCGAGAATTTCTCCGTGGCCGAGTTCGGCCTCGACAAGGGCGAGCAGGTCGCGGGCGCCAATCTCGCCAAGCCACGGGAACTTTACTGCCGCCACGGCGATGCGTTCTGCGAT
The DNA here is from genome assembly GCA_964652295.1 of uncultured Chthoniobacterales bacterium. Taxonomy (GTDB): domain Bacteria; phylum Verrucomicrobiota; class Verrucomicrobiia; order Chthoniobacterales; family CALDSX01; genus CAZZCL01. Next base: position 29,146 of record CAZZCL010000001.1, read on the forward strand.
TTCATGTGTGGCGAGCGTCGTCATGGCACGGCATCCCCGGCGCTGTGAGGTGTTACATGTTCGTTGGCGGAAAGCGAGCATCCGCGGGCAGGAGCAGACGGATTCCGGCCGATCAACTGGAATCCGCCCGATTCCTGCGCAACACAAAGGTCCTGCGTGTCGATCGCGAACACCGACTCCACATTCGCGAGATCGTGCAACCGCGCGAAACCCATTGTTCCCGGCTGGGCGTCTGTACCGGTTTCCGGGTTAATGACCCGCACCCGCAGCCAAGGCGGCGGGTAGTGCTCGCCATCCGCTCCGCGGCCGTAGCATTGGGAGCTGAGTTCGGTCATACCATATTCGTTGACGATGGATGCATCCGGCACACCGAATGTTTCGGCAATGCGTCTGTAAAATGCACGTTTCGAGAGCGTGATGCGGGCACCTTTATACCCGCCGGTTTCCCAGATCCAACTGCCTGCCGGGAGAATCGAATTGGGTGTGTTGCCGCTGGAGACGATGCGCTCCATGAGCATCCACAGCGTTACGGCGGTGGTCATGAGCATGAGGGGCTCGCGCTGTTGTTCAAGGCGGGCGAGGACCGCATCGAAATCGGCGGTGCTCCGATCACGACCATAGGCCTCGTGGGCTCCGGACAAACCGGCAGCCACCACGCCCACCATGTGCGAGAGCGACCAGTCTGGCGCCTTGTCGGGTGGAGGGAGCAGGCAGATGCGTGTCATTGAGGGCAGGCGGGCATGCTTCCAGCCTTCGAGAATGGCGAGATCGTACAACTGCGTCGACGCGAATTCATGCTGGCCGCGCGTCGCACTTGTGGTGCCGCTTGTTGTAAAAATGCGCGTGGCACGGCCCTTTGGATAAATTGAAAGGCGTGCATGCTTAAAACCGTCCTGGGGAACGGCAGGAATGTCGCGCCACGATTGCGGACGGCTTGCGGGGGCGGGTAGGGATGTCACGTAAGCGCGGTAGGCCGCGTTGAGACGCATGTGCAGGCTGAAAAGTCCCAGCGCGAGCGAGTCGAAGGTCGCCTCCGTTTGTGGCGTGTGCCCCAGTATATACGCGGCAATGGCGCTGCGGATTGCATCGATCTCGTGGTCTGAATTGTCGCTTTGTGCTTCCGGGAAGGAGGTCACGATTTCCGGCTTGGCAATTCCCATATGTGCAAGGCAGTTTATCTCACGCATGCAGAGCGCCAGATACGTTTGCATTTTGCTTCTGAGCGGCACATTCGCGGCGTCGCTGGCCTGTGTCGAGGGACAAAGCCCACCACCAGCCGAGGGCGGGGAAGGGGCCAACCTCGGCACGCTGACGGCAGAGGAGCTGTTCAATGAAGGAACGCTCGCTTATACGGTCGGACGTTTCCAGGATGCAGCGGCTGCGTTCGAGAGGTTTCTCGCTTCCTACGGAGAAAGTGCGGACGCAGCAGAGATCCTGCCAAATCTGCTGCCGTCTCTGGCCTTGAGTCGGTTGCGTCTGGGTGATTATGGGAAAGCACAGGAAGCCATTGGCAGGGCGCTTGAGTTGAGGGACCGGATTCCTGGCGAGGTTCGGGAGGAGCTGCAGTTCTGGAAAGGCGTATGCGCCTTGCAGACAGAGGATTTTGACCGGTCCCGAAGTGAGCTTGCCGCGTTTGCACGCACGTATCCCCGGTCTGCCAAGCGGCTTGAAGCAGAAATTCTCGCCGGAACCAGTCATGTGATCGAGAAATCGTGGGATGCCGCCGTGGTGGCACTGGACCCTCTGCTCGACAGAACCCGGGGAGAGGATCGGTCGCGCATTGTCATTCTTAGGCTGTATGCGCTTTCGCAGGCCGGACGGCACGATGAGGCGCGCGAGACTATCTTGGCCGAGTTTCCGAATCTTGATGCGATCACGCAGCTTGCGGCGTTCAACGTCATTGTGTTGGAAACCGGCGCGCATTTCCTGGAGGCAGGCGAATTCCGCAAAGCCGTGTCCTGCCTGCAGCGCGTGCAGGATTCGGCACAGCTGTTGCAGCGCCAGCACGCACTGTTGGACAAACTGCGTGCTGCTCGCGCTGCTGCAGAGCAACGGAACGACGCATTCGCAACCTATCGGCTCGGGCAACTGCTGGCCAAGGTGGAGCGCGAGATCGCTGAGTTTCGCAAGATCGACATGTTCGATTCTGCTCTTCGGATGCGACTTGCAAGTGCTTATCTGGGACTGAACCGATGGAGAGAGGCAGCCTTGATTCTGGGTGCGATGCTGGAGGAATTGCCAGCTGACGAGATTGTGGAAGCGGCCTCGCTTTCGCTCCTGCAGTGCTGGAACGAAATCGAACGCTGGCCGCGTGTCGTTGAGAGTGCGGACAGATTTTTACGCCGATTCAAGGACTCTGCGCGGAGGCCGCTGGCGCTCTTTATGAAGGGGCAGGCGTTGCAGGAGGATAATCAGGCCGCAGAATCCGTGGAGGTTTTCGAATTGCTGGAGGCAGACCATCCCGACCATGAACTGGCACCGCGCGCAGCGTTCATGGCGGGGTTTGGCCATCTGCTCGCCGAGGATTACGAAGCCGGCCGCGAGCGCATGGAGAAAGTTCGCGCCGATTATCCGTCTCATGAAATGGCAGAGAACGCCGAGTATTGGAGCGCAATGGCATTGTCATTTGCCAAGGAGCACGAGCCTGCTGCGGCAGCATTTCGCGAGTACTGCACCCGGCACAGGGTTGGTGGGCGCTATCTTGCTGAGGCGGCCTTCCGGGAGGCGTACAGCATGCATGCGCTTCAGGATTACACCCGTGGCATTGCGTTGCTTGAAGATTATCTTCGCCAATTTTCCGGGCATGAACAAAACGACGAGGCTCTTCTGCTGCTTGGCGACGGGCTCGGCGCGGTCGGCCGGGTCGATGACGCAATTGCGGCCTATCGTCGCGTATCGGATGCCACAGTGCGTTTCCATGAGGAAGCGGTTTTTAAGGCTGCGAAAGCCATGCAGCTTGCGGAACGATCGGAGGAGGTGCGCAACCACCTTGAGCAGTTCGTGGCGGCAAATCCAGCCAGTGTGCGCCTTGCGGAAGCAATTCATCTGATTGGGCGTACCTGGATCGCAGAGGATCGCCTGGATACGGCGCGCGATTTGTATTGGCAAGCCATCGACCGTCTCGGCAACGATCCTTCGCGGCGCTCTGTTGAAGATTTGCTTGCGGGCGTGATCCGGTTGTATCGCGAGGACGACGAACGGCGCCGGCTGATCGCCCGTCTCAATGATGGCATCGACGCTGCAGAAGAATCCGGAGAGACCGTGCGACAATCACGGTTGTTGTGGGCGCTGGCTCGAACCTTGGCCAGGGAAGAGCTGGATAAGGCGACGGATTTTGTGCGCAAGGCTGGCGCGCTGGCAGACGTCTCGACCGCAAACCCGATGCTGCTGGCCGACGCAGCGGGCGCGGCCCGCGCAGCAGGAGATCTGGAGGAGGCCCAACTGTTGTATGGTGAACTGGTGAGATGGAATCCCCGCGCTCCGCAGAAAGCTGAGGCATTGGCCGCGCTTGGCCTCATGGCGATGGAGGCGGGCGATGATCCCGCCGCTTTGGCGCATTTCGAACGTTTCGCGCGCGAGACGCAGGGCTCCTTGCACGCTTCGCAAGTGCGCCTTGCGCACGCGGAACTGCTCGCTCGCAGAGGCGAAACGGATGCCGCCGTGGATGTGCTTGAGGCGTTGCTCGCCGATGAGTACGCGCCCGCGCGCAAAAAGTCGCGCGCTCTGGTGCGCATCGGTGACCTGTTCAGCCGAAAAGGGGAGGAGAACAAAGCCTTCGCATATTATCAGCGGGTGTACGTGATGTATGGGCGCTGGACTGAGGACGTGGCGCGCGCGTACCTGAGGTGCGGAGAAATTCTCGAGGCACGCAACGATGCTGGCGGGGCGCACGCCACGTACAAGGAAATGCTTTTGCGGGCTGACGTGGCAGCCACGCCCGAAGGAGAGGAGGCCCGCCGCAGGCTGGAATCTTTGCCCGCGCCACCGAAGACGCAGGGTCGAGACGTTGGTTCATGATTATGAGCGCGCCGAAATCGTTATACCGCCTGTTGTCCGCGCTGGCCGCAGCTCTGGCCGTTGTCTGCGCTGCAACTGCACCGGCCCGGGAACCTACACAGGCGGACTCCAATCAAACCGGCGATGTTGTGTTTCTGCGCAATGGCGGCGTTCAGAAGGGAGAGTTGCTGGAGGTGACCGGTGGGAAGCTGCGATTCCGGGTTATCTTACGGGCCGATCAACCGCCTGCGACAATCGCGATTCCGATTGAAGCCATAGAACGCATCGAGTTGTTGCCGGATCGTGAGTTGGAGCGCATTCTCGGTGCGCCGGAGAGCGTAAACCGCGAGGAACTGGTTTCTCGTTGGGATGCCATACAAGAGTTGCTGGGCGTGGCCTCTTCGCCTGCAGGAGCACTCGGGCTGGCCGCCGCCGATGCTTTGCTCGCGGCTGAAGACATCGCGTCACGGCAGCGCGCCGTGGAGATCTTCGAACGCATCGAGAACGAAGATTGGAATGAACAACGCCGGGGACGCGCCCGCAGTGGTCGATTGCGTGCAAAGATCGCTCTTGGACAGGGTGAAGAGGCGGTTGAGGAAGCGCGTCGCCTTGCGCTGGAAGCGGACTCACCCGAGGTGGCGATCGAAGCGAATCTTTTACTGGGTAACGCCGCATTTGCGCAGTTGCGCAAACTTGAGGAGGAACATCCGCGCTGGAGTGAGGATGTTTTTGTCCGCCCGGAACGTGCGCGGCTGTTTCATGATGCGCTCGACCGGCTTTTGTACCCGGCTTTGTGCCATGGCTGGCGCGAACCTGATGCCGCCCGCGGATTGTGGGCGGCTGCAGGGGTCTATAGATTCGATGGGCGGATCCAGGAAGCTTTGGAGCTTGCCCGCGATATCGTGGAGCTGTATCCCGGAAGTGCGCAGGCGGAACCGGCGCGGGTTTTCATTTCCGAGAACGCCGAAGATATCTCTTTCAACGCAGACTCACAGGAACTCATTCCCAACCGATCTCATGACGATCCCGATTAACCTCTCAAATCCGATGCAACGGGTGCTTGCGCTGGCTGGCGCATGCTTCCTTGCAGTGTGCTGTCTTGTCGCACCCGTTCGCGCTCAGAATAAGCCCGCTGGAGAAACGGCGCAGACCATGGAGGGCTCCTCGGCAGCTTCTACAAAGACTCTCCTCGATCTCTATCGGACTGGCGGACTAATGATGCATCCCATCCTGCTGTGTTCCATCGGAACCATCGCCGTGTGCGTGTATTGTTGGGTGCAGATTAATCCCAGGAAGATGCGGCCCAAGGCGCAGGTCGACACCCTCACGCATTTCTTAAGACAAAAGGACGCGGGTTCGGCTTATGAATTCTGCACGGCCAATCCAAACGCATTCACCAACACCACGGCGTCCGCATTGCTGAAGGTGAATTTCGAGAAGGAAAGCGCGAATAAACCGGGTATGGAACAGGCTGCCGGAGAGACATTGCAAACAGAGGAAACGCGCCTGATGATCTGGGTGAATTATTTGAATGTTTTTGCAACGATTGCCCCAATGCTCGGGCTTCTCGGCACTGTGACGGGCATGATTCAAAGCTTCGATCAGCTTGCAGCCGGGCGATCCGAACCGCAGGATCTCGCGGGAGGCATCGGGCAGGCCATGCTTACGACAGCTGCGGGCCTCATCGTCGGCATCCCGGCAATGTTTTTTTACTTCTTTTTCCGCAACAAGCTCATGGTGGCCATAAACAATATTCAGAACTCCGTGACATTTCTCATCGACGTTCTGAGTGGCGAACTCAAACTGGAAGGCGCGTCCGCGCCCGCTGTGGAAGCGGCCACCGAACCCGCCTGATTGCAGCCTTTCTCCGATCGTGCGCACCCGTCGCCGGTTCCACGAGGAAGTGAGCTTTCAGCTCGCTCCGATGATCGATATGACCTTTTTGCTGCTGGTCTTTTTCATGGTCACAACGCAGATCAGCAAGGAACAAATCAAGCTCGACGTGAAGCTGCCGGTCGCAAGCAACGCGGTCACTCCCGACGATCTGGGTGAACGCGATATCATCAACATCGACGAAGAGGGTCGGTACCATTTGCGGGACCGCACGGTGACTTCCGAAGAACTGGAGGAGTATTTGCGCATGCGTTTTGTCGATTTTCCACCGCTGCGCTTGTACATCCGCGCCGACCATCGAACGCCAGGAAGAACGATCAAGGAAGTCATGCGCATGGCGGCTGACGCCGGGGCGATCGACGTGATTTTCGGCAGTTACCAGCGCTAGCCCGAATTCCGCAGTCTGGAGGACTCTCAGTATGAGTGGGTTACGCGAAGAAGTCTACAAAGACACAGATTTCATAATGAAAAATGCAGTTTGACTCAGTGGGTGCCGTTTGCGCTGGTGTGCCGAAACAGGAATACTGTGTGCGAACTCACGTAGGCGGCCCGGCAGGCATGGCTGGGGCAACCTTACCACGCTATCGGGGGGAGTCTCCTGCGTGGCGTCGGATTTGTTGCGATACGTTAGCAGCCGATCTCACCCCGAGACGTATGGTGATCCCGGCCCGACCCGCATGCCGGGAAAAACAAACCGGCGGCTGCAAGCAGCCACCGGTTTGACCCCCAAAAAGCCGACGGCAAACAATCGCAAGCGATCAACGATTGTCGATGCCTCTCGGAACCCGCTACTGCGAGGTGTGCACAATTAAGGCAACCTTGTTCGCTAATACGAAATAAAATGTTGTTCTGGGGGAAATGCAAATGATTTGTGTTTGTTTGCAATAACGTTTTAACCACCTTCAAAGGCCGTTCAGACACCGTGGCTCTAGCTGGTTGCACAGTATCCAATGCGGTTTTTCTTTGCGCCGCGTTCCTTTTGGGTTCACGATCATATTCGACTTTGGGATGCCTAATAGGCTCTATTACCCCCTTGTGTCGTCGTTATGTTATCCCCGGCACCTCTTCGCGTCGCGTTAATTGGCGGTGGTTCAGGCTCATTTTTCGCAGCGCCACATCAACGCGCCGTCCATTTTGACGGCACCCGCAGAGTCGTTGCCGCGGCGCTGCGTTCCAATCCGGCAGCTGCCCTTGCCGATGCGGCCGGGTGGCCGTATCCGATCCGCGGCTATGCCAGCTACGACGAACTCATCGACGGGCAGGCGTCGTGTCCGCCTGAGGAACGCATCGATTATGCGATCGTGGTTACTCCAAACCATGCCCATTTCGATCCCGCTTTGAAAGCTGTCAGCGCGGGGATTCCGGTTTTCTGCGAAAAACCCCTCACTCTCACCTCCCAGGAAGCGGAACGGCTGGTCGTGGCGGTGGAGAGTGCGGGCGTGCCGTTTGGGGTTGCGCATACCTATCTCGGACATTGGACTGCGCGGTTCGCACGCCATATTGTTCGTTCGGGGTTGCTTGGCGAGGTGCGTTGGGTGGACAGCTATTACATTCAGGGCTGGCTTGCCGGCAAAGTTGAAGAGTCCGGGATGCAGCAGGCCGCGTGGCGAACGGATCCTGCGAGAACCGGCATGTCCAACTGTGGCGGTGATATCGGCACACATGCGCTCATGATGCTGCGGTACGTAACCGGTCTTGAGATCGAAAGCCTGTCCGCGCAACTTGAGACCCTCGTGCCGGGGCGTGTGTTGGACGATCATTTCACCGTGTACACGCGGTTGCATGGCGGCGCGCGCGCTCTGATTCGGGCGTCTCAGATTTGTATCGGCGCGCGGAATAATCATGGGCTCGTGGTTGCCGGAGCACGGGGGTTGCTGCGCTGGGAGCAGGAAGAACCCGAGCGGCTCACGGTTTGTCTGCCCGACCGGCCGGAGAGAGTCTACTGGCGTGGTGCAGTCACGCCGCACGACGGCTTCCTCGGCGACGTCCCGCCGGAGTTGCTTTCGGAACCCACGCTGCCGCCCGGTCACAACGAAGGGTTTCACGATGCCCTTGCACGATTGCACCGATGTTTTGAGGAGGACGTGCGCTCGTGGAAGCACGGCGCGCACAGCTCGGCGGATGCGAGCAGATATGCTACGATTCATGACGGGCTCGTCGGGATGCGCTTTATTGAAGCGGCAGTTGAATCTTCCAAGGATAATGGCGCATGGAAATCTTTGCTATAAGTACCACCCCCTGAATCCCCTGGGATTTCCCATTTGTCGGTCATGTGAAGGCCGTTGTTGGGGTACAGCGCCGACGTCAGTTTGTTTTGTCGCTCGCATCGCTGGCGCCTGGCATCGCGGCGGCGAATCCGGGCGCTCTACTCGCCCACATTCACGTCTCCGCGATTGACCATATCCTGGTGCCGGGGGTCGTCGCCGGCGAGCCGGACGGACCAAATCTGCGCACTGCCAAGTTAAAGGGTTTTTCGGCAGCGGCCAGTGGCAGCAATCGATGGCTTATCGTGGCTCTGGCAGCAGATGGCGTAAACGCTCCCGAGGGTGTTGTGGCAGCATCCGCGCGGTTCAATACTCAGCTAATGGAAACCGCAGCCGAGATATTGGAGTTATCGCACCCCCGTTCAAATGCGTATGCCACGATCTTCGCCCTGAAAGACCCCGCATCCAGCGGCGATCTGGAGATTACATTGGATGAGGGCGAACCGTTCCGGGGATTGGTTGAGCGTGCAGGCCTGTGTCGTGAGCGGGGTTGCCTCGTTGGAATCTGCCGAACCGCCTGGCGGGATGTCGCCTGACCGTCAGCCGTTTACTCTAGAGATTGAGGCTGCAGCGCCAAGGCCGGGCACGCTCTTCGTGGGCTCCGCGTGTATTCGCGCGTCGGTTGATGCATTTTCCGATCCGGCATCTCCGCAGGAGCGATTGACGGTGTTGATCGAGACAACGCAGCCGGGACATCTGGTCGATATCCTTCTGGCATCTTCCGTTGGAGAAATGCGCATCGTCTGGAGCAAATGGAACGAAGTTCATACCCCGGCGCCATACGCTATCGCCGCGGTGGTGTTGGTTCCGGCACCGTAAAGACGGGCGCGCCGCGCCGCGACCTCTACTGAGGGCGCGGCATTATAAGTCTTCAGCCGGAAGCGGTGGCCGCGCGCTGCCTGTCAAGCCAGACTTTGCAGGCGGATTTCATCCGGGAAAGAATGTAATAAGTTGTTTGGCTACGTGCGCGCACGAGATCGGCCCCGACGATGCGCGGGACAAAATCGGCGGGAATATCCAGGATGCTCCGAGGGGTTTCGCCATCCAGACCGCGGCAAAGAATTGCAGTCATGGCGCGGGTTAACGTTTGGACCTGCGGCCCGAGTGTGATGCGAAAATGTGCGCCGCCGTGCTCGTCGACGGTCAGAAAGATTCCGACTGTGTCAGTGCATTCTTCGTCTTTGCGGACGTCTTCAAGGTCAAATGCCTCCCCATCGCGCGGCGCATGACGGGGAGCGTTGTCGGCATACGCGATCAGGTTCTCGCGTTTTTCCATATCCAGCAGGCCTTCGAACAGGCCGACGATTTCGCGGAGTTTCGGTGGGTAATCCGAGGTGTTTTCCGACATGGGATGCGGGCAATCAACGCTCAATGGGGGCGCGCACACGGTTGCCCCATTCCGTCCAGGATCCATCATAGTTGCGCACTTTGTCGTGGCCGAGCAAGTATTTAAGCACGAACCATGTGTGACTTGAGCGCTCTCCGATGCGGCAATAGACGATGACGTCATCGCCGGGGCGGACGCCGTTTTCTTCGGTGTAAATGCGGCGTAATTCTTCGGCGCTTTTGAAGGTGGAATCTGCGTTGACGGCCGTCTTCCACGGCACGCTCCTTGCCCCGGGCACATGCCCCCCCCGCAGCACGCCTTCCTGTGGATATTCCGGCATGTGTGTGATCTCTCCGCTGAACTCGCCGGGAGAGCGCACATCGATCAACGGGCCTCCCGAATTGCTGTGAGCCAGCGTCTCGTCAAAAAACGCGCGGATTTCGGTGTCCCGCCGCGATGGTGGCACGGGATAATCGGTGTGTGGGAAGGACGGAATATCGCGCACAAGCGGGCGGCCTTCGGCGATCCATTTGTCGCGTCCGCCATTGAGGATACGGACGTGTTCATGCCCGAAGAGTTGAAATGCCCACAGCGCATAGCAGGCCCACCAGTTGCTTTTGTCTCCGTAAAACACACAGACAGTGTCCCGACCGATGCCGTGGGCGGAGCACAACTGGGCGAAGGCTTCGGGCGCAATATAATCGCGCACGGTGTTGTCTTGCAGATCACTTCGCCAGTCGATGTGCACGGCTCCGGGGATATGACCGGTATCGTAAAGCAGCACGTCCTCGTTGCTTTCGATCACGCGGATTCCGGGATCGTTGAGGTGGTCGGACAACCATGTCGTGGAGACAAGGGCATCGGGATTGGAGTAGGCATCGCTCATGACACTCGTTCGCACGGGGTGGCGGGAGGTTCAAGCTGCAGAGTGTCATAGTGTGCGCTCACTCGGCTGCGGGGAGCGAGTCATCATGCACTCACCATCCAAAGCGTCCTCGACCGAGAACTTGCTCTTGGCAAGTGGCGGGAATGCGTCGATAAACGGGGCGATGGACAGCAGCCCGTTGCACAAGTTTTATCAACCCACACTTTATTTGGCTCAAACCGAGGCTCCCGCCCCGATGCCCGCCGCACCCGGAGTTCCCGCTCAGCCGGGAGCCCCCGGCCAGCCGGCGCCTCCCCAGCCGGGGCTTGCGGACATGCTCATGCCTTTGCTGTTTATGTTCGCAATTTTCTATTTCCTGCTCATCCGACCGCAGCAGAAGAAGCAGAAAGAGCATCAAAAGCTGATTGGCTCGGTGAAATCCGGTGACCGCATCGTCACCAACGCCGGCATCCACGGCCTTGTTACCAATGTGAAAGACGCCACGGTGCTCGTGAAAGTGGCAGACAACGTGAAGATTGAGTTCGATAAAGGAGCCATTGCCTCGGTGACCAAGGGAACCGAAGAGGCGGCTTGAGGAAAGGGTGGCGCCCTCCGATTGGTTGGGGTTAGGCTCGCCGTGCCGTTAGCTTTCGTACAGCGTACGCCCGCAGCTTTGCAATGACCACGTTGATTCTTGTGATGGTCGGTGGCGCTGTGGGCAGCGGTTTGCGTTATGGAATTTCTGCGGGGCTCGAACGAATGTTGGGCGCGGTGTTTCCCTGGGGCACCATGATGGTCAATGTGACAGGATCTTTTGCCATTGCTGCGGTCATGACGTTGCTCGGGCCATCTGGCCCCGTATTGGCTCCGGAACTGCGCGCGTTTTTGACAATGGGTGTGCTGGGTGGCTTCACAACGTTTTCCTCCTTCAGTTGGCAAACGATGGCATTGTTTGAAGATCGCCAGTTTGCGGCTGCGTGGTTTAACATTGCCGGAAGCGTAACGTTGTGTCTGCTTGCGGCGCTTGCTGGCGTATGGACCGCGCGCTGGCTGGAAGGAGGTGCATGGCGCTGAGGCAGGAACAGGAGCATGGCGGGGAGGAGGGGTGCTGCCTCCGCGTGTATATGGGGGAAACGGACCACGCCGGGCAGCGTCCTGCCTATGAACAACTGGTGCGTCTTGCTCACGACAGGGGACTGGCTGGGGCCACCGTATTTCGCAGTCCCATGGGCTACGGAACGCACTCCCAGGTGCATACCGCGAAAGTATTAAATCTTTCTGCGGATTTGCCTGTCGTGGTGGAGATTGTCGATGTGCGCCGCAAGATCGAGGACTTTCTACCGGTATTCCGCAGCCATTTGCCACTCCAGTTTGCAGTGATTTTACCGGTGGCAATCGTCCCGCGCGCGGGGGAAGCTGCGCCCTGAGCCCACGGCATAATTGGCACGGTCGGCATGCTTGCTGCCAGGCGGCCTTCATGTCACCGTTGTTTTATGAACAGATTTATAGGATGGCCGATTCAAAGTGGACAATGGTGCCCTTTCCGATGTGGTTGGATGGGCGGGTGGCAGCGCCTATCTGCGGCCATACTCGCAACCGTGCTGACATTTGGTTTCGCCGCGGACGCCATGGCTCAGGTGCGTGCCGTACTGCCGGGGGGCGGGGAAACAGATCAGCGCACCCGCAATCTTGCGGAGCGCGTGACCGACCTTATGCGCGACCGCGAGTACGATCTCGCGTCGAAGCTGATCGAAGAGGCGCTTGAGATGGATCCGCAGAATTCTCAGGCCCGCAACCTGCTCGGCGCTGTGCGCACGTATCAGAAGCGGTACGACGAAGCAGCCTCCATTTACAATAATCTCCTTGAGGAAACGCCGGAAAGCATGAGCCTCGAGTGGAATCTTGCCGAAGTCGATTTTCTTCAGAAGCGCTACAAGGAAGCGCGGGAGCGGCTGGAGAAGCTGAGGGAGCGGGCGCCCCAGGATGAAATGCTGACTTACAAGATCGCATTGACCCATCTGTTCGCAGGGCAGGAAAAAGAAGCGCGGGAAGAGATCGAAAAAATTCCGTTTCCCAGTAACACGGCTGGATATTATTACGGCAGGGCTGCTCTGGATCTTGTGTCCGGGCGCCGTGAAGAAGGGCTGGAATGGGTGGCCGAGTCAGCGAGGATTTTTCCCGCCAATCACAACACCATTTTTGGCGATCCCCTCGTGGAAAAGAACCTCCTGACAGCCGAAGATATCATTAGGCCGGCAGCGCTGGCAGCGCCCATGCCAACGCCGGAAGAGGGGATTGAACCTAGTGAAGGCCTTGGGCTTACGCCATCGGCGCTCGGAGAGTAGGCGCCGCTGCCTGCCTGTGAGGGCGTGGCTCGTTCCTGCCCGTTGAAGGTCGCATGGGTGGCTTGCCCGTGTCAGGCGCGGGATTTTCTCTTTCAGAACGCAGGCGGCGGACGGCAAGATCCGCGAGGATGAGCAGTCCTGCCAGGGTCAGGAGCGCCGGCCAAAGTTCATGGCGGCGTTGCGCAGCAATGCGTTCCGCAGTTCCGGCGTCCGTCGGAGTTTCGATGAAACGTCCGCCGCCGCGTGTCGCAATTTCTGCCAGGGCGAGGCGGTTTGTGCCCAGAGCAAGAAGTTCCTCAGGATAATTTCGAGCCACAGCCACCGCGGCCGGCGCGAGGCCCGCGGCGCTGACTGAGTAGAGCACCGAGCCAGTGTCCGGTCCGGGTACCACGACTTCGTAACGTCCTGGTGCAGTTTGTTGTGCGCGAACGGACGGGAACGCACCCGGAAAATCCGTGGCCGAAATCTCAGGGTCGATGTTGTCGATAAAGCGTCCGTCCCTGTCGACCGCATCCAAGATGAGGCGCACGTCGGTACCTTCCTGGAGCGCCTGAACGGACAGCGGCCCGGTTTCCGTGCCAGGAAGCAGAGTGCGCACGGTCTGCGAGAGAAACTGTGCGTAACCCGGCCAGAGAAGCCAGTCTGCCGCCCAGCGATCTTTCAGGTCGGACGTAAAAGCGGCGCTCATGCCGAGTCCATGGCGCCAGATGGCAAGCAGCGGTGCGCCGCCTTCGGTGGAGAGAAGAATTTCTGCAGTTGGCTTGGGCTGCGTCATGTTATGCCCAAGCAGAAACGGCGTCTGGCTCCAGTCGATGCCCGCAGTGGCTTTCGAGGGTGCACCGGGCATTGGAAGAAAGGGATCCTCAAACAGGCTCGATTGGGTGACACGCAGCGTTTCAGTGGTAAAGATCTGCGGTAGGCTTAGGGCGTCGCCAGTCAGATAAAAACGTCCCCCCCCGCGGTTGGCCAGCGACGACAGAAAGCTGGTGTCGCGATCGGTTTCCGACCCCAACGCCACCACCGAGGTGGTGATGCCGCGGGCGTTCATGGCGGCGGCAAGATCGAGGGCGGAACCGGCGCCGGGCGATCCGTCGCCCATTTCGCCTGCCACCTTTTCTTCGGCATCGGCGGCGTCGGCGAAGAGAATCAGATGCTTAACGCTGGCATCGGAGTCGTCCAGCGCGCGTTCGGCGCCTCGCAACGCGGTGTAGATGTAGATCCCGCCACCCGCACTGGCCACGGAGAGAATCCGCTGGGCGGCGGCCGCCTGAGCGGCGTCGCGGATGATAGGCACGACTTCATGGACGCGCGTGTCGACGGCGTGAAGCCCGAAGAGATCACGGGGACCGAGCACTTCCATGGCCAGCACAGCGCCTTGGTTGGCGAGTGACATCTTTGTTTGCCCTGCGACCGCCGCCTGCATGGAACCGGAGCGATCAAGGCTGACGAGCAGCGCGACCGTTGGGCGTTCCTCCCGGTCAACCTGCTCCATGCGGACGGGCAGAATGCGTTCAATGGCGGTGTCGGCGTAACCGCCTGAGCCAAAGCTCGACTCACCGCCGGCAAGCATGAAGCCGCCTCCCAAGCGTGAGACCCAGTCTGCAATGGTTTGCATTCGCTGAATGCCCACCCTTTCTGCCGGCACATCGCTGAGAATCAGAAGGTCGAAAGCTTCAAGCCCGGAAATCGATGCGGGCAGCCCTTCGGGTGGACGCACCTCGACTTCAAGACCCGCCTGCTCGAGAATGCCTGCCGTGGCGCGCAGGCGTCCGGGTTCCGAATCGACCAACAGCACGCGGCGCCCGCCTGATTGTCCTGCGCTGGCCATTGCGCGGTTGTTTCCCGATTCGGTGTCGCGTGCTGCAACGAGTTCAACCGTGTACGTTGTAAAGGCATGAGGCGCTTTCAAGTTGGGAAACTCGGCACGGCTGCGTCCAGGCGTCACCCGCAATGTTTTAGTGTCCAGAATGAACCCGGCTGCGGATAAACGCACTGTGAGGTTTGTTTCCACATTGGAACGGATTGGCACGCCGAGTGTGAATGGTTCCCCGGGAATGAGATTTGCGGGAATCTCCACAGACTCAACGAGGACCTCCGGTGTTTGTGGGTTCTCTGCGGCTGCCGTGTCCACGCGGATCCCCTCAGCAGCAAGCCGCGCCGCAGTATCTGCCCCGCGGCCTGCGGTATCGTTGCCATCTCCAATGAGCAGAATGCGGCGGCTTGCACCTTCGGGAAAAACAGCCGCCGCGAAATCGAGTGCGGCTCCGATGTCCGTCGCCAGCGGGGCGCTCTCCGGCAGCGGCGGCGCTGTTTCCGGGAATAATGCGCCGGCTGCAGGAGGTACCCAAATGACCGGCTCAGCAGCGAAGCCGATCAGGCCGACCATATCTCCGGGTGCCAGCGCTGCCATGCCTTCCCGCGCAAATTGCATCGATTCGGCAAGCGCCTCCGGAGCGATGCTGTGCGAGGCGTCTACAAGAAACAGGGTGGTCGCCCGGTCGGTGTGGCGAATCCATCGCAATCCGGCCAGTGCCAAAGCCACGGCAACCAATGCCAGCACGCGGCAGACAAGACTTGCGATACGGCGGGGGGCGGGTAGGTCCGCCCGGGAACGTCGCCAGATCGCCACGGCGGGAATGATCGTTGCAAGCAGCCAGAGGAAGGCGGGGTGCGTGAGTTCCATGATCGATGCGCCGCTGCATGGCGCGGTCTGAGCCTAAACCCTCGTGGCGCGACCTGCAAAGGGTCGCACACAAGCTCTGCTGCGGCATTTGCGCAATACCGTAAGGGCGGTTACATCTGCGCGGTCTTCATGGTTATTCTTAACGAACATTATTATAAACTTCAGGCTGGATACCTGTTTCCCGAGATCGGGCGCCGGGTGAAGGCGTTTGCGGATGCCCGGCCGGAAGCTGCGGGACGCATCCTGCGCTGCGGCATCGGCGACGTCACGGAACCGCTCCCAAAGGCGGTGATCGAAGCGTTGCATGTTGCGGTCGATGAAATGGGGAGTCGCGACACATTTCGTGGCTATGGCCCCGAGCAGGGTTACGAGTGGTTGCGTCATGCCATCGCAGAGCACGATTATCGCGCGCACGGAATCGACATTGCCGATGACGAAATCTTTGTCAGTGACGGTTCGAAATGCGACACGGGCAATATCCTTGACGTGTTGGGGCCCGGCAATCGCATCGCTGTGAGCGACCCCGTCTATCCCGTGTACGTCGATACGAACGTCATGGCCGGGAATACCGGTTCGGCCACTGCAGACGGATCGTTTCAAGGGCTCGTTTACCTTCCCTGCACCGCTGCAAACGGGTTCGTCCCTGAGCCGCCCGGGGATCCCGTTGACGTCGCCTACCTCTGTCTGCCCAACAATCCCACCGGGGCAGTTGCCACCCGCGAGCACCTTGGTCGTTGGGTTACTTATGCCCGCGAACAGGGTGTCCTCCTAATGTTTGACGCCGCCTACGAGGCCTTTATTTCCAATCCTGAGATTCCGCATTCCATTTATGAAATTCCGGGTGCGGATGAGGTCGCCGTGGAATTTCGCAGCTTCTCGAAGAATGGCGGGTTCACCGGATTGCGCTGTGCCTTTGCCGTTGTGCCGCGAAAAGTCATGGGGCGCAGGGCTGACGGCACGCATGCGCCGTTGCATGCGTTGTGGCTGCGTCGCTCCACAACGAAATTCAATGGGGTGAGTTATCCCGTGCAACGAGCTGCCGAGGCGCTGTACAGCGAGGCGGGCAGAGCCCAGGTGCGGGATCTCATCGCGTATTACATGGGCAATGCCGCCATCCTGCGCGAGGCGCTCGGCGGTGGCGGGCTTGCCGTTTATGGTGGCGTGAACGCTCCATACATCTGGGTTGCGACTCCTGGTGGAATGAGAAGCTGGGATGCGTTCGACCGCATTCTTCACGATGCGCATGTGGTTGTGACGCCGGGCAGTGGATTCGGCGCAATGGGCGAAGGATACTTCCGTGTGTCGGCATTCAACAGCCGCGAGAACATCGAGGAGGTCGTGCGACGATTCGGCGCGTTGCGGTGGCAGGACCCTGAATAGGTCGTGCGGGATCGCAGGTGTGCGCGTCTCGGCCGCGGCGCAAACTTTGGGGTTTCCCCCCATGGCTGCACCGCTATGTTCTAAATGACGGCCGGATTCTGAACCCGGGACCGGATCGAATCATGCGCACCATCGTCGATGCCATTCTGGAATCCTACCGCGACATTGGCGGACTCAACAATGTCGACGGTGCGAATCTGCCTTCCAAGCAGGCTGTTGACGCCATTTGTGCAGACCTGCTCCAGGTCATGTTTCCTGGGTATCACGATCAGGAACCGTTGCACTCCAGCGAGTTGCGCAGACTTACGTCTTATCGAATCTCCCGGCTGTCGGAGACGCTTCTTGAGCAGGTGACCAAGTGCCTGCGGTTGACTCGTCCGGATTGCCCGAGGGCGGACGCCGAGCGAACGGTAGGCCAATTTTTAGCGTCCTTGCCGATGCTGCGTGAATTGGTGGCTGGCGATGTCGAAGCCGCTGATGAAGGCGACCCCGCTGCCACCAGTCATGAAGAAATCATCGTGGCATATCCTTCCATCGAAGCTGTCGCTGTGCAGCGACTCGCGCACCGGCTGCATAGGCTGTGTGTCCCGCTTCTTCCGCGGATGATGACCGAGTGGGCGCATCGGCGCACCGGAATCGATATTCATCCGGGCGCATCGATCGGCCCGCGGTTCTTCATCGATCACGGCACCGGCGTTGTCATTGGCGAAACCTGCCGGATTGGGTC
This sequence comes from uncultured Chthoniobacterales bacterium, assembly GCA_964652295.1. Taxonomy (GTDB): domain Bacteria; phylum Verrucomicrobiota; class Verrucomicrobiia; order Chthoniobacterales; family CALDSX01; genus CAZZCL01. The sequence goes on from CAZZCL010000001.1 coordinate 46,626, forward strand.
GCGCGTCAAAGTTTATCATGGGGTTACCCTCGGAGCGCGCAGTTTTGAAAAAGATGCCGGAGGCCGGATAAAGAAAGGTGGGAAACGCCATCCCGATGTGGGCGATCGCGTCACCATCTATCCCAACTCGACGATCCTCGGTGGGGATACTGTCATTGGCGAGAATTCCACCATTGGTGGCAATGTGTTTCTACAGCATAGCGTACCGCCCAATTCTCTCGTGTATTACGAGGAAAAGAATCTGCGGACTGTCCCGAAGCGTGACCGTGCGGTTGCGAAGATGGATTGGGTGATCTGAATCGAAGGAACGCAGTGGGCGTCGCGCCTTCCCTGATTCCGCAAATCGTCCTTTGCCACGGCGGTTGGACGCGTTGTGGCTCCTGGGAGCATAAAAAAACCACCCCGCTCCGGAAACCAGAGCGGGGTGGCAGTTCAGGTTAAGGCGTTTAAGGGCCTTGAGCCCCTTTGCGCGAGCTTAGTAGTCCATGCCGCCCATGCCGCCGCCCGGAGGCATAGCCGGAGCTTTTTCCTTTTCAGGGATCTCCGTAATCAACGCCTCGGTGGTCAGTAACAGGCCTGCGATGGATGCTGCATTCTGCAGCGCGCTGCGGGTAACTTTCGTCGGGTCGACCACACCGGCTTTAACGAGATCGGTGTAATTGCCTTTTGCAACGTCGTACCCTTCATTGCCGGAGCGCTTTCTGACTTCCTCGACGATGAGGGCGCCTTCCTGACCGGCGTTATCGGCAAGCTGCCGCAACGGGAACTCAATGGCGCGACGCACGATCTGCACGCCAACAGCCTCGTCGCCTTCGAGCTTCACGGTATCGAGCACTTTTTGTGCACGAATGAGAGCCACACCGCCACCAGGCACGATGCCTTCTTCGACGGCTGCGCGTGTGGCGTGCAGCGCGTCTTCGACGCGGGCTTTCTTTTCTTTCATTTCTGTTTCGGTTGCAGCACCGACATTGATGACCGCAACGCCGCCGGCGAGTTTGGCCAGGCGTTCCTGGAGTTTCTCGCGGTCGTAGTCGCTTGTGGTTTCCTCGATCTGGCGGCGGATCTGCTTGACGCGCCCCTGGATGTCGTTGCTCGAGCCTTCGCCTTCGACGATGGTCGTATTTTCCTTGTCGATCGTGATGCGCTTGGCGCGTCCGAGATCGTCAAGGGTGACGTTCTCAAGCTTGATGCCGAGATCTTCGGTGAGGCAGCGCCCGCCGGTGAGGATGGCGATGTCTTCAAGCATGGCTTTGCGGCGGTCACCGAAGCCCGGGGCTTTCACCGCTGCGACCTGAAGGGTGCCGCGCAGTTTGTTCACCACGAGCGTCGCAAGGGCTTCGCCTTCCACGTCCTCGGCGATGATGAGGAGCGGGCGGCCGGCTTTAGCGACTTTTTCGAGCAGCGGAAGGAGATCCTTTAGGCTGCTGATCTTTTTCTCGTGAATGAGCAGGTAGGGGTTGTCGAGGACCGCCTCCATGCTCTCCGCATTGGTGACGAAGTAGGGAGACAGATATCCCTTGTCGAACTGCATGCCTTCCACAACTTCGAGCGTTGTCTCGATGCTCTTGGCCTCTTCGACGGTGATGGTGCCATCCTTGCCGACTTTGTCCATCGCGTCAGCGATGATTTCGCCGACTGTGGTATCCCAGTTGGCGGACACTGTAGCGACCTGCGCGATCTCGGTCCGGTCGGAGACTTTCTTCGAGATGTTGGCCAGTTCCGCGGTGATGGCTTCCACAGCCTTGGTGATGCCGCGCTGAAGCGAAGTCGGATTGGCTCCGGAAGTCACGTTGCGCAGACCTTCGCGATAGATCGCTTCGGCGAGCACGGTGGCGGTGGTGGTGCCGTCGCCGGCAATGTCGCTGGTTTTGGAGGCGACTTCACGCACAAGCTGCGCGCCCATGTTCTCGTAGGAATCTTCGAGCTCGATCTCCTTGGCGACTGTTACGCCGTCCTTGGTGATCGTGGGGCTACCGAATTTCTTGTCGAGAATGACGTTGCGACCGGAAGGGCCAAGTGTGGCCTTTACGGCCTTGGCGAGTTTCTCGATGCCGCGGAGCAGAGCCTGCCTCGCGCTTTCATCGAATTGGAGTTGTTTTGCTGCCATAGTATCTGGTTTTAGTGCTGAATGGTTGAGTTAAGCGAAGCGATCAATCGATGATGCCGAGGATGTCGTCCTCGCGCATGATCAGATGTTGTGCGCCGTCGATTTTCACTTCGGTGCCGCCGTATTTGCTGTAGAGCACCTTGTTGCCAATCTTCACGGTGAACTCGATTCTTTTGCCGTCGTCATCGAGTTTGCCCGTGCCGAGGGCGACGACTTTGCCCTCTTGAGGTTTTTCCTTCGCGGTATCGGGGATGATGATACCGCCCTGTTTGACTTCCTCTTCTTCGATCGGTTGCACGAGCACCCGGTCGCCAAGAGGCTGCAGTTTCGCTGCCATTGTTGGTTCTCCTTGTTTTGTTGTTGTGTTGTTTTGGACCGCGCGGCGCCCGGCATTACCACCGCACCCGCGGTGGCGCTCCGGACAAACCGGCGCGGCATTCTGTCTTGCGTTCAGAGCCCGTTCCGCGGGGAAACGGGCGGTTCCTGAAACTCGATAGTACTGCTGCGGCAAGCTGCCGAGTGCGATAAAGCGGATTGGAGCAGGCAGCGAGTCATGAAGGTTTTTTGTCCTCGTCGACAACCTCAAACTCGGCATCGACCACATCGCCTTTGCCGGTTTGCCCACCGCCGACACCCTGACCGGCGTCGTGCGCTGCGCCTCCGTCTCCCGCCTCGGAGCCGCCTGTGGCACCTGCGCCCGGCTGCGCGGAAGCCTGCTTGTAAAGTTCGGCGCTGATTTCCTGAAACCTGGTTTGGAGATCCGCCTGAGCGGTTTTGATTGCGTCGATGTCACTGCCTTCCAACGCTTTCCGCAAAGTGGCCACGGCGTCATCAATCGGTTTGCGCTTGTCTTCGGGAACCTTGTCGCCGAGGTCTTTAAGCTGCTTCTCGCATTGGTAGGCAAGGCTGTCGGCGGCGTTTCGCGTTTCGATGGCTTCCTTCGCCTTGCGGTCGTCTTCAGCGTGCAACTCGGCCTCCTTCTGCATGCGGTCGACCTCCTCCTTGGAAAGCCCGCTGGAGCCTGTGATGGAAATCTTTTGCTCTTTGCCAGTCCCAAGATCCTTGGCCGAGACATGGAGGATGCCGTTGGCGTCGATGTCGAAGGTGACCTCGATCTGCGGCACGCCGCGCGGTGCGGGCGGGATCCCGTCGAGATGGAATGTGCCCAGAGTCTTGTTGTCGCGGGAGAGGGGGCGTTCGCCCTGGAGTACCTTGATCTCGACCCCGGGTTGATTGTCGCTGTACGTGGAAAAGATTTGGGCTTTCTTCGTGGGGATCGTCGTGTTGCGCGGGATCATCGCGGTGGCGACGCCGCCGGCCGTTTCGATGGCGAGACTGAGCGGAGTCACGTCCAGCAACAGCACATCCTTTACGTCGCCGCGGAGCACGCCGCCTTGAATGGCTGCGCCAACAGCAACCACCTCGTCCGGGTTCACACCCTTATGGGGATCCTTGTTGACGAGTTTGCGTGCCGTCTCCTGGACCCTGGGCATGCGCGTCATGCCGCCCACGAGGACCAGTTCATCGATTTCGCTTGCGGAGAGTTTTGCGTCGGCAAGGCAATCGACGACGGGTTTGACTGTGCGCTCGAAGAGGTCGTCGGTCAGCTGTTCCAGCCTGGCTCGCGTCAGCTTTTTCTGGATATGCTTGGGACCGGTTTGATCCGCCGTGATGAACGGGAGATTGATTTCATATTCCTGTGAGGAGGAAAGGGCGATTTTGGCTTTCTCGGCTTCCTCCTTGATGCGCTGGAGCGCATCGGGTTGGTTACGCAGATCGATGCCGGAATCGGCCTTGAACTCGTCAATCACCCAATCCATCACGCGATTGTCCCAGTCGTCTCCACCAAGGTGCGTATCGCCATTGGTGGCGCGGACCTCAAACACGCCATCGCCAATTTCGAGTACAGAAATATCGAAGGTGCCGCCGCCAAGATCGTACACGGCGATCTTTTCGTCCTTCTTTTTATCTAAGCCATAGGCCAGTGAGGCGGCTGTGGGTTCGTTGATGATGCGAAGTACCTCGAGACCTGCAATCTTTCCGGCGTCTTTCGTGGCCTGCCTCTGTGCGTCGTTGAAATACGCAGGAACGGTGATCACGGCTTGGGTGATCTTTTCTCCAAGCTTTGCCTCGGCATCAGCCTTGAGTTTGGCAAGGATCATTGCGGAAATTTCCTGTGGGGAGAACGTCTTCTTTTCCCCAGCGGTATCCACTTCCACAGCGACATCGCCATTTGGCGCAGCAACAATTTTATACGGGATCCGTTTGGCTTCTTCCGCGACTTCACTGTGTTTGCGTCCCATGAAGCGTTTGATGGAGAAAACGGTGTTGGCGGAATTGGTCACCGCCTGACGCTTTGCAGCCTGACCGACCAGACGCTCACCGGTTTTCGTGAAAGCCACGACAGACGGGGTCGTGCGTGCACCCTCCGAATTCTCGAGGACCACCGGTTCCCCGCCTTCCATCACGGACATGCAGGAATTGGTCGTTCCGAGATCGATACCAAGAATTTTCGACATACCGACATCCAAAGCACGGTGTGTGCCCAAGTAGTGCAAGGATCTTAAAGCACTGTGGGACAGTGTATTATTCGACTGAACCGGTTCGAGTGATTATGCAATGTGCGCCTTCATGACCCGCGAACGATGTCTGAAAGCGACAAAATGACTCACTGTACAATGCTTCAAATGTGTTTGGTCTATGAATGAGCACTTTGCATCCATAAGATTCTCTTGCTTTTGTGGATGCCAATTCTCAGCATGGCTTTCGCTGTTCAATTCCTGCCAGGAAATGTCATGGATGGTGGAGCAGAGATTCTTTCTCCACTGGCATATCTGACGTGTGACTCAAAGCTTTCGTTAATTACCCATTAAGTTTTTATGAATACAGAACGCTCGCCTGCCTCCTCCCGGGACCATGGCCGCGATATGCCGCGCAAGCGCGGCGGGTGGACCATCCTTTTCGGGGTTCTGACCCTATTCATTGGTCTAATGTTTGTATTCACGCCATTCATTGCGGGACTCGCCGCGACAATCTGGATCGGGGCCGGGTTGGCGGTTGGAGGGTTGTTCGCCATTTTTCATGCGTTTAGTGCTGGAGACTGGAAGTCCACCGCTTTCCAGGTGCTCTGGGGATTGCTCAGCGGAGGCGTAGGCATCTGGACCATCAATCAGCCGGTGCGGAGTCTTGCCATTCTAACGCTGGTCCTGGCGGCTTATCTCGCTGCGGAGGCAATCATGAAAGTTGTGCAAGCCATCCGCGCGCGGCCGAACGCGGCATGGCTATTGATATTGTTCGATGGCGTTACCACTGGGATTCTGGCCGCATTGATTTGGTACAAATTTCCCGCAAGCGCCCTTTGGGCAATTGGCCTGCTGGTTGGCGTGAAATTCCTTGTCGATGGCATAGCCATGATTTCACTCGGGACAACGGTGCGTCGTCTTGCCGTCGCGCCGGCTGCTCCATAGGCGGTACAATTCGAATAGAGCTGCCGATGAGACCTGGCTGCGGATTTTCTGTGAAGCGATTGGACTGACCAGCAGAGATGCCTCCGCGCTGGCGTAAAGCCGCTGCCAATCAAAGCCATGCGCATTGTCTATCGCCTCGAGCACACGACGGTGTACCGGTACCGGCGTCCGGTCGTATTCGGGCCGCATCGCGCGGTGTTTCTTCCAAGTGGCGGTTATCGCGGGCGGGTGTTGTCGCACCGTATCGAGACGAACATCCCGCATTCGGCGACATGGTTCTCAGACACCCTGTCGAACAATGTGACAGTGTTGAAGTTTGACCGGGAAGCGGATGAGCTTTCTGTGCGTTTTGAAGTGACCGGCGAGCACCGTGGGGCGCGGGAGACCGCAGAGTTTTCGTTGGAAGACCGGGCGCGTGCTGTGCCTGTGCAATACACCCCTGACGAATGGCTGGATCTGGCGGCGTTCATCCGACCGCATGCGGAGGATGCCGAGGGGACGGTCGCAGAGTGGGGGCGTTCATTTCTGGCGAAGGACACCGACAACGTGGAGTTGCTGAAGGATGTCATGAGCGCATTTGCCGGGTTCGCCTATTCGGCGCGTGAAGCCGAGGGAACCAACGTTCCGGCCATAACGCTTCGGGAACGTGGTGGCACATGCCGCGATTATGCCTGGTTGATGATCGAGACTCTTCGGCGTCTTGGCTTTGCCTGCCGGTTTGTGAGCGGATACCTTTACGATGAAGCTCTGGATGGTGGGGCCGTGGGAATGATTGGATCCGGCGCAACGCATGCCTGGGTTGAGGTGTATCTTCCTGGAGCGGGCTGGCGCACCTACGATCCCACGAATCAGATTAGCTCCGGTTACGAGCTGGCGCGTGTGGCTGTGGCGCGTCATCCTGCGCAAGTGCCGCCGTTATCGGGCACGTGGTCAGGCGATCCGTCGGATTACCTGGGCATGGATGTGCGCGTGGAACTGCGAAAAATCGCTGCGTTCGCCGACGATCCGCAGGGGTAGGCAAGTGCGGGGTGGGATTTTGTTAGAACGAGGCCGGAGCTGTCGGTGCGGCGTTCCTGCGTTCGATTTCCCGGGTCGCCCAGTCGGCATGTTCAGAGAGAAGAATGTCCGGACCGTGCGCGACGTTCTGCAACGCGGGAAGATCGTTGGTTGTACCAGTGTTTCCCAGAGCAACAGCAATGTTGCGTTTCAATCCCCGCACACCTGCACGGGCAAGCGGCGTGCCGCGAATGAGCGGTTCGAGAGCGGCGTCTGGCATCGCGAGAAGGGTACGTAGTGGAACATCCTCGAGACCAGGTTTTGGCGAGAACTCCAGCTGGTTGGATGCTCGTGCGAAGCGATTCCACGGGCAGGCATCAAGGCAATCGTCGCAGCCGAAAATGCGGGCGCCCATTAGCGGGCGCATTGCGGTTGGGATGGACCCGCGATGTTCGATGGTCCAGTAGGAGAGACACCGGCGCGCATCGAGTGTGTACGGGGCGACGATTGCGCCGGTGGGGCATGCCGTCATGCAACGTACGCAGCGCCCGCAGCGATCTTTTAGAGGTCGATCCGTTGGCAGGTGCAGCGTGGTCAGAATCACGCTGATCAGGAACCATGTCCCAAGCGTTTCGTTTAAGAGCATGGTGCTTTTGCCATGCCAGCCGATTCCGGCGAGTGCGGCGTAATCACGTTCGAGCACGGGACCGGTATCGGTGTAACAGCGCTGCGTTCCCCCTGCGGCTTCAAGAACGGCAGCCACCCGTGACACCTTTTTTCTGAGGAGATTATGATAATCGCGACCGCGCGCGTAGCGGGCAACGATGCCACGCGGCGGCCCACCCGGAGCGCGGTTATCGGGGCCGCGCCAATAATTGGTGGCCAGGACGACAACCGATTGCGCACCGGGCAACACGTGGCGCACGTCAAGCCGGGCGTTAGCGGTTCGCTCAAGCCATCGCATGTCTGCGTGGCGACCGAGAGCCAGCCATTGCGTAAAGGCCGCACCATGAGGTGCGGGGACGACTTCCGACACGCGGCATTGCGAGAACCCGGCAGCCGCAGCAGCCGCATCAAGCTCGAGGCGGAGCGGGGTGGCAACAGCCTGCTGGCTGGTTGATTGACGCCTCGCCGAAAGTGTTGTCGATGGAGTTGAGGATGGCAGCGGCGACATGATCGTGATCAAGACCGGTCGTGTCGATGGTGACATGGGCTACTTCAGCATACCACGAGGCGCGTTCTGCAGCGAGGCGGCGTAAAACTTCCAGTGGATCTGTACCGGCCAGCAGAGGACGGTTCTTCGAGCGGGCCACCCGTTCAGCCAGGGTTGCGGAATCCGCCTGCAGCCATATGACGATACCCAACTCCTTGAGCAAACGACGATTCAGCTCGGTCACGACAATGCCGCCCCCACACGAAATCACGAGGGAACGCTGTGGTTCAATGTGTCCGAGCGCATCCGTTTCGAGCGCTCGGAATGCGTCCTCGCCCTGATCCTCGAAAATCCTGGCGATGGGCATACCTGCCGAGCGCTGAATCTCCACGTCCACATCAACAAAGCGGCGGTTCGTCGCCTTCGCGAGACGCCGTCCGACTGAAGTCTTGCCAGAACCCATCAAGCCGATCAGAACAAGATTGGCTTGAGGTTCGGTGCGTTTCACGATCGGCCGTTGTGTCCGTTGAGCTCTACACGGACAACGTTGCGCGCTTTTGCGCCCTTGTCGTCTGTGTAAAGTTCGTATTCAACTTCTTCGTTCTCTTTAAGCGTTTTGAAGCCGTCCGCCTGGATGGCGGAAAAATGGACGAAAATATCTCCGGCAACATTCGGATCGACAAGAAATCCGAATCCCCTTTTTTCATTGAACCATTTGACTGTACCGCGGGCCATAGCGTTTTTCATGGGAGTGTAATGCTCGCTCTTGTATTCCAGATCATGTTACGATGACTTTTTCCAAGAAGATGCCGGAAGCGGTCGGATTCCGGCCAGGCGACACAAAGCTGGCCCGCAGTTCGCTCGGAACGGTGCTTCTGATTGTTTCCATGGGCAAAGACCCCGAGCGCCTCACAACGGTGGTGCAGGAGCGGCTCAGGGAATTTTCGGTAGTCGCACAGCTCCTGCGTGTGCGGGGCTGGTTACCCAAAGTGGGTCGCTTGGCGGCAGAGTTCGAACGCGCCTTTGCTGGAGCGCCTGCTATCGTGATCGAAGAAGGCGGGCGCGGGGGGAAGATATCGGGAATTGCATCAGGCATTGCCGACGCCGCGCCGGATTTACCCGTGCTTGGCGTCCCCATGGCCAAACCGCTCGGCACGAAGTCTGCAGGAGGAGTGAGCGAGGGCATTTGCGACGTGAAGGACGCGGTTGAGAGCGTGGAACGCCTGATGGAATTGATGTGTGGCACGGCTTCCAACCGGTCCGTCGGTTGGTTGGCTGTGGGTGAGGCTGGCGCCCAGAATGCAGCGCTTTGCGCCATTGCGATTCTCGCCCTGAACAACCCGGTCCTGCGCCGGAAACTGGTGGCGTTCCGCAAGCGGCAGCGTGCAGGTGTTTTGAGCCAAAAGCTTCCAACAAGATGATCACGGAAATCGTCTCCGGTTCGGAGGGTCGCGCGCGGATGATAGAAACGTTTCGGGCGGGACAAATTGCGGCTGTGCCCACCGAAACGGTTTACGGTCTTGCTGGAGCGGCGTTTGACGCCATGGCGGTGGCGCGCATTTTCGAGGCGAAACAACGACCCGCTTTCGATCCGTTGATTGTGCATGTGCCGGGAATTGAATGGCTGTGGCAAATTGCGCGACGATCCGACCTGGCAAACGCGACACTTGCCGAAGTGTTGGCGGAGCATTTTTGGCCGGGTCCGCTGACGATTGTGCTGCCCGCACGGGATTGTGTGCCCTCGATTGTGCGGGCGGGTCTGAGCACAGTGGCCATCCGACAGAGTGTGCATCCGGATTTTCAGGCGATTGTGGAAGGCTTTGGCGCTCCGCTGGCTGCACCGAGTGCGAATCGTTTTGGCCGCCTCAGTCCCACCAGTGCGGTGGACGTCATGAAGGAATTGGAAGGAAAGATTCCGTTGGTTTACGATGGAGGGCGGTCGCGGCATGGAGTTGAGTCGACTATTGTGCGTCCGGAGGAGGGAGGAGTGGAGATCCTGCGCCCCGGTCCGATCGTGCGGGAGCGGCTTCAACAGGTTTGTCCGATTCTGGAGCGACCAACTGGAAAGGAAGGCCGCTTTCCGCAGGTGCCGGGGCAGCTGGCGTCGCATTACGCTCCGGCGACGCCGCTAGTCCTGTTGGCGCCGAATCCGGGGGCAGGGGAGGCAGTGCGTGCCGCAGGCGGGCGGCGTGCCGCTTTGCTTGTGTACGATGCAGCGCAGGTTTGGCAAGGGGCTGCGGCGGTTTTCGAGCAGATTCGTTGGCTCACAGGTTCCCATGACCCCGTTGAAGCGGCGGCAAACCTGTTTGGAGTGCTCCGCGAGCTGGACGAAAGCGGGGTGAAAATCGTAGTGGCGTTTCCGCCGCCGGAGAGAGGGGTTGGCGTCGCAATTCTGGATCGGCTGCGTCGGGCAGCCGCAACCGCCGAGCGATGAATGCGGCGGTGCTCCGTTCCTGCGGGCTGCGCGGTTCGCTGGTTGTGTTTTGGTGCGGTACCGTTAACGTCTGAACGTATGGGGAAACCCGTGATACCCATTGGCGTACGGGCTGTCGTGCCGACATCCGGCAGTTGTGCTGTGTTTCTTGGCAACGACGAAAAGGTTTTCGTCATTTATGTTGATCCCGGCGTTGGCGGGGCAATCGGCATGTTCATGAATGGCACGCCGAAAGAACGGCCGTTAACGCACGATCTGATGGCTCACATCATGGCTGCACTGGGTGCGAAAGTGGAGCGAACAATTATCAACGATCTGAAGACTTCAACTTTCTACGCCAGGTTGATCATCAGCGTTGAGAACGAGCTTCAGGAGCGAAAGCTCGTGGAAATCGATGCGCGCCCGAGTGACAGCATAGCGATCGCCCTGCAGCAGAAGGCACCGCTGTATGTCACCCATTCCGTGTGGGATGAGGTGGACGACATGTCGGAGGTGTTGCGCAGCATGGAAGAGAGCGGTGCGGAACCGTCTGCGGAAGACGAGGAGTCGTGAGCGTCGTCGCAGGCGCAGAGCCCCCACAACGGGCACCTTTGGGGCTGCATCCGCCCGCGTGGTTTCTGGCCGCCGTATTGTTAATGTTTTGCATTGAATGGATGGTGCCACCGCCTTGGCTGCCATCTCGCGTCGCAGAAATCCTCGGTGCCGTGCTGCTTGTGGGCGGCATGATGCTTGTGGCATGGGCCGCATGGCAGTTTCGACGTCATCACACGCCGATCCTTCCGTATCGGCGTCCGGAGGCGATCATTGAAACGGGACCGTACCGCTTCACACGGAATCCGATCTACGGGGCACAGGTTCTGTTGCTCGCCGGACTGGCCTCAATGTTCGGGCCGGGTTGGTCGGTGGGGATCGTGCCGCTCTTCGCCGTTTTTATGGATGCCACGTTTGTGCGAACCGAAGAACGGTTGATGATTTCTGTATTCGGGAGGCGGTACGGCGATTATATGACGCGTGTGCGCCGATGGATTTAAGCGAGGTGCCTTTTTTCCGGCGCGCTCTACAGGGAACTCGTATCCTCCAACGCGGCGGCCAGGATCGCCGCTTCCTCCTCGGTACTGAGCCCGGCGGATTCCCCGCCGCTTTCCGGATGGCGAAATTGCAGATCGTACAGGCGCGTGTAGACGGGAGAGCTGTCGAGTAATTCGTTGTGCGTACCCGTTGCCACAATCCGCCCGTGCTGCATGACGACGATGCAATCCGCCTTGAGGATGGTGGAAAGCCGGTGCGCGATGGCGATGGTGGTTCGGCCGGCAATAAGGTGTTCGAGTGCGCGTTGAATCATTTGTTCGGATTCCGAATCTAACGCCGAAGTCGCTTCGTCGAGCAGCAGGACGGGTGCGTTTTTGAGCAGCGCGCGCGCGATGGCAAGGCGTTGCTGTTGCCCGCCGGAGAGCAGGCAGCCTTTGTCGCCAACAACCGTTTCGTAACCCTTGTACTGGGCCAGGATGAAATCGTGGGCATAAGCTTGTCGCGCGGCTTCCTCCACGTCTTTCCGGGAAGCGTCCAGACGCCCGTAAAGGATGTTTTGGTAAATGGTATCGTGGAAGAGGAATGTGTCCTGCGTCACGACGCCGATTTGTGAGCGAAGAGATTGTTGGGTGATGCTGCGCAGGTCATGCCCATCAAGGCGGATTGCGCCGTATTGCGGGTCGTAGAAGCGCAGGATTAAAGACAGCAGGGTGCTCTTACCCGCGCCGCTCGAACCGACGAGGGCGTAATAACGCCCGGGGCGGATATCCAGTGCGATGTCGCGCACGGCGGGTTCCGTCGTGCGGGGGTAGGTGAACGAAATGCTGTCGAACTCGATGTGGCCCTTCACGGATTCCAATGTCGCCGCATTCGGCGCGTCCTGTACGGCCGGTTGTTCCTGCATCAGTTCGAAGACGTTGATTGTGGCCGAGAGGCATTTTTGCATCAGCACATGCAGGCGGCTGAGGATTTTAATCGGGTCATAGAGCAGAAACAGCCCGGTGAGCAACGCCATGAACCGCGCCACGGGTAGTCCGGCGAAGTAGACGTACAAAAGGGCCATGCCCGCGCCTACCGCGGCGACCACCTCGACAAGCGGCCCCACGATGGCCATCGACTTGCGCACGCGCATGGCGCTGCGGAATTGTGCGCGGTTGGCCGCATTGAAACGGTCGATCTCGTAATCTTCGCGGGAAAACGATTTCACGACGCGGATGCCCTGCAAGGCTTCGGTCAGGATTACAGACATCATGCCCGCTTCTTCTTCCTCGTCGCGCCCGGACAGGCGAACCTTGCGACCGTAAACCGCCATGGGTATAAGGCACACGGGGAAGAGCACAAGCGCGATGATTGTGAATTTCCAATCCAGCGCGAGGAGTACGAAGACTCCCGTGATAATATTGACCGGTTGCTTGATCAGGTCGCTGGAGATTGTAGTCAACGCCTGTTGCGCCATACGCGTCTGAATCATGACGCGCGTGACCAGCATGCCCGCCCGTTGAGTATTAAAAAACGCGAGACTCTGTCGCGTAATATGGCCGAACAGATCGGCGCGAATATCGTTCAGGGACCGCAAGCCGACCCATGCGAGATAGTAGGCGTTGAGATACGAGAACAATCCGCGCAGGAGCATCGCTGCAGGAATCGCGAGGCACGGAAGAAGGAATTCCCCGACACCAGGCCCGCCACCGGACGTGGCCGCCTCCATCATGTTGCCCTCCCCGCCCTGAAAAATGTTTTCTGCCACGAAATGCATAACCAATGGCAGCACACCGTTGACTGCCCCGGCCAGCGCGCCGAACACGAGCCCGAGCACAAAACGGCTCTTATACGGCTTCATGTATCGAAACAATTGCGAATACGGCATCCAGCTGGCGCGGATCAGCTCGAAGAGGCCCATTCTTTTGAGGGCTTCCTTGTCGATCTTTTTGGGCTTGTCCGTGGCCATGATAATTAAGAGGTTAGCGTAGCCTGCGAATAGCGCCCGGCGCAACCCGAACCGGCGGATGCGCAGTCCCTGGAACGAGGCAGAAAATACCGCTGAAGCCCCGGAAAGCTAAGCGCGCGCCGACACGCGTTCAGGCGGCTGCAATCTCGCCCCTTGCAGCGTCGCCGGAGGCGAGATGAATGTTCCGCTGGGGAAACGGGATGGTGACACCCTCGTTGTCGAATGCCTTTTTTACCCGTTCGATCGTATCGAAGCGCACCGGCCAAAAATCGCCGGTGTTGACCCAGACACGAAAAATGAAGTTCACACTGCTGTCGGCCAGTTCATCGACCACAAATTCCGGCTGCGGATTCTTCAGGATGCGTCCGTCTTCTGCTGCGATGCGCTGGAAGATGGCGCGCACCTTGTCCATGTCGTCTTCGTACGCCACGCCGAAAACAAGATCCAGACGGCGTGTGTCCATCGCGCTGAAATTGGTCAGGATCTCATCGTTGAGTTTGCTGTTGGGCACCACGATCAATCTGTTGTCTGGCGTTCTGAGCCGGGTGTGAAACACGGTGATTTCATCGACTGTACCGCCAACACCGCCACCCTCGATGTAGTCACCCACCTTGAAGGGGCGCAGCACAATCATGATGATGCCGGCGGCGAAATGAGAGAGCGAGCCCTGCAGGGCAAGCCCGACTGCAAGCCCGGCGGCACCGATTACGGCGACGAACGATGCCGTGGGAACGCCGAGATTCTGAATCGCTCCGACAATCACAATGGCGAGGACCACACCCCCCGCGATGTTTGTGACGAATTTCGTGACGATCGGGTCCACCTTGCGCGCGGTCATCCCGCGCTGCAGCAGATTCGCAAGTGCGCGCCCCGCCCAGCGTCCGATGACGATTATGGCGATGGAACCCAGGATCCTGACACCCCAGGCGGCTCCCGCGGTTTTGAACCAGTCGGCGATGCTGGCGGCGTCTTCAGGCATGATTAAAACCCATGTTCTCAATGACAACGGGACACCGTTACCGTGTCAAGCTTCCGGAGGCGGTGTCAGCAGTCGGCGGCGGCCTTCAGCCAGTATTGCCCGCTCCTTGCGGGAAAGGGCGGCTGGTCCCTCGCGATGCAATTTCTCAAGCAGTGGATCGACAAACTCCGCAATGTAATCCCCGGCTGGCAGGACTGCGCGCCGATGGCATTCCGCACGCCAGGCAGACCAACGCCGTTCCGGCCATGTCGGCCCCGTGAGTCCTGCAAACCGCAAATAAAGCCAGGCCACAGCGCAAACTACGCCGGAGGAAGCAAGCGTCGCGCCAGCCTGCCTGAATGGCGCAATGCCACTGCCGAATTTGGCGGCAGCAAGCGCAACCGCCACCGCTGCGATTCCTGCCAGACACGCCGTCTTGGTGCGGACAATCCATGGCCCTGCAGGAAGCGGCATGAGCGGCAGGACTGCAGCGGCGCATGTCAATGCTGCAAGGGCAGGGGGGCCGGCCCCGCGTACCAGCGCCGCAGGATCCAGAGCGAGTTCCACCAGAGATCCAAGCGCGGTGCAGGAGAGCAGAACGACGGCCCAGTGCATTGAGCTCATTGCCGGTTCGACCAGCCGTCCCGCAAGCACTGCGACCCCCCCGCATAAAAAGAACAGGAGGACGCCGGAAGGCGCCAGCACGCATGTGAGCGGTTGGTACAACAGCCCTTGGCGCAACCCGGCGCCGCTCAATGCCATCCATGCGTCGAGCGTTGAGAGGCCGCGCAGACTCAGAACGAGCGCGCAGGCTGCCGATCCGACGAGCGCCGCAGCAAACCAGTTCGTAACACACTGAGGGCAGCTGGGCTTGTCACCGGAAACAGGTCGTAAACGGCGCAAGAAACGCTGCATTGAGGCAAAGGACTTTTTCATGATCCTGCCAAGTCAATGCGTCGGCCACATCCCGGAGTGTCCGTCGGGCATGCCGCGTGGACATCCAACCCGCGGTATGCCGCCTTTTTCACCACGCGCCTCAACGGGTCCAGCGCCCTCCGGGTGTGCTTAGGACAGGAATGTATCCCGGAGAATAATCGGTTTTGCCTATCGCACCGATCATCGGAATACCGACCGCTGTTCGCCAGTGTTTGCTCATGCTTTCGCCGGTATGACACCCCCAGCTCTTGATGAATGCACGCCGGTGAAACGCGTCGGCATTGATCCTGTTTAACTCGCCTTCGTGCAGCCACGCTTTGCTGGCGCTGTCGATCAGGCTGCTGTAGTCGAACATGAAACACGCCTTGTTGGAGTGGCCAAAATATTCGAAGCCGGTAATGCGAAGGGAACGCCGGTGCGGTGCGCGATTGATGTAATTGAGAAGCTGCGGAGTTGTGTCGAAGTAGATCAGTCGCAGCTGGTATTTGTCGCGGACCGATTCCACAAGCGCGAGCAGGTCGCGCTGATCCTGTGCGCTGCGCGCAACGTAGCCCGGACGATAAACCAGCCAGCCGATCGGATATTCGGTGCCGCGCTGCTCGCGCAACGCCTGGATGCGGACTCTGGCTGTCCGAATGAAATTTCCCCACCAACGATCGTGTGGGACCTGCTTGTATTTTTCCCAGCGGATCAAGGATGGTCCGCCACTGACTACGATGTATTCGCCCCACGGATAATTGCCCTGCCGCGCAGTATCGGCCAGTGCCCCCGGCGCGTGGAGCAGAAGAGCAGCCAGCAGCGCGACGGCGGATTGCGCGGGCAATGCCACGCGGCGATGAACGCCCTCTGACCCCGCAATGCCCATTGTCCTTAGCAGCGCACTCCACGCACACGGGAGCCGTCTATCCATTCCTCAAACCGTTCCACCATGGCGATCTTCCATGTGCGACCCTCTCTGACCAGCAAATACAATCTTGGAACCACGCCGCCGTCCGGTGCCACGAAATACACTTCGACCAGGGCAGCATCGCGGAAGGGGCGCACCGGCCCGTACTCAACCCGCATCCGGTTGCTTGTGCGCGCCGGATCCGCATGCAAGCCACGCTCAAACTCGACAAGTGTCATCCGATTCTGAAAGCGCACGGCCACATCCTCGTACGCGCCGACGAAATCCTTCTCGCGACAGTCGCGGATATGTTCGGATAAGGCCCGATACAGTTCGGCAGGAGTCGGTTGATGCAGGAGACCCTGCATAAACAGCAGGGCGAACCACCCCGACACGCACACGCTTCCACAGAAAAGCGCCACGATGATTTTTCCCGCTCGCGTCATGTGCATTTCCCGATTCCACTTAAATTGTCCGGGAGATTTCGCAGGTAATCAAACGAATAAATCCCCGTGGAATGTCCGTCCGCCCAGACGGGCCGCAGGGCATAAGCGCCCACGGCTTCGATGCGGAGGAGGCTGGCGTTTTCCGGCCGGTTGCGACTTCCGCGGCGCGTGCCCTCGAACAGACCATCCGGCTCACCAGAGCAAGCTGCGCACGGGCACTGGGCACGCAGCGCATCCAACGTGAGCACAGTTTCCGCGGCATCGTTCCAGATAATGGCCAGATGATCGCCGATTATGTCGACGCGTTCGGGCTGTAAACCGGCGCTCATGATCGTATAAGACATGGCGGCAGTATGCAACGCAAGCGACTTGCAGCACCGCCCGGGCTTGCGCAGCGGTGGCGTTGGACGACGCTTGCTCACGGGTCGCCCCCGGATGTCTCACGCCACAAGCCCCGCGTCTTACGTGCTTAACGAGTTTTCCATCACGTCGTTCCGCAATATTGAGAGCCTCGAACTGGATTTCGGCGCCCGTTCCGCTCTTATCCTGGGACGCAACGCGCAGGGGAAGACCAGCCTTCTCGAAGCGGTATGCGTACTTGCCCGTCTGCAGTCTCCGCGCACCCGACGACTGGCCCAGACCATCCGCCACGGCAGCGAGCTGTTCCGGCTCGCCGGATTTTGCGGGGGGCACAAGCTTGCGTTTGGTTACTCCGCAAGGGAGCGTTCCCTCAGGCTCGACGGTGCCGATGTCGATCGCGCCTCGGACTATCTCGCCGTTGCTCGCGTAACATGGCTTGCCGGAGCCGATCTGCAAATTGTGCGGGGAAACGCCGAGGCGCGCCGGACATTCGCCGATTTTTCAGCTTCCCAACTCTTTCCCGGTTATCTCGCTTCCCTGCGCCGATACCACACTGCATTGCGCCAGCGCAACCGCCTGTTGAAAGATAACCGGTCCGATCTTTGTGCCATCCGAGCGTTTAACGCACCGCTTGCAAGCTATGGCGCGGCCGTCGCCGGAACGCGAGCTGCGGCGTTGGACGCGCTCGCCCCGCATGCCGCCGCCGCATATGCGAAGCTTTCCGCGCGGCGGGAGGCGTTCTCGATACGATACTCCGGATGGAACGCTCCTCCCGAATCAGCTCCCTCGTCGGAAAACTTTGAAGATATGTACGCAAAGACGGAAGAGCAGGATCTTCGGGCGGGTGCCACCACCGCCGGTCCGCATCGCGATACGCTTGAACTCGAAATCGAGGGGTGCCCCGCGGGTTCCCACGCTTCGGAGGGCCAGCAACGCTGCGTGGCCCTCGCTTTGCGGCTTGCGCACCATCGCGCAATGACGGTCGCGCGAGGAGTCCCACCGCTTGTTCTCGTCGATGACGCATTCGGCGAACTCGACGAGGAACGTCGCAGGGCGCTGTTCGCCGAATTGGATGGCGCACAATGCCTTATCGCCACCACCTCCCCGCGCTGGCTTCCGTCGGCCGCCATGGATTTTCCCAGATATGTTGCCGAAAACGGGAGATTCACAAAACAATGACGACCGGAGCGTACGCCTCGCGGGGCGGTGGAATGACGCCATGAAAAACGCATTCGTCTTCGGGGTCATGGCGGTGAGGACAGGATTCGAACCTGCGGTAGGGGATAAAACCTACAACGGTTTAGCAAACCGCCGCTTTCGACCACTCAGCCACCTCACCGTGTATCTTTCGCTGCGTTATGTCTCTGCCCGTTTCAGTATTCGCAATAAAGTGGAATCCCGAATCTTCGAACATCCAATTTTCCCGTCCACACGATGCGGAGTTGACGAATCCTTGCGAACAGGAGAGAAGAGGCGCTGTGACGATAAGAGCCCAGTCGGCGCAGGCCCCTATTCCAACTCTCATCAGTCAAACGCGCTTCTAATCTATGAAATACTGTCCCCCACGCAAACGTCCGTCAAGCGGGTGCCTGCAGAAATTCTCGCTTCTTTGCGGTCAGAAAACCGGTTGGATTTGGATCGTCATATTCGCGCTTGGCGCTGGTTCGTGCACTTCCAATAAGTGGCCGGACCGTAGCCTGCCCGATCCGAATGCTGCCCTTGCACCACGCAAAGACCAGCCGATCGGCACGGTTGTGCATACCGACAAGGAATTTGGGTTCGTCCTTGTGGACGTGGGAATGTTCACCGGGTTCGAGCCCGGCTCACAATTGGAATGCCGCCGGGAGGGCGAACGGGTGGCGCTCCTGAATATCGCGCAGCAGGCGATGCGCCCGTTTTTGGCCGCCGACGTGGTCGAGGGCAAGCCGCAGATCGGCGATCTCGTTTATAAAAACTTCTAAGGGCCGCCAGCCACAGGGGCATTGGCCTCGGAGTTTGCTGTCTCATGCCATTGGGTCAGCGCGCGCATGGCCCATAAAAACTGACCGTGATTTGCCCGACCCAGACGGTGTTCTTCCCAGCGTTGGCGAGCCCAGCCCGCGTCCATGCCACATGGAAGACTTTCCGGCGGGCGAAATGATTCGTCGCAGACCCATGAGGCAACGGGCACGCTGAACCCCTGCTTTGGGCGGGAGATAATGTGGGGGGGCAAGATGCCGCGCAGGGTTTCCTTGAGAAGAAATTTTTTCGTTCGCCCGCACAATTTCAGCCGTGCAGGCAGTCGCCGCACGAAGTCGCACAGATCGATATCGAGAAAAGGTGCGCGCACTTCCAGCGAGTTGAGCATGCTGGCGCGGTCGACCTTGGCGAGCACACTATCCTGCAGATAGACGCGCGTGAAAAATTGTAGGGCACAATCGACGGCATCGGCCTGCGATTCGGCGGCCTGCCATGCGTCGATGGCTTCGCTGTACAGCGCACCGGGCGCGATATCCACCTCGAACAATCGAGCCGTCTCGTTTGCGTTCAACGGCCCCAACCAGGCAGGCAGCCATGCCTCGGGCGGATGATCCAGACCGCGGAGCCAGCGATTGATTTTCAGGTCCAGACTTAAGTACCCTCGACCGACCGGCAGCGCGCTTGCTGCTTTCTTCACAAGGGCATGCAATCGGTTTGGAACGAACCGCGCGTACAAGGCTGCCGGCGCAAGAGCAAGAAACGGAGCATACCCCGCGAACATCTCGTCGCCTCCGTCTCCACCGAGTGCCACTGTGGCGCGTTCACGCGCAAACTGACATAAAAGAAATGTCGGCAACAGCGAGGCGTCGCCGTTGGGTTCGTCCATGCGCGAGAAAAGCCCGGGCAGGATGTTGCGCGCTCGATCCGGCTCAAGGATACGTTCGGCGTGTTCGGTGCCCAACCGCTGTGCCATCAGCCGTGCGTGACCCGACTCGTCGTAGGTGGCGTCCGAATACCCCACACAGAACGTCTTCAATCCCTGCGTCTCGCGTGCGGCCAGCGCCGCCACGGCGGAGCTGTCGATGCCGCCACTCAGGAACACCCCTAGCGGTACTTCCGACATCAGGCGCCGCCGGACCGCCGCATCCATCAGCAGCAACAGGCGTTCCTCCAGCTCATGCATCGGCGGGAGCACGCCGGGCTCGGGCTCGAGGATCAGCTCCCAGTACCGCTCAAACCTGAGCCCTCCACTGGCGCAATCGAAAATCAGATTGCAGCCTCCGGGCAGCTTGCGCACCCCGCGAAGGATGCTGTGCGGTGTGGGTACGAAATTGAACGCAAAAAACTTTTGGACCGCCCCCGGATCAAGGTCGTGCGGCACATCCGGATGCCGGGTGAGCGAGCGTAGCTCAGAAGAAAACACGAACGTGGAGGCAGAGGGGTGTCCCGTTCCATGCCAATAATAGAAGGGTTTCTTGCCAAATCGGTCACGGCTGCAAAAAAGTCTGCCATTTGCGCGGTCATAGATTGCAAAGGCCCACATGCCGTTGAGCCGACGTGGCAGCGCATCACCCCACATTCTGTAGCCGTGGAGCAACACCTCGGTATCGGACCGATCCGTAATGAAACGAGCGCCGTTGGCCTCAAGGTCCCGGCGGAGTTCTCTGTGATTGTAGATTTCGCCGTTGAACACCACGCCCAGCTGGCCGTCGGAGGTCCACATCGGCTGGGTGCCACCCTCCAGATCGACAATGCTTAAACGGCGATGGCCCAGAGACATCCTGTCGTCCTGCCATGTGCCGCGGCCATCGGGCCCACGATGAGCGAGTGCGTCGGTCATGGCGTCCAGCGCAGCGGAGTCCGGACGACCCGCAAACCCGGCGATCCCGCACATTGGCTCAGAGGACGCCGTTGCGCGCCGGTGGCAGGTTCAGAGTTTCGCGGACCAGATAAGTCGGTTTGCCCTGGGCTTCGTAAAACGTTCGCATGATCAATTCTGCGAGAAGCCCCATCAGCACGCACATTACCGCAAGCATGCCGGTTGTTACGACGAGCAATGGGAGCGGCGTTTCGATGAACGGAACGCGGGCCAACACTTTCAACCAGATTGCGTACAGTGTGCACAGGAAGCTTATCCCGAAAAATGTGAGCCCCACGCCGCCGAATACGTACATCGGTTTCTGTGCGTGCCGGTCCAGAAACTTCACCACAAGCAGGTCCAGCAGCACTTTTAACACGCGTTCCAAGCCGTATTTCGACTTGCCATGGCGCCTCGGCCGGTGACTGACAACCACCTCCGAGATGCGTGCTCCATGCCAGCTTGCGTATATCGGCAGAAACCGGTGCATTTCCCCGTACAAACGCACACCGGTGATGATGTCTTTACGGTAGGCCTTCAGCGAACAGCCGAAATCATGAAGGCGCACGCCCGACACCGCGGAAATGAGTCGGTTGGCCATAATGCTCGGCAGATTGCGGCTGACGAAATCGTCCTGCCGATCCTTGCGCCAGCCAGACACTACGTCGAAGCCCTTTTCAATTTGCGCAAGCAGCAATGGGATGTCAGCCGGATCGTTCTGAAGATCGCCGTCCATGGGGACGATAACATCTCCACGTGCATGGTCGAAACCAGCCATCATCGCAGCAGTTTGCCCACTGTTCCGGCGGAAGAAAACCACTTTAACGCGCTCATCGCCCGCAGCCAGTTTTCGCAGCACCACATCGCCCCCGTCGGTGCTGCCGTCGTCGACAAGAATCAGTTCCCAATGGTACCCCTCCACATCGAGCGCCGCGCGCACCTGCTCGTATAATGTCGGCAGGTTTTCCACTTCATTATGGATCGGGATGGTGACGGACAGATTCGCCATGAAGAGGTCATGTTCCGGTGTAGGCGCGGGGAGTCAAGCCCGGTCTGCTTTAGAGGCCGCCGGCAGCGAGGCGTTTGGGGATTCCATACTAGCTTCGGATGCAAGCGAAGCCCCCAGCTGATTCCGAATCCAGATCGTCCGTTCGAATACCGATGTCATGTCACACAATGGGGTCCGCTGCGTCGCATCGAGTGGCTCGCTCCGCTCCTGCAATCCCGCACGCGCGGCTCGCATCATCTCTCCGCGGTCTCCGGTCATCCCGACCAGGATCTCGATGCCGAGCAAACCGCGGGAGGCCATGGCGTCGATCGCAACAAGAGACCCGCCGTCCAGACTTTCCACCAACTGGCTCTGGAGTTCCTCCATCGCCGAAGAGAGGCTAGAGGCTCGCTCTCCCGACACCAGGTGCCATGTGCTGTGCTCCAACGCTTCGAGATGGCTCTGACGCCGCTCCAATTTTAGGACGCGCTCGGCGGCGTCTACCGTGGCGCCCGCTTCCAGAATATCTGTCAGACATGTTCGGATCTCGCGGGCAAGACGCCCCAGCGACAGATGCGTCGTAGCGGGATCGGGGTTCGTGCCCACCAGCGCGCCTTGACGCGAGCCATGCAGAAGATGCGGGATTAACCCCAGCAGCCGTTGCTGCTGCTGCTCCAAAAAATCCAGCGCGGTGGCAGGATCCTCGAGAATCTCGTCCAGCAGGTATTGAGGGCGGCGATGTCGTCCGCTGCCACAAAAACCAGAAGGGTTGCCCCGATGTTCGCCCATCCCGCGACCGGCAGGGGCCGCGCCAGTTTGATGAGCCCCCCCGGTACGAATCCCGACATAATCAACGCCACAGCGTTGGCGCTCTGCGTGATCGCCCCAAAGACGAATTCCGCCAGCGCACTTAGACCCGGGATCCTCATCCATTTCGCCAGCACCCTGCGGAACTTCCGTTGTGCCATCTGCTGGAGATGGGTTTTTAATCCACGCAACCCTATGAAAAAAAGCCCAGTCCCGCGCACAGCAAGGCAAGGGTTTCCACTGCCGACGGCACAAGCACCGCACGTGATCAGAACGCTATCCCTCGCGCAAACCGAATCCGGCCATCCTCAGCGCTCTGCACAAGGTGAAATGGGTGGCGGAGGCTTCGGGGCGTTCCCCAGCTCTGATGCCGCCTTCACGGGCGCACTGAAAGTTGTTGGATGACCCCGTTGGCTCCTTTTCCGAAGGGTTCAGCGGTTTGTCCTTGCCCAAGCTGCAGATGGACGATTGCGTTGCGTAAATCACACCCCGGCGGATTTCCTGTCATCGAACTTTGCACTTGAAACACGGGGCTCTCGCCGCAAAGCATCTAATCCACCGCATCTTCCGGTCCGAACCGTTTTTTTTCAGTTCTCTCAGCTCAACACCTTTTTCATCATCCATTCCAATGCCCGAAATCGATTCCAAACTCGTTAAACAACTCCGCGACCGGACCAATGCCGGCATGATGGATTGCAAGAAAGCGCTCGAAGAAGCCGGGGGCGATCTTGAGCAAGCCGTCATGGTCCTGCGCAAAAAGGGCATTGCCGGCGCGGCCAAAAAGGCCTCCCGGTCCGCGAAAGAAGGCCTCATCGCGAGCTATATCCACATGGACAAGGTCGGCGTGATGATCGAAGTCAACTGTGAGACGGATTTCGTTGCCAAAAACGAGGCATTTCGCGATTTTGTGAAAGATGTGCTGCTGCACATCGCGGCGGCTCAACCGTTGTATGTGTCCCGTGAAGAAGTTCCGCAGGCCGCTGTGGACGCCGAGAAAGAGGTTGCTGCCAGCCAGATCAAGGGTAAAAAGCCTGGTAATATTGTCGATCAGATTGTCAGCGGCAAGGTTGATAAATTCTACAGCACGGTGTGTCTGCTTGATCAGCCTTTCATCAAGGATGGAGATCAAACCATCGGCGACTTGGTGAAGGCGAAGATTGCCGAGATCGGCGAGAATATTGTGATCCGCCGTTTTGCACGATTTGCAGTAGGCGAAGGCATCGAGGAACCCGCCGAGTAAGGGCGCTGCTCCGTCTTGGTGGAGGTCGCGCTACGGGATGTTTGTCGGCATGACGCACGGCCCAATGCACGATGTTGAAAGTTCGTCAGCGCGGCATGCGTCTCCAGAATTCCGCGTCGCGAAAGGTGCCACCGTTGGAGAGGCGCACGATGATTGTGCGTGTGGATGGAAGGATATAAAGCCGCTGGCCGCGTGAGCCGAGCAGGACGATCAGATCCGGCGGCCCGCTCGACGCCAGACACACGCGAGTCCATTCCCGCGCGCCAGCGGGCCACCGTAAGAGCGCTTCTTCAATGTCGGGTTCCCATGCGCGAGGCCGCCCCGAAAACGGGTTGAGCCAAAAAGTGAGTCCATAGGAGGGGTTTGGATCTGATCCCTTGAAGAGTTCGCCTGCTTCCGGATCCCGCGCATGTGCAAGTACCGCGCTTCCGAGCCGGAGCAGGTTGGGTGCTGTCGCACGGATTCCAGACGAATACATGAGGCCACCGGTGCGGTCGCGTTTCATGGTTCGCAACTTGATGCCATTCGGCTTAAGGATTCGCTTTTCGAGATAATTTTCGGGGCTTTGACGCTGTGCGGCCAGCAGCCGCCGTATAAGTTCGCCGAACGCCTCCATGGATGCGGCCCCGTAATTGAACGCGTTTCCAGGCGAAAACTTGAGCGGTTGACTCAGTGCGTCCGCTGCATAACTGGAATCGTCGCCGTAAATTGCTGCGGCGCCAGAAGGCAATCCGGCTGTCATGGACAGAAGCTGGCGTATCGTGATGCGTTCCCGATCAGATCCGCGCCATTCGATCAGCGTGTCTGCGGCGCGCTCATCGAAGGCAAGCAGGCCGTCGCGCTGCATGGCAAACGCTGCAAGCGCCCACAGGCTTTTGGTGAGACTGTAAATGCGGTGATCGGTATGCGGGGAGCAACCGGCGCCATAATCTTCCACGAGCAGTTTGCCCTTTTGTTCGATGAGCAGACACAACCCGCCTGTGGCCGCCGCGTAGGCGCGTGCGGCGTCAAAGGCTTTGGCACTGACAGGAACGCTGCCGAGAAGCGGCAGCGCAAGCATGAAGAACCTGGGAGCGAGGGAACGCATGGAATGGGAACGCCCCGATCTTACCAATCCCCGGCCGCGCGGGCAACCCGACTACCCGCCGCGGCTAGTCGAAGCGAACGTTGTCAACCCGTTGCACATCCTTCCTGCCGAGTCCTGCGGTCCGAGACACAATGCCGTAGTAAAGAAAACCTCCGGAAGGCACAGGTAATGTGACCTGGTTCAGTTCCCAATCCGGGGCTGCAGAATTGAATGACGCACCGTTCACAAGCACCGTGTGGGCAATGACGGTGGGACCGCCAGTGCGTGGTCCGCCAGTATCGAACAAGTTAAGATTGAACTCCTCGTTGACCCCGTAGAAATAGACTTCCAGTGTTTTTCCTGCACTGTTCACGACATCGAATCTGAGTGTGACATCGCCTTGCGTCTGAAAGTTATCTCTTAGAATCTGGGCCATGTTGTCGGCACCGGCAATGTCGGCGTAGGCGAAGCGAGTTTCCGTATCCGGGTTCCAGCGTGAGCCGGCGCCGCGCACAACCCATCCTGCGCCAGTGTGCTTGTTTTGAAGAATCCAACCGTTTCCGATTATGAAGTCGGCGTCGAACGTGCCGTCCACAATGGCAAAGGCGCCCGGGCAGACGCTTCCAGAACGAGGTAGGATCACGGCAATGTGGGCAAAAGTCCGGTCGTTTGCCGCGGCATCAATCCGAAACCTGGCGCGACCAGGGGCAGATGTTGTAGCGAGCGAGGCACCGCGCCCCATCGTCGTTGTGCCAGTCCACAAGCCAAAATCTGCGCTTGTCTCGAAAGAAAATCGAGAAGGAGAAACCGTATCCGGCAGAACATCGAGAGAGACCTCGAGTGTGCCAGCGCCCGCACGCACAGCCGCGGCGCAACTCGGTTACCGAGCGAATTCACCGGCTGCGTTGCTCGCCTTGCAACGACATCGGCCTGCTGCCGGAATCGCCAACATTGATGTGACCGGCATCGGTGTGAATGCCGGTACGTAACATTTGTGGAAATCGTTCGCCGCCCATTGCGAGACGCTCGGCATCAAGGCACATGCGGATTCGACGAGTCAGAATTGTTGCAGGCGAATTGGCGCGCATTTGCGGTGGTAAAGAATACCCGTGTGATGCCTGGCTTGACATTCAACCTCGTGCGGCAAAGCGCGTTTGAGTTTTTTCTCTCCACCCTGCGGGGTGCGTTCGCCGCGGGGCATCGTAGGATCGCCGTTATTCTGAGCCCATCCGGCTTGCCCCACGACGATCTCGCGCGGCTTGGGGCGCTCCTTGCATTTCGTGAACGCGAAAAGCCGACGGGCGCAGTCCTTGAATACTTTGAGCCCCGCAGTGTTACTGGTCAGGTGCCGTGGTGATACGCTGCTCACCGTTCAGTAAGACACGAGGCAGCGGGTGGCTGCTTGCGCTGGCTGGCGAGTGCGCGCCGCGGGCTTTCTCCGTAGGCGGCTGTGAAACTTTTATAGAATTGTGCATAGCTCCCGAAGCCGGCGGCGAAAGCGGCCTCAAGCATGGTGGGCCGCACCGGCCTGCGTGCCTCTTCCCAGAATCGGCTTAGCCGCAGGGAATTCCTGTATCGAGTCAGCGGGATGCCGACCTGCGACGCGAACAAGCGTGACAAGCGCGCCGGGCTGAGGCCGCATTTCCTGCCAAGGGATTGCAGACCGCAATCGGAGGACGAATTCTCCAGCAGTGATAGTGCGCGTTCGACTGCGGGATGCAGGGCGACAGCGGGCGTGCCGACGCGTGCTCCGAGCTGATGAGCCCAGCAGAGCAGGAGGAGATGATGCAGGCCGGCGTTGAGAGCGTCCGGATCGTTATGGCGATAACGAAAATCAGAGCCGTCGCCGTAACCTGCCTCACGATTCAGCAGATCGGGATCGAGCGAACCCAGCATGACCCGCTCCATCAGGCTTTTAAGAAACTGAAAATCCTCAAAGTTCAGTTGTGTACAAAGGACTCCCGGCTTTGTGGGGCGCCGACGTTTCAATTCGCGGTACTGTGACGATCGACAGAATTGCTGGATAAGTCCCGGTTTGAACACGGCCACGTAGTACGCCGCGTCGTCGGACCGGTCGACAAGGCGGTGCTCCTGCGCGGGAAACATCCAAAGTAATGTTCGCGCGGGGAACCGGAACCGTCCCTCACCGGTGACATAGGTCACATTTCCTTTGGACACGACATTGAGCTCAAGTTCGTCGTGGCGATGGCTGCGCAGACTCGGAGGATTCCTGACATTCTCCGCGAGGAAAAGAAAGCCGTCGTACTCTTTATCCAGCTTGAGATCGACCTGCATGCGACAAAAAACGAACACTTTTTGGCATTCTGCGAAAGGATTATTCTTCGGTTCGATACATATTAAATTATGACCGAGCTGTCCCCCGCCCAGCCGACCCTAACCCCAGCTTCCTCCCCCGTGTCTCCTTCGGCTCTGGCGTCATCCAAACGGCGCGTCCGCGATGCGATCGAACACCGCACGCCAGACCGGGTGCCGATGGATTTTGGCGGGTCGTTCATTACGGGCATGCATTGCAGCGTGGTTGAAGGGTTGCGCCATCATTACGGGCTGAGTGGTCGTCCTGTGAAGATCTGCGATCCCTACCAGATGCTGGGTTGGATTGAGGACGATCTCGCGGACGCTCTTGGCATCGATACCATACAACTTCTGCCGTACCGCACCATTTTCGGCTTCCCCAATCAGGGCTGGAAACCCTGGATGACTCCGTGGGGTCAGGAGGTGCTGGTTTCCTCGCATTTTGAAGTTGAGGAACGTGCCGAGGGGATCGCGATTTTTCCACAGGGCGATCGTTCGGCGTCAGCCAGCGGTTTGATGCCGAGGACGGGCTTTTTCTTCGACACCATCGTCCGGCAGCCGGCGTTGGATGAAGACAATCTCGATGTGGAAGACAACCTCGAAGAATTCGCTGCGATGTCAGAGGATGAGGAAGCCTACTGGCGTCGGAGCGCAGGAGCACTCCGGGGGTCAGATCGCGCGGTGGTTGCCCATCTTAATGGCACCGGCCTCGGGGATATCGCACTCGTGCCTGCTCCGTTCCTCAAATCTCCGCGCGGGGTTCGGGATATCACGCAATGGTACATGACGATCGCGTCCGACCCGGATTTTGTGATGGAACTGTTCGACCGACAGGTCGCGATCGCCCTCGGCAATCTCGAACGGCTCAACGCCGCCGTTGGGGATGCGATCGACGTGGTTGTTGTCTGCGGCACGGATTTTGGCACGCAGGAATCGACATTCTGTTCCGTGGAAACGTTCGAGCGGCTCTGGGCACCGCATTACCGACGCCTGAACGATTGGATTCATGCAAACACATCCTGGAAGACCTTCAAACACTCGTGCGGCGCGGTGGAGCCGCTCGTGGAAAGCGTGATCGCGTGCGGATTCGACATTCTTAACCCTGTTCAGTGCTCGGCGCATGGGATGGCGCCCGAGGGGCTGAAAGCGCGTTACGGCCCCCGTCTCGCATTCTGGGGTGGGGGAGTGAACACGCAAAAAACCCTGCCTTTCGGAAGCCCCCGCGAGGTGCGCGAGGAAGTGCTGTCGCGCTGCCGGATTTTCTCGGTCAGTGGGGGATTCATTTTTAATGCCATCCACAATGTGCAGGCCTTGAGTCCGATCAAGAACGTGGTCGCAATGATCGACGCCGTGCACGAGTTCAATGCTGCGGGCGGCTGACTCCCATTGGCAAACACCGCCACGATCGTTTTCACTGCAAGCCGAACACAACACCCTTTGATGAGCGAACTCACTGCCGTCCTTACCAAACCGGCGAAGCATCTGGATTACAGTCTCACCGGCGAGAACTCAAAGCGCGCCGTAGAACTCGGGCTGGCTGAAGCCGACTGGTATCAATCGCCGGTGCCACGCGGCGAACTGCGCAAGTTGCTGGAGCGCCGCGACGGACCAGCCATCCGCGACACGGTTATATGGTTCTTCCTACTTGGCCTCACCGGCTGGGCAACTGCCGCGCTTTGGGGCACGTGGTGGGCTGTTCTGCCGTACTTGGCTTACTGCGTCCTGTACGCCACCGCCTCCGACTCCCGTTGGCACGAAGCCGGTCATGGTACGGCGTTTAGGACGGATTGGATGAACAATCTGTTGTACGAGATTGCGTCATTCATGGTTATGCGGGAGTCGGTCGTTTGGCGCTGGAGCCATACCCGGCATCACAGCGACACCATCATTGTAGGGCGCGATCCGGAGATTCAGGTGCAGCGTCCGCCGAACCTGCGCGAGCACTTCCTGAGTTTGTTCGCGGTCGGCGCTTACCGCGGGTATTTTCCGGGTGTCTTTCGTCATGCTGCGGGAAAGATGTCTGACAGCGAGCGCACATTCATTCCCGAAAGCGAGTTCCCAAAAATCTATCGGAATGCGCGCATGATTCTTGGCATCTACGCAGCGGCGTTCGCGCTTGCGGCCGCGTTGCAATCCTGGCTGCCGATCTTCCTGATCGTGCTGCCCCATCTGTTCGGCACATGGCTGATGATCGTCCACAACACCCCGCAGCACGCGGGGCTTGCCGAAAACGTGCTCGACCACCGGTTGAACTGTCGCACGGTGTACATGAACCCGGCCAGTCGATTCCTCTATTGGAACATGAACTATCATGTGGAGCATCACATGTTCCCCTTGGTGTCGTTTCATTCGCTGAAGAAGCTGCATGAACTCATCAAGGACGATTGCCCACCGCCGTACTTATCGATTGGCGCGGCATGGAAGGAGATTCTGCCAACGCTGCTGCGGCAGGCGAGGGACCCGGCCTATCATGTCAAGCGCAGGTTGCCACCGCCGAAAGCGCGCCGTGTCGACGGATTGGGCAGCGGCGACGCGCAACCGGACGCCGACGGCTGGATCGAGGTGTGCGCAGCCGCCGATCTCGGAACAGCCGACGTGCTGCGCTTCGACCATGGAAGGAAGACGTTCGCGCTGGTTCGCGATGAAGCGGATGGGCTCTACGCCATAGACGGCATCTGCACTCATGGCAACACGCATCTTGCGGACGGGCTGGTGAAGGAGGGCCAGATCGAGTGCCCCAAACACAACGGCCGCTTTCATCTGGCGGACGGATCACCCGCGCGGGCGCCCATCTGCCGTGGCCTGTGCGTTTACCCGATTGAAGATCGCGGCGGTCGTTTGTGGCTCAACATTGCAAAACCTGGAGGCAGCGGCGTGCGCCAGCAGGTCGCGGCAAGCTTCCGCGTGGTTTCCACCAGGAACGTGGCCACATTCATCCGGGAACTGGTCTTGGAACCGGAGGGCGGCACAGCGGTCGGATTCTCGCAAGGCGACTACATGCAGCTCGACATTCCCGCGTATGACGAGATCCGGTTTTCCAATCTCGATGTGCCCGAGCCCTATGCCGCCGTTTGGCGTCGCCAGCATGTGTTCGATCTTGTCGCCCGAAATCCGGGCGGAGCCAGGCGCAACAATTACTCCATCGCCAGCAATGCGGCGTATGACCGCACCCTGATGTTCAACGTCCGCATCGCCACGCCACCGCCGGGGCAGGATTGTCCTCCAGGCGTGGGATCGGCGTATGTCTGGTCGCTGAAGCCCGGCGACGTCATGACTGCGGTCGGACCCTTCGGCGATTTTCATATCAAGCCCACGCAGAAGGAAATGATCTACATCGGAGGTGGGGCGGGCATGGCTCCATTGCGGGCGCATCTTTCGCACCTGTTGGAAACGGAAGGGAGTGCTAGAAAGATCGCTTTCTGGTATGGGGCGCGCTCAAGGCAGGAGCTGTACTACACCGATTACTTCGAATCGCTCGCAGCCAGACATACAAACTTCACGTTTTACACTGCGCTATCCACCCCGTTGGAGGAAGACAATTGGTCCGGTCTGACGGGATTTATCCATGAGGTCGTGCTCGACCATTGCCTGGAATCGCATCCTAAGGTTCAGGCCGTAGAGTTTTATCTCTGTGGACCACCCATGATGGTCAAGGCATGCACGAAAATGCTTGGAGACCTCGGCGTAACCGCCTCGCAGATTGCGTACGACGAATTCTAAACACGGCGTCTTAAGTCATTGCGCATGTGTTTTCTTTCAGGTCTATGCTGATTGATGAAGCGATTGAAGGTTCAGGGTGCCGAGGTTCACGACTCCAAGAGGGCGACAAAACCGGGCGATCAGGGCGCTTGTCTTCGGAGCATCTCCGTGCGATCGACAGGGCTCTTCGTTTATCGCCCGAAGCTGTGGGCGTGCAAAAGGCAGGGCTTTGTGAGGGCCCGCGCTCTCGGAGTTCATAAAAGGGCGCTTTGGCATTTCACTGAAGGTAGGCCAGTGCCCGCGGTTGATCTGATCCTCGGGGTTCCGGCTTTGCAAGGCTCGATCACAAGTTGGCCGCATCGATGTTCAAGCCAGGAGCGCAGTAAAAAAATCTCCGCATGTTGGCCAGGCGAAGTGCCGAACGTTCACCGGGCCTGAAATTCCAGCTCACCAGGTGGTTCACCCGGTGCAGAGGGAACCTTAATGTTTGTTGACGATGCCGTATCAGCCTTCTAACGAATCCAGGTTTGAGAGGACGGATATCTTCAACAAACCTATCCGTTCGGAACCTCTCTTAGAAGAAGAGGCCCATCAACTGCGGGGGCACCTGCCGGCTTCGCACTGCCAAAGCGTCAACCTTCTAAACCAACGCTTCCTTTCCGACGGCATTTACCATGTCGCTGAAGATGTGGCGGTGGATCGGATACAGACTGTACCAGTACACCGCTCCGGCCATGCCTTTGGGCATGAAAATGGCCGTCTGCACCAGGCGGGTGGCTCCGCCATCAGGTACAGCTTCATACTGAAGCCAGGCTTTGCCAGGCAGACGCATCTCAGCGCGCAACCTCAACAGCGATGGTTTCTCGACCGCTTCGACACGCCAGAAATCCAGGGCTTCGCCCGGGTAGAGGTCCTGCGGGTGACGCCGTCCGCGGCGTAATCCGGGGCCGCCGACAAGTTTGTCGATCATCCCCCTCAAATGCCATGCCCATTGCCAGACCAACCAGCCTTTCTCGCCGCCCAACCTTGTGAATGCGTTAAAAACCGCTTCGGGCGATGTTGCAACCCGCAGCGAACGCACCTCGCGGATCGTGCCTTCCCAATCGACGAGATCGAATGTGGCATCGCCGCCGAGCGCGCCGCTCCACCGCGTCTCGACATTACCGGACTGGATTTTCGCAAGGGCAAGTTCAACAGCGCGTCGATAAGGTATCGGCTTAATGTCAGGCATAACCTTTTCGGTCTGCGCGGTGTCGCCGACCAGATCGTGAATGAGCCCTTTGACAAGCGGCACTGCCAGACGGTTGGGAATTGGGGTGACGAGGCCCACCCACAGGGCGGCGAGTCCGGGGGCAAGCACCGGGAGTGGGACGATGAGGCGTTTGTATCCCTGCACGGAGGCGAAGGTCTCCATCATGTCTTTGAAAGTCAGCACGTCGCCCCCGATATCCAGCACAGCGCTGCCCCGGAGACCTAAGGCGCGAATCAGAAAGGCGAGCACGTCGCGGATGGCGACCGGTTGCACCCTGCTGAGAATCCATCTTGGCGCGACCATCGCCGGGAGGCGGTCGGTTAAGTAGCGCACCATTTCAAAAGAAGCCGATCCGGAACCAATAATGGGGCCGGCGCGAAGCTCGATTGTCGGCGTGTGAGCAGCGAGGATCGCACCCACTTCTGCGCGGCTTGCAAGATGGGCTGATGGCGTCCCGGCGGCTGGTTGCAGACCTCCGAGGTAAACAATGCGGACGTTGGAAGCGGCGGCTGCTTTGCCAAAACGCTCGGCTGCACCGCGATCGGCTTTCTCGAATCCTTTTCCCGATTGCATGGAATGAACCAAATAATACGCCGCGTCGACGCCTTCGAGGGCACCATCCAGACCGGTGGGGCGGTCGAGATCGCATTCCACAATCCGGACGCGGTTTTGCCAGTCGCGCCCTGCAATACGGTCGGCATGCCGAACGAGAACCCGCACATTGTGCCCGGCCTCCACCAGACGGGGTACGAGACGACCGCCGACATACCCTGTTGCTCCCGTGACGAGAATGTTCATACAGATTTTACGAATGTCGTAGACGTTGCGGGTTGCCGGAGCGCGGGAAACATCTGACAGGAGATGAAATCCGATTCGCACCGCGCAGAAAACGGGCGTTGCGGGAAAATTCTCTCCGAGTGTTTGAACCGCAGATCCGTCCGGCCTGAACGATTCCCTAAAAGCTCACCGACGATAACCGTAGTGCCACGAGCAAACTCCGGGATGGGAAGCTGCTCGGAGTGTGTGAAGGTCGAGCGGAAACTCAGGGGCTTACCGGTGGTACGGGAGGACGACGTCGGCTTGGCGGTGGCGCATCCTGAGGCGGAGCCGAGCCGGTCGGCTCACCTGTGCTCGTACTGAGCGGTTCGATGGTGATCGCGGCTCCAAGACGTTCGAACTCCCTGGACGGCTCGCCGAATGCGCTGACGTCGTGGATGGTAAACGGTCCGCCGGCTTGAACGCGACCGTTCGATCGCAGGCGGATTAAAATGAATCGGGCGAAGCTGTCGTCGAAAATCGCACTTTTGCGCATGACACCCTCCTCATCTTCGATTCGCGCGACAGGGGCGTATTCGTCAGCTTCTTCGTCGCTGCGCGGATCGCCCGCGGGCCTCATGGCTGTGGACGCAAGCGCTGCCTGATCTGCGGCGGAACGCGCTGCAGGATTGTTCATGTATGACGGGCCGCTCTTGCCGTCGGAAGCCGCGACAACGACGGGTTGGCCAATGCCTTCCTCCACGCGGCTTTCCCGCAGATAAATTTCAACAATTGTGCCTGGGCGCCCGGAGGTGATGAGCGAGACGCGATTGAGAGGTTGGGGACGGCCGAGATCAATGACCACCAAAGGCGCTTCATCATCCGCAGCGAATTGCGTGGCGGTGACGGGAGAATCGTCGATAAGAAACGGAATGGTGCGGAGATCGGCAGCTGAACTCATGTACTGGACACGGGCGCCCGAGTAGAGGCTTGCGTAGTCGAAATCGATCGGGGTGCGCTCAGCCTCGCGCCCGCCGAGAGGATGGCTGTTGATCCGGATGAAGTCGGCGATGGTGGTTTCGCCAAACGCTGTGAATCCGGCAATGCGTCCGGGTGTGTCGACCTGGAACCGCACAAGCAGATAACGGGCTTCGGCAGGGGGAACGTCGAAATCGATGAGGGGCTCCGCGGAAAGCGCCCGTGCAGAGACGAGCGTAAGCCAGCGGGGATCGTCCGGGTCGAGATTCTCCGCGGATCCGAAGATGGTGATGGTGCCGCGGGTTTCCAGATTGAGAAATTGAACCCGTCGCAGGACATCGGTTTCGTCGATCTTGAACCTCAGATCGGTGATACCGCTCTTAAGCGGATAGCCAACAGTTGGATCATCGGCAAGCAGCGCGAGAACCGCTTCGTTGCGATCTACCGTGCGCTCGCTGAGTTTGAGGTCGCGACCGGCAGGTGAGGCGCCTTCGACACGAAGATCTGCGTTAAAATGGTTCCGGGTAAGATTTTTTGGGAATTGTTCCAGATCGACCACCGGGATGTCTCGTGCCGGCTGATCGACTCCCGCATGGAGCGTGGAGATAGTCGCCATAGCGAGCACGGCCACAAAAAGCAGACGCATTGTGTGCGCTGACTTTGCAACCCCACCGGGGGGCTGAGTTAATGGCAAAGCTGTGGTAACGAGTGAGATGTGCATGATTGAGGCCAGCGTGGGTTGGCGATGCGGCTGCGAAATCGAAGTGATCGCCATACTGCTCCTGTTCTGAAACCATCTTTCCGTTGCGCAACTATTGGTCAAGCCAAAAATAGAGTTATTTGAACGCAGACAACAGGCCGGTAGCCTGAGGCTCGGCGGGCTCAGGGGGGCAGAGGCCATCGGTCCGGTCTCAACTTCCGCGCGGCATTTCCAGTTGCGTCCGGACGGGCTGGACAGAATGGAGAACTCTCAGACATGACAGATCGGGAAAGGCAATGAGCAGGCGAAGCGATCGTAAACGCGTGTTAATTATGAGCACCAGCGCCGGAACAGGCCATGTGCGGGCCGCCGAAGCGTTGGAAATTGCGTTTTCAGCTCATCCGGATGTGGCCGAGGTGCAGCATCACGATGCATTGACGAATACGAACAAATTTTTCCGTGATTTCTATTCCAAGCTGTACACGCAGCTGGTGCGGGTGGCACCGGAATTTCTGGGCTGGTGGTACAAGGCGAGCGATGAACCGTGGCGCACCGATGGCATGCGGCACGCCCTCGATCGGCTCAATACCGGCCCCTTGGTCAAATTGATCCGACGTTTCGATCCGCATATCACCGTGTGCACGCACTTCATGCCCGCGGGCATTATGTCCCACCTCATCGCACGGCGGCTTGTCACTGCGCATTTATCCATTGTGGTGACGGACCTGGATTTTCATGCGATGTGGCTCTCGCGCGCCTTCCACAGGTATTTTGTGGCAATCGAAGAGACGCGCGCACATCTTGAGGCACTGGGACTCCCGCCAGAGCGCATCACGGTTTCGGGCATCCCCATTCATCCCGTGTTTGCGGAGCCGGTGGATCGGACGCAGGCGCGCCTGGATTTCGGTCTTGCCCCGGACAAACACACGATTTTGCTGAGCGCGGGGGCGCTTGGGGTCGGTCCGGCGGAGTTTATCACCGAGCGGCTGCTGCAGCTGCGCCACGATGTGCAGGTGGTGGTGGTCTGCGGAAAGAGCGCCGAACTTATGGAGAAAGTGCGGAGCATCGTTCGGGAGGCCCCGGAGGGAAGGTTTCAGGTGCATGGATACACGGACAAGATGCATGTGCTAATGAAGATGAGCGATTTGTTTATCGGCAAACCCGGCGGTTTAACCACGTCCGAGGCGCTGGCCTGCGGCCTGCCAATGGTCATTGTGTCACCCATCCCGGGGCAGGAGGAACGAAACAGCGATCACCTTCTCGAAGATGGCGTGGCTTTGAAATGCAATGAGTTCACCACTATTCCGTACAAGATCGATTCGCTGCTTTCAGATCCTGCACGACTCGAGGTCATGCGCAGGCGGGCCATGGCTCTGGGCCGCCCGCAGGCGACGCATACGGTGGTGCGCACGCTGATTGAAGATCAGCTGCCTCCCCTGGAAATCAGCGAGGCCGGCCGGGATGCAATCGCGCATGCGGCGGGTAAAGAGCGGGATTAGCGCGCCTGAACCGATGAGAGAGGGCAAGACGAAACAGGTCGCAACGGCGGAGCACACCTTCCTGTGGGGTGTGTCGACCTCCGGATATCAATGCGAGGGCGGGTACAATGGAGAGGGTCAGCCGCAGACAAACTGGGCTGTGGCTGAAGCGACCGGGCATGCTGCGCACAGCGGGGGCGCATCGGAATTCTGGACGCGCTACGATTCGGATTTCGGCCTTGCCCGGAATCTTGGGTTGAACGCGTTCCGGCTTGGCATCGAATGGAGCCGTGTGCAGCCTTGCCAGAGGCCCGATTCGCGGGAAGAACCCGGTTTCGACGAGGAGGCCCTCGAGCATTACGCGGATATTCTTGCGGCATGCAGACATCGTGGACTGGAGCCTGTGCTTACGCTGCACCATTTTGTGCATCCGGCATGGATGGGTCCGGACCCGTGGCTCGATGAAGCCACGGTGGACCGGTTCGTGCGGTATACAGAATTCGCGCTCGATTATCTTAACACGCGTTTGCAGGAGCGGAACCTCGCGCCCGTGCGTTATCTGCTGACGATCAACGAGCCCAACATGCTCGTGTTAAACACCTACATCGGGCGGCAGTTCCCCTCCGCAGCAAGAGCCGGCTTCGGGAATATTCTTCGCGCGTACGACACGCTCCTGGCCGCCCATGTCCGGGCCTATAACGCAATCCACGATCTGTACGTTCGGCGGGATTGGCAACGGCCTTTCGTTGCCACAAACAATTACTGCAGCGACCTGTACTGGTCGGATAAGCTGCTGCTGGATCTGCTATGCGTGCGACGGCGCGGCGTCGCACGTGCGGACGTTGCGCAATATATTCATGAGCGGGCAATCGCTTTCTCGCGCGCTTTTAAGGAGGAACGCCTCATCACGCACCGTGAACTGCCGGTGCTTCTCGGCGGCTTCGTTAAATGGCTCAGTAACACTGTCGGCTGGAGAACGTTTCGTGCCGACGCATTTTCCGCGGCGCTGGACGCAGTCTATTCGGCGCCCCGCGAAAGCAGCATGGATTATATTGCGCTCGATTATTACGACCCGTTCCTTGCACATAGCTTCCGGCTTCCTCGCTGGACGGATCTGGAGATCAAATCGCGGTCGTTCCGTTCATGGATGATGAACACCGTGACGAGCAAATGGTGGGATTGGCGCGTGCTGCCTCGCGGCCTCTATTTCTTCTGCCGACACTACAGTTCCGACTTCGGGCTGCCGGTTTTGGTTGCAGAAAACGGCATGGCGCTCGGTGTGCGTTGGGACAACACGCCGTTGCCCCGGCGTGATCGGATGACCAGAAGCAAGTTCCTGCGCCTGCACGTGCATGAGGTGCAGCGCGCCCGGCGCGATGGCACGTCTTTGATCGGATACTTCCATTGGTCGCTTTGCGACAACTACGAATGGGGATCGTTTACGCCGCGGTTCGGATTGTATTCTCTCGATTACACAAAAAGCGCGGACCGACTGAAAACCGATCCGCTTGGTGACACGCCTTCGGCCACCTACGCCGAATTGATTGCCGATGGCGATGGGGAGTGAAGAACTCCATGAACAACCGCTTTGTATGAAGGGTTAAACGATGTAGATGCGCCCGGCG
Source organism: uncultured Chthoniobacterales bacterium (assembly GCA_964652295.1). Taxonomy (GTDB): domain Bacteria; phylum Verrucomicrobiota; class Verrucomicrobiia; order Chthoniobacterales; family CALDSX01; genus CAZZCL01. The sequence continues at coordinate 84,065 of CAZZCL010000001.1, forward strand.
GTACGTCTTGCATGGCGCCCTGCGGGCAGATTGATTTTTGCCGGTCCTCCCGGTGTGAGGAGCGTTAGCACGCGTTCGATTTCTTTCATACCGGCATCCGGCACCCTGTGTGCAGTGAGCCACCTCCGTACGGCCCGGCGCTGCAAGGCGAGAGGCAGCGCTCCGAGATCGGCGGTATGCAACTCGGCAGAGTCGGCACAGGCAGCGACGGCTGGGAGACTTTCCAGATACGCATCTTCTTCGGCGAGAATGTCCGCGCAACGCAGCAGGGGAGCGGTCACATTGCGTTCGAGAAGCGTCCCGAGCTGGGGAATGATTCTATGGCGCAGTAGGTTGCGCGTGGCATCGAGCGACGCATTCGAGGAATCTTCGCGCCAGCGGATGGCATGCATTTTTGCGTAGGCAGAAAGCCGTTCCGGCTCTACAGCGACAAACGGGCGCACAATTGCAAGATCGCCCATCCGCGTGATGCGGCGCAAAGAGGACAGACCGCGGCCGGCCGCTCCGCGCAGCAGGTTCCAGAGGAGCGTTTCCACTTTGTCCCCGGCGTGATGGGCAAGGAACAAAGTCCGGCAGCGTGTCTTGCGCGCGATCTCCTGGAAAAATGCGTAACGGCATTCGCGCGCCGCAGTCTCGATCGACTTTCCGGCTGCGCGCGCTTCGGCGCGTACGTCGCCCG
>CAZZCL010000002.1:0-46128 GCA_964652295.1 uncultured Chthoniobacterales bacterium
CGCATCCTGTGGCGCGCGCGCTTGCGGCATGGGCGGGCGATGCGCCGGACGGCGTGGCGTCCGATGTACGTGCAGTGGCTTCGACGGGGATTTCGGGCAAAGTCCGTGGCGCACTGATCGAGATCGGGAATGCAAACTTGCTGGATGCGCCGACACACAAGCGCGAAGCTGCGGATCTGCGGCGCAGCCTAACGGAGTCCGGCAGTGCGGCGCGCGAGTTTTACGTCCGGGTGAATGGCAAGCTTGCGGTCATCGCCGTGGTCCGCGAACAGATGCGCAATTCGGCGGCGCCGACGGTCGCCAGGCTGGGGCACAATGGCGTTGAGACATGGATTATGACCGGTGATCCGGCGTGGTCCCCAGCAGATTTTCCCGGCGTGGAGTCAGGTCGCGTGTTGACCGGTATGACGCCCGATGCCAAGGCGGAAAAGGTTCGCGAACTTGTGACAGAGGGGCGGCGTGTGCTCTTCGTGGGAGATGGGGTGAACGACGCGCCGGCGATGGCGCACAGTGCCTGCAGCCTTGCCATGGGCGAAGGTGCGGATTTGAGCCGGAGCGCGGCCAGTGGCGAGATTTTTGGAGGGGAACTCAGCCGCGTGCCGGTTGCAATCGATATCGCGCGGCGAACGCTGCGCGCGATTCGCACAAATTTCATTTTTGCCGGTGTTTACAACGTGGCAGGTATCGCGCTGGCAGCGGCGGGCGTGTTGCATCCTGTGGCGGCTGCGCTGTTGATGCTGGGATCCAGCGCAACAGTCACGATCCGCGCATTGAACAGGAGCGGTTCGGGACGCGTGCGCGAAGGAGAAACCACGATCGCAGCGCCGATCCTTCCCGCAGCTGTGGTTGGGGCGGGTCTTTCGCGCGGGATGTTTGGCTCGAACCGCATGGGGAGAATTTTGACGCTTGGCGGAGTCTTCGCGCAGGGAGCCGCCTTGCCATGGCTTGCCGGGATGAGTGGCGGAGCGATCCTGCTTGGAGGTCTTGTGGCGGCAGCCTGTGCGGCTGTGCTCTGGCTCTGGCGTCCCGAGCTGGATGGGGGCGCAGGTCAGATTGTGGAGATGGCCGGTATTGGAGGATTTGCCATGCTTGCGGGTTGGTGGGCGGACGCCGGTTTTGCAGCGGTTGTGAGGGACGGTGTGTGCTTGTGCGGTTGCGCCCGGTCCGATCTTGGCTGGGGTCTTTTGATGCAATGGCGTTGGATGGATGCGGCAATGATTGTGGCGGCCGGACTGTTGCATTGGCGGTGGGGATGGCAGCCGGGTGCCGCGCTGGGGTGCATTGGTGCCATGTTACTCGGTATGAAACTCGCCGCTGTGGGGTCGGCGCTTGTGCCTGTGACGCATGCCGGCGTCCAGTTTTTACTGACCTATTTCGCAATGCTGTGTGGGATGCTCATTGGCATGGCACTTGTGCAGGCAGGTGTTGAACGTCGATCACGCCATCCGGCACCCGCTGCGGCGCGTAACTTCTCACGAAGCCCAGCATGACACGCGCAGAGCACAGCCGATACGTCGAGCAACGCAAATATTCGTCCGCGGTTTGGCAGGCAATCCATTGGCTGGGTTCCTTGCATCTTGCCATGACATTGCTCGCGACCATAGCGGTGGCCTGCGCCGTGGCGACGTTTATTGAAGCCGGTTTTAGCACAAGGATCGCGCAGGCTTATATCTACAAGGCACCATGGTTCAGCCTGTGGTTGGGGGTGCTGATGGTGAACCTTATAGCAGTCACAATCACGCGCTGGCCATGGCAACGGCGTCATGTTGGGTTTGTTATTACGCATTACGGTATTGTCATTTTGCTCATCGGTGCGATGATTGGGCAGAAGTTTGGCTTCGAAGGAAGCGTGCGGCTTGATCAGGGTCAGCCGCGAGGTCGAATTATAGACCGCGAAAAAATCATCCAGATTGGCACGCTGAAGGGAACGGCAATGCATCCTTTCGATCCGGAGGTTACGCAGCCATCGCAAGAGCGCCCGCGTGTTATGAATCTGCCTGACGGTGCGGGACGCATCGTGATCGATGGCGCGGCTGAACATCTTGTGGAGGAGGCGCGGCTTGTTTCCGCAGGCGGCGCAGCTGGTGCACCGGGGATCGCATTGCGACTGCAAAGCGGGCGTCTGGAGCGGGAGATGCATGCTGCGCTGATTCTTGGAGAGCGGGAGCGGTTCGATCTCGGTGGGCTTGCCGAAGTGCGGCTCGTAGAAGCGTTTCCTGCCGGGGAAGAGCGGCGTGAAGGCAAAGAGTCGTCGGGCAGCGAGGTTGGTGATGCGGAGACGGCGCTTGTGCAGGAGACGTGGGTGGTGCTCGCGAACGCGCCGGACGAACCGATTGTTACGCGCGCGGATGGTGCGGCTTCGGCGGGTTATGCGTTGGTCCTGAGCATGGACAACGCAGGCGCTCCGCTGTTGCGATTGGAGAAACCGGGTGACCTGGGCGGGTTAAGCTGGCGGCTTCACGATCTTCTGGGTAAAGGCCCGGTGAAACTCGGAGCGGGAGGCGGTACGCTCGAAGCGCTGGAATATTGGCCTGCGCTCGAAATTGTGGATGGCAAGCCGGTATCGCGGTCTGACCGCGCAGAGAATCCGGCAGCGGTGATCCGACTGGTTGTTCCGGAATTAGGCGGGGCCAAACGGGTGGCTGGAGGGGTTCCTGCAATGGAGATCGTCGCGCAAGCTGCTGACAGCACAATGGAGCATCCTTATCGATTCATGCAGGGCGGCAGAGAAGTTGCACGCGGATCTCTGAAGCCTGGCGCGATCGTGGCGACGGGTTGGGCTGATTGGACAGTGGAATTGTTGCGCTCAGAGCCCAGCGCAGCCGTCGGACAGAATTGGGCGCCCGGTGACGCATCCGCCTTGCCGGAACGCGGCCGATTGCCCGGTATACGCGCGCTTTTGTTGGGATCGGACGGCAACCCGCGTGGTGAGCCGGTGTGGATGCCCGCCGGACAAAACGTCTTTCTTGGCGATGGCGAACATGTTGTGCGCGCAGCGTTTGGCCATCGGATCCGGCCGCTGCCGTTTGGTATCACGCTTCTGAAGTTTGAAGTGCCACGCGATGAAGGCACGGACCGTCCGGCCGATTTCCGAAGCACCGTGCGCTTCGACGAGGCGTCCAGCGGCCGTTCTGTCGAAGCGTTGGTTCGCATGAATCATCCGGCGAGCTTTCCCCCCGGAGTCTGGGGCCAGCTCAGTGGCCAGACGTACAAGTTTTCGCAGGCGGAATGGAACCCGCAGAATCTGCGCGAGACCACCCTGCAGGTCCTGCACGATCCGGGATGGTTGCCGAAGTGGGTTGGATCGGTAATGATTTGCTTGGGGATCGGGGTGATGTTCTACCTCACCCCGCGCAACGGAAAACGAAACGGGACAAGCGCGGATGGCAAATCCGGGCAGGCCGGGAGCGACACAATTGAAGACCGCACACCACAATCCGAACATCATCAACCCGCGCCGGCGTCCGTACGCGCGACCATCCATTGACTCAGCGCTCCGCGTAATGCGTGACATGGCCCGAAGCGCACTGGTTTTGGCACTCGCGACGTTTTGGGTCGGCGCTGCATTCGGCACCGACGATATCTCTGCGGGTTTGCCCGTGCAGATTCTCGACGCACGAACGTTGGAGGATCTTCCGGTGCAGTCAGGCGGGCGGAAGAAGCCGTTTCTGACCTTCGCGCAGGAAACGTTGCTGGGGATTCATGGCGAGATTGCGATGAAGTCCGGTGGACGGACTTATGACGCTGTGGATGTGCTTGCTGCGATCTGGGTGTCTCCCGGAGGGTGGGAACAGACGCCGCTGATCCGCGTGGGAAACAAGGAGTTCCGGGAGGCTGTGGGGTTAGAGTCCGGCCGGAGCTTGTATTCTTTTGAGGAACTTGCCGCCAATGCCTCGGTCTTACGGCGAGTCGATGAGGTGCGTGCAAGACAGCGTGCGGAAGAACGGCCGAAGCTGGATAAGATCGAAAGCGCAGCGAACGACACGGGGGTTCGGATGGCCACAATGCTGGAGTTGTTGGATGGTGCCTCGTTCGCCGTTGCCCCACCTTCCCGCGGTGCGGAAGAGCGTGCTCGCTGGCTCACGATTCCGATGTTTCGCGAATCGGAAGCCTTGGACGCAGCGGACGTCGGTACCGCGTGGGATGCGATGCATCAAGCGTACGCGGAGTCCTCGCAGACCGGGTTCGAGGAAGTCGCACAGCGGCTTGTTGGGGTCCTGCGCGCAGCGGGGGGCAAAGCGTATCCCTCACAGTATCTTGTGGGTTTGGAGCACGTTTATCAGACGTTGCGTCCGCATCGCATTGCATGGGTGTTATATGCCGCCGCGGCACTTACGTTGGTGCTAACCGGGCGCACGGCGCGCAAGTCCGGGTATGCAGCCGCATGGGTTCTGGCTTTGGGGGGGCTGGCCCTGCAGATTTTCGGCTTCTATGCGCGGGTGGCCGTCGCCGGAAGGCCACCCGTGACAAACATGTACGAGTCGGTCATTTGGGCGGGGTTCGGCGCCGCATTCTTTGGGTTGTTGTTGGAGGCCATCTATCGTTCCCGATATTATCTGCTGGCCGCAGCTCCTGCGGCAATGCTGTCGCTGTTTGTTGCGGATAGCCAACCCGCGATTCTGGATCCTGCGATCAACCCCTTGATGCCGGTGTTGCGGGACAATTTCTGGCTTGCGACACATGTGCTGGCTGTGGTGTCGAGCTACGCAGCATTCCTGCTTGCGCTCGCCCTGGGTCACATCGTTCTTGGCCGCGTGATTGCGACGGGTCGCATCGATGTGGTGCGGCCGATATATCAGCATGTCTATCGTGCGATGCAGATTGGCGTGCTGTTACTTGCGACAGGCGTTGTTCTGGGGGCGTTTTGGGCGAATTACAGCTGGGGCCGGTTCTGGGATTGGGATCCGAAGGAGACATGGTCGCTGGTGGCGTTGTTGTCTTACCTGTTCATTCTGCATGGTCGCATTGCGGGCAAATGGGGAGGGTTCGGACTGTCTGTCGGAGCGGTAGTGGCGTTTTTATCGGTGTTGATGGCATGGTACGGCGTGAATTTCGTGCTTGGTGCGGGGCTTCACAGCTATGGATTCGGCTCCGGCGGATTTGAATATGCGCTGGGGTTTGTTGTGCTCGAGCTGACGTTTGTCGGCGTCGCGATCTGGCGGGGGCGAAAGGCGTCCTCGGGGGGCAATGGGCATAGTGGCGGTTTGGCGGAACATGATCGTGTATTGGACGATAGGGCTCATGCCGCCGGTGCGCTCGGACGTATGAGCGGACGCGCGGGGTAGAAACGCGCTTTTTCGGCCGTCGACAATGAATCGCGAAGATTGGCTGCCGCGCCGTATTGCGGGATTTGCCACGCCGATCTGGGCGTTGCGCAGTCGATCGGGACAGGATCTTGGCATCGGCACCACCCGGCAGTTGCGCACGGCAATCGATTGGGCTGCAGAAAACGGGTTTGGATTGATTCAACTTCTGCCTGTGAACGAGACAGGTGGCGATCCCAGCCCGTACAATGCGTTAAGTTCCCGCGCCTTGAATCCGCTGACACTGGACGTTTCGCCGGGAGCGCTGGACGATGCGCCGGCAGCCTTGGCTGCACAGTTGCTCGCCCGTATACCGGTTCACGACGACGAAACTTTGCGCGTGGATTATGCCGCAGTGAAAGGGCGAACATGGCCCGTGCTACGGGCTGCATTTGAAGCGTTTGCGCGGGACGCGTCACCTGCGCGCCGGGAGGATTTCCTGACGTTTCGCAAGGCAACAGCCCCCTGGCTTGAGCCCTATGCGCTGTTCCGCGCGCTGATTGAGTATCATGGCAGCGAATTGCGGTCGGACTGGCCGCCACACCATCGGAGTTACAGACCAGCTTCGGCCTGGCTTGCGGCGGCGGCGCGGGGAGAACGCGCGCGGATTGAGAACGACGCATTGTTCTTTTCCTATGTGCAATGGATCGCGCACCGGCAATGGGATGAAGTGCGCGCACATGCCGAGCGGCGAGGGGTAAAACTCATGGGGGACGTTCCGTTCGGTGTAGGGATGAACAGCGCGGACGTTTTTGCCGCACCGGAGTTGTTCGACGAGGAATGGTTTGGGGGTGCGCCACCGGAGCCATATTTCAAAGACGATGTTTTCACTCAGCGGTGGGGGCAGAATTGGGGGATCCCTCTCTACCGCTGGGAACGCATGGCTGCGGACAACTTCTTATGGTGGCGGGAGCGTGTGCGCGGTGTGTGCCGATATTTCCATGCATATCGCGTCGACCATATTCTCGGCTTTTATCGGATCTACCGGTTTCCCTGGGCGCCAATGCGCAACGCGGAATTCGTGGGATTGGACGATGAGCAAGCTCGGCACAAAACAGGTGGACGGCTGCCCGGTTTCTTTCCGAGGGACGACTGGGCGCCCGAACGGGCGGAGGCCAATCGCAGCGACGGGGCACTGCGGCTCAACGCCTTGTTGGAAGGTGCCCCGGATGCCATCGTAATCGGTGAAGATCTTGGTGTGGTACCCGATTACATGCGGCCGCATCTGTTAAGTTTGGGTGTTGGCATCATGAAAATCCCCATGTGGGAGAGGAACAGAGCAGGGGATCTCGCATCCGCCTCGGATTATCCGCACAACAGTCTTGCCGCGTTCGGTACGCACGATCATGAACCTTTGGCAGGTTTGTGGTCCAAACTTTACGCGAAATGCCGCGAGGGTCAGGAGCAGAACGAATCATACCACGAGCTGCGGAGGCTTATCGAGTGGGCGGGATTGGATCCCGAAATGTCCGTGGGGCCCTACGACATGCACCTTGCTGCCAGGCTCAATGCCGCGTTGCTACGCTCGAATTCGCGTTATCCAATGCCCATGATCGTTGACCTGCTGGGCATGGATTTGCGGTTCAACACTCCGGGATCAGTTGGGGGCGACAATTGGCGCCTGCGTTTGCCTGAGTTTATCGAGTCCTGGAAACTTCCCGCTTCCCTGCGCGATGAATTGGGATGACGACGTGCTGGGGCCGGAATTTTTTCGCGGGCTGATTCCTCCATGGATTTGTATGGATTCGAATAAAAAACTGAAGTTGCTGGCCTCGGATCTCGTGCGGACTTTTCCGCGGAGTCCGAGGGAAACGTTGGGAGGATATGTGATCGCAGCCCGCGCGCTGGATAAGTGTCGGGCAACACTGGCCAACAGTAACGGTGAGTACCATTTCAATTGCCCGCTGGACAACATCTTCTTCGATTTCGCCGGTATTAGCGGGGAGGATTTCAAGAGTTTCGTCGCCACCGGCGCTACGGATGGCGAGGTGGAGGAATGGATTGCGCAACATGCGAAAAAGCGCGAACGCATTGAGATTGTTCGTTGGAACAACGAATGGCGGGGCAAACGCATGGCCGAGCTGCCGGATGGCATGCAGGAGTATATGGAAGATTACATTCCAAAATTCATCCCGAAGAACCGTCCGGTCTACGTCTTCTTTGATGTGTACGACCTTGAGGAACAGCGGATCTAGGGAACGGTCTGGGGGCGCGCTCCGGCTGGGGCTGTCTGTTGGGTTGTCATTAGCCCCGCAAGAAAACGGCGCAACATCGGCAGAGTGGGGCTTTTGCCACTGCGCACGTAGCAGCCGGATGTGGCGACTGCCATCTGCAGGCAGACGTCCAGAGGCGCATCCAGAATTTGACCCAGACAGAACCCTGCGTTGAAATGGTCACCGCCGCCGGTTGTGATACGGGGTTTTGCGGTATACGGACCGTGCACATGCGCGCATTCCGAGGCGGTTGCTCCTGCTGCGAATTGCGTCGGATGAATGATGACGGCTGCAAGGGAAAGCTTTTCCACAAGACGTCGCGCATGAGCCTCGACCTTGGGCGGTTCGGCGGAAGAGAGTTTCAATCCCAGGGTTTTGCCAATCAATTCCGATTCGTGAAGGTTGAGTCCGAGGATCACATCGAAGAATTTCTGAAATTGAGCAATGAGCCGCAGAGCTTTGGCAACATCTGCGGGCGTGCGTTTTGCCGGGTCTGCAAGGTCGAAAAAGATTCGGCGCGGCGGGCCGCTGAGTCCAGGTGCAATGTCCGAGAGGATCTTCGAGAATATCGCGGACATATGGGGCAGCATGGTCCAGTTGACCAAGGCAACGAGGGAGGCGCTCTGGAACGCGGCGCGCAGGGGCGCTTCTCCGACCGTAGCTATGATCGACTTCCAATTGACCTGAGGAAGGCTGGAGTGCTTGCCGAGCATAAGTTTGCCGTCCTGAAATTCGAGCGCATCGGTGTAACCGGGTTCGGCAACAGAATAGACGGTCGCGCGTTTTGCGAAGTCGCGGAACACGGGATGAATGGCGGGCGAGCCGAGGTTGCCGATGTACGTGATGGGCAACCCAAAGGTGCTGAGTGCGTTGGCCATGATTGGCCCGTTGCCGCCAATTTTTACCAGTTGCGGCGCCAGCTCAAAATTGGCGCTCAAACCGGCAGCAGCACTGACGCGTGTCCCCCAGTCTTTCATCCGTGTGAACGGCGTGTATTTCGAAGCGCTTTCGCGCTTCGCGACGACATGGAGAATGGTATCAACGAAACCGTCAAAGCCGATGAGAGCGGGTGTGCGGGAGACACGCGTTTCGGCCTTGCGAAGTTCCGCAACGGCGCGGGAGGGAAGTGAGGACGTCCTGTCAGAAGACATAAGTGTGAAACGCCATCCTACGATGTGGCCATTTCTGTGCCAGGAAAAATGCATTGCGTGTTGCGGGCGCGCTGTGGGGGGGTGAGTATCGTACTCGATCCAGAGATTCCCAAAGCATGCGCCTGCCCTTTTTGCTGATCACCCTTCCGCTGTACGCAGCCGACCAGATTACGAAGTGGCTTGTGGTCCGGCACATTCCGCAATTTTCTCCGATCGAAGTTGTGCCGGGTTTTTTTAACCTCGTGCACACCTACAACACTGGGATGGCGTTCGGATTGATGAAGAACAACAACGTGTTCTTCGTCGGGCTGTCGATTGTGGTGGCGACGGGGTTGTTGATTTTCGCTTGGCGGGGGGCATTCCGCGGTGCGCTGCCGCAGCTGGGTGTCTGGCTGTTGCTCGCAGGAATCTTCGGTAATCTCACCGACCGGCTTGTTCACGGGCACGTGATCGATTTCCTGGAGTTTTACGTTGTGGCCGGCAGCCGCGTCTTTGCCTGGCCTGCGTTTAATCTTGCGGACTCGTGCATTTGCGTGGCGGCCGGGTTGTTCGTGCTGAGTGCTTTCCTGGCCCGGGACGAGGAGACAGTGACCGGCCAGGATTCAAAGGATGCTTCCGGGGAGGCACAATCATGACTGCCCCCGCCCCACATGAAGACGGTCAACTGCCTTTCTTCCTTCTAAGCGCGTTTGAATCGGGGCCCGGCACCGGGAATCTCGCCGGTGTGTGTCTGCTGGATGAACCGTTGGCGGATGGAATCGCACAACGGATTGCTTCGGAGGTCGGCCTGTCGGAAACGGCTTTTGTCCTCCCGGTGAGCGCCGAAGGGGCGTATCGCATCCGGTTTTTTAGCCCGACGGTTGAAGTGGATTTATGCGGCCACGCAACCTTGGCGGCAGGTGCCGTGTGCCTGAGGGATGGCGGGCGGCGGGCTGTGTTTACCACCAATGCGGGGCCTGTGGCTGTTGGGCGTTCCGGCGACTCCTATGCGCTGGATTTTCCCCGTATGGATGCGCGCGCAGCCGAAACGCCTCCAAACCTGGAAGTGGCTTTGGGTTGCCGCGTAAAAAGTTATTGGCGCGCCCGGGACGGGATTGCCGTTCTTGAAAGCGCAGCAGCGGTTGCTAACGCCGCTCCGGATCTGAAAGCGCTTGCGGAGATCGAGGATTTTGCTGTGTGCATCACGGCTGCTGTGGATCCGTCCGACGACGAATTGCGCGGTATAGATTTTGTTTACCGGTTTTTTGCGCCCCACCAAGGCATTCCGGAGGATCCGGTGACCGGCTCTGTGTGTACCGCCCTCGCACCACACTGGTCTGCGCGTTTCCAACGCGACCGTTTGTCGGCCAGGCAATTGTCTGCGCGAAGCGGACGGCTCGAATGCACTGTTGCGGGAGAGCGCGTTGCCATTGCCGGACGGGTGCGGCGTGTTCTTGAGGGTCAATGGATTGGGGGGCGTTTTCCGGGATAATTTCGTCTCGGCGCTTGCGTTGTACATGGCGACGTGGCAAGCAGTGCCCAACGCGTTTTTATGAGTCAAAAGATCGCTTTGATCGGAGCGGGGTCCGTCGTCTTCGCCAAGACCCTGATCGGAGATATCCTTCAACAGGAGGCGCTCGCCGATTCCGAAATGCGTCTCATGGACATCGATCCGGCACGACTGCGGGTTGCTGAAGAGATAGTGCGTCGGATGATCGCACAGCTGAAGGTTAAAGCGCGCGTTGTGGCAACGTTAGACCGCACAGAAGCCATCCGGGGAGCGAATTTCGTGATCTGTACGATCCAAGTCGGCGGATATAAGCCGGGGACGGTGACGGATTTCGAGATTCCAAAAAAGTACGGTCTTCGCGCGACCATAGCCGATACGCTCGGGATCGGCGGCATCTTTCGCGGGCTTCGGACCGCGCCGGAGCTGTTGACGATCGCACGCGACATCGCCGAGGCTGCAGCCCCGGGATGTTTGCTGCTCAATTATAGCAATCCCATGGCAATTCTGTGTTGGGCTGTTGCGCGCGGCGTGGGTATCCCTGCCGTCGGACTATGTCATTCCGTTCAGGGAACATCGCATCAGCTGGCCGGGTATGCCGGGCTGGATATGGATGGTGTCACCTACCGGGTTGCAGGCATTAATCACATGGCCTTCTTTCTCGAGTTCAATTATCAAGGTCGCGATGCCTACCCTTTGTTGTTCGCGAAATTGAAGGATTCGGATTTTCACGACGATAAGGTGCGCTTTGAGATGATGCGTCGGCTGGGTTATTTCGTGACGGAATCCAGCGAACATCAGGCTGAGTATGTTCCGTACTTCATTCCGCACGGAGACGAAATGATCGGCCGGTTCGATGTGCCTCTTGACGAATACATCCGGCGATGCGAAGCGGGCGCGGCGTCGTGGGCCAAGACTGAGCGCCAGCTTCTCGGTAGTGACGCCAGGGGCATCTCCGTCGCTCCGCCCAGCAACGAGTACGGATCTTACATCATCCATTCCATCGTGACCGACACGCCGCGTGTGGTCTACGGAAATGTCGTCAATCATGCGCTGATTCCCAATCTTCCTGAAGGCTGCATTGTGGAGACCCCGGATCTAGTCGATGCCAAAGGCGTGCAGGGCACCAGAATCGGCGATTTTCCTGAACACCTTGCCGCAATCTGCCGGACGAACATCAACGTGCAGGCTCTTGCCGTGGAAGCTGCGCTCACAGGGAGGCGTGAAGCCATTTATCATGCGGCCATGCTTGATCCCCTCGCGTCTGCAACGCTCAAATTGGATGAAATCTGGGCTTTGTGCGACGAATTGATCGAAGCGCATCAAGGCCATGGTCTGCTCAGAGAATTCACCCGCACGATCCAAGGGACGGGTCGGTCATGGGAAGGGACTGCTGACAGAATTATCGTGCGGCTCGACATTGCCGGGCCACTGCCTGACGATGCCGGAGGAGTTCTCGCACTCAGGGCGGTCGCCGACTGGCAGGAAGCGAAACCGCGCCGACTCGATTTGCGCATGGTTCTGCCTGCGCAATGCCGTCTGCCAGGCGACGAGACAGTTGTTCTTGAGCCGGGCGCACGCCATGCGGAATTTGAAGTGGAAGTTCAAGGCGCGCTTCCTGTTAGTGGCCTGAGAATCGATCTCGACTGCGATGATCGCGATGTGCTGCCTTTAGGCGTTGTTCTCCGCCGTCGCACGCAACTGGATGTGCGCGATGACCGTGAAGCGGCCGTGGAAGTGCAGCTTGCCGGGTTTCCGGCGGCCAAAGTTGCTTTCAGGCGATGCAACGGGGCCATAGCCTTAAAGATGCGAATCAACGATTCGGAGGTGAGTCCAGAACCCTCTGTGCCGATAGACGGGTCCGGCTTGGAACTTTTTGTATCTGATACGCCGACTGCAAAGCCTGCACTGTTTTGTTTGGTACCATGTCCAGCCCGTGGAGGAATCGATTTGTATCGCAAAACGTCCGGAGCCTGGGTCGGCGAACCGGTCGAGGGAACGCTCGCAATCGAGCCGTTGAGCTACGAAATGAATGTCCTCCTGCCGAGGAACGTTATCGATCCGTCGAAACAACGGGTTTACGTGGATCTGATCGCGAATCTCAGTGCTCTCGGCGATGCGCACAGTGGCGGTCGATCTTCCTTGAGCGGTAATTTCGAGGCTTATCTAGGCAGCGAACGCGCTGCGGAACTGGTATTGCAATAGTTAGGTGGTCCCGCCTTCTATCGTGAGATACCCAGACAGTATATCAGGAAAAGGGCAAGGCGTCTGCGGCCATGTCGCCGTTCCCATCATCGTCCGCGTTTGCATAAAAAAGTTCGAGTCCGCAGTTCCCGTCGCACGCCCATATCGAAGGGCCCGGAGAAGTGGGAAGCACGATGTTCCCTGTTGGTGAACTCAGTTCGTGGGCGATGGTCCGCCGTCGGTTATGCGTGATGGCCGCTCATGTGCAGTAACTGGCATGAAGTGAGCCGTGAACGTATGGGAACAAATGCGGCGTTACGCAGCAAAAAGGCCCCAGCGCCTGGGCAAGACTTCATGGCGGAAGTTGAGTAAAGCTGACGAGAGTAGTTGACCGGCCCCACGCGTGAGCCGTGACTGACTTACCCTCGGTTACGGGGACCGGATGCGGATTTCTCTTCATGCGGTCTGTTCAATTTCAAAAGGAAATCGCTTGAGATTCATCGTCTGAAGACTGGTTCGTGGGATACAATTCAGGGAGGAAATCTGGGCGCCACTCTTGTTGTTTGTGTGCGATGAACACACATAAAATATTGACGGATCACTACGCGCAGCTGGTGGGGCTCAAGAGGCCATGGAGTGTTGAAAGCGTTGAGTTGAAGCTGGAGCAAGGCAGGGTGGAGATTTGCTTGGCGGCGAAGCCTGGGGCGAGTTGGCCGTGTCCAAAATGCAGCAAACGGTGCAAGGGTTACGACCATGCTCCGGAGCGTCAGTGGCGTCATCTGGACACCATGCAGTTTGAGACGCGGTTCATTGCCCGTGTGCCGGGCTGCGAATGTCCTGTGCACGGGGGGGTGACTGTGGCAGTGAAGACGGTGGCCATGGACATGAGCGGCCCGTACCAGGCGGCGTAAGGAAAACGCTGCCCAGAGCCAAGGTTGTGCATGGCCGTTTTCATGTGGCCAGGAAGATGAACGAAGGCGTCGATAGCGTTCACCGTCGGGAGAACAAGCGGCTAGGAAGAAAAGGCGACAGGCGGCTGATGGGAACCAAGCGGATCTGGTTGCGGGGCATTCGCAAAATGAGTGTGGCGCAGCGCCGGGAGTTCAAGGCCTTGCAGGCGCAGGAATTGGAGGTCTGCAGAGCATGGATCATGAAACAGGTCTTCGATCACCTCTGACGCTATCGGCAGTGGGGCAGTGCCTTCGCCAGTGGTTAAGCTGGGTGATGCATTCCGGGCTGACGGCGATGAAACAAGTGGCCAGAACACTTTGCGCTCATGAGGAAGGGATTCTCAACTCGGTACCTCACCCGATCACCAACGCGGGGAGCGAAGGCCTCAACTCCAAGATCCAACCAATCAAAAGCGCGGCACGCGGTTTCCGAAACCTCCACCACTACCGCATCCGCATCCTCTTCTCCTGTGGTAAAATGGATATGACACGCGCCCGCTAAACTATGCGATGAGCGTGCAGCCCATTGAAGAGGGCGCCGATCAGGAGAATTTGCGGGATTGATAGGATGGGTAAGGCCAAGGCCATGATCCACCGTCTGGTGGTTTCACGCAGCGCTATGATCTCCGTGAAATCTGTTGCGGCGCCCGCCATGAGAAACGCGAAAGCATTGCCTGGTGCTCCGGCGCGAGTGTACAGCTCCGCAGCGAGCGGCGTGCTGCCTTCCGAACAGACCTCGATGATTGTGGCTGCAATCAATGTCAGGCCAAGGCCGAGAAGAGTTGGGCCAAACCACTCCCGGAATACTGTCGCCGGGACAAACGTCTGGACTGCTGCGGCCAGTACCGTGCCAAAAAGGATCCAGCGAAGAATCATCCTCGACTCGCCGAGGCCACCTGACATTACGGCGAGGATGTTCTGGGGCGAAAACTTCGCGGCACGGACAGCTTGGCCAAACGCCGGCCAAAATCGGTAGCCCTCCGGCAGTTCAGTGCGATTGGAATTGGCGGGCAGAACTCGTGCCGCGACGAGGGCATCGGTTATGAGACCCACTGCCAGGGCAACTGTCGCCGAGCCTGCCACGATGGCGAGTGTCCATGGCAGACCGATCAAGCCTGTGAGAATTAATGTCAGCGATAAGGAATTCCATGGGGAAGCCAGAAGGAATGCGAAGGTCTGACCGGGTGTCGCCCCGCGTTTGTACAACGACATGCCAACGAGGAGGATTCCGTGGTTGCACAAATCGAAGATCAATCCGCCTGCAATGGCCCGAAGGATACCAGCAGGTCCGCGTTGTGTTCCCAATGCAGAGATAACGAGAGTGCGCGGCACACGATTGAGCAGACCCACGGCAGCGACGCCAAGGAGAAGTCCCCACCACATTTTCGAGAGTAGTCCGGCGATGGCGTGGCTCATGTGATGCGTCCACTCCGGGAGCGGCATGGGTGCGGGAATAATCGCAACAAGAAGTGCCGTCGCACAGATGATGGCTGATCCCCAGAACAGCCAGTCGAATTGACGGGATGAACCGCAACAATCAGGCTCCTGAACTTCCCCTGCAGGGAGTGGAGCCGGTTCGGTGTTATGTTGCGACGAGGTGTCCGCACAGCAGTCAGCGCTGTGCGGGTGGCGCTGTCTGTGGCGTGCGACAGGCATCCATCAGTCTCTCACAAGCCGATGCCGTGAGCAACCCGGCGGTGGAGAATCAGAACCGCCACCGCAAGCCGAGCAACGGGCCGACGGCATCCAAACCGATGTTGGGACGTGCCGATTCGGAAAGGTTGCCATTGGAGATGTGGCTGTATAGAACGCCAAATGTCAGGGTGAAATCCGATCTCAGACGCCATTCGACACCAGCATGGGCCGCACCGTGAAAAATGAAGTCCTGTCCCTGCGCATCGGCCACGTCGCGGCTGTCGATCAGGCCGATGCCGCCACGGCCTTCGAGGAACAACGCCCATGTGCCGCGATCCCACACGATGCGATGCCCGAGGAAGAGGCCCCCCATAAAGCTTTCGGGTCCCTGCTCGATGGGGAACGCCATGAGTCCGGCTGTCCAGCCGCCGGAGCCGCGGGTGCGCGGTGTTTCCCACCACTTGCCAAGCACAGAGCCAGCATAGATTGGGGAAAAAATATAATCATTGACGTTATTGATGCCGAACGCGACGCCGCCGTCGAGAAACCAGTCGGTGCGCACAGCAGCTCCGGCACGAAACTGCGGACGCGGCTCCCCAGCAGGAGCTTTGGCATCCGAAGCTGGCATGGGCGCAACTTTAAAGAGCGCAAAAAGAAAAGCCATTGTGACGCCGCAACGTTTGTAAATCCCGGAGCGAAGGAAGTGCGAGCCCGTTATGCGGCGGGAATGTGCCGGATCGAAGTATTGGTCCGTTCGAGAAGAAGCCATATTCCCCTAAGAATAAAAAAGGAAAGCAGAGCGATGCCTTCTATGGCAAGGATATACCACGGCCATGGACCCAGAAGATCGAGCAGCGACGCTCTCGCCGGTTTCGCCATGAGATAACCGTAGTTTGCTCCGACGAGCAAATTGACGCCGATTGCTGCGATTGCATATCCCTGCAGCCAAATGAACGCACGCCCTGCAGACGCCCAGGTCATTGGGTGGCGCCAGTGGAGGGGGGCGTAAACGCCGGCCGCGACAACTCCGCTATGGGAGATGAAGAAGGAAAGAAATTCAAAATCAGGAAAGTCGTAATACAGATCGGGGGTGAGAATTGCCTGGGCCGTGCCAGCGAGCCCCCAGAACCACGCCAATTCGCAGGCGAGACGCCCACCGGTTACCAGAGCGAGGACGGCAACCACGGTCGTCCAATCGCAGAGGTGCATGGGGAGTGCGTTTGCAAGGGTGAGCCCGCCGCTGGCGCTTGCATGAAGGAGCACGGCGGTCTTGTTGAGTCCAAGGACAAGAGCAAGTATCCATGCCACACTGCTGCGGAACTGCGGGGCCTGTGTGCGCGCAACGTAGATCAACGCTGCAATCGCAACAGCCGTTGAAGCCAGCACGCCAAGATGGGAAAGGCCAAATAGCTGCACGGGTTGGAAACGCTCAGGAGTCGAGATAATTCGCAAGGGCACGCTTCAGCTCGGTGCGGGCCCGGAAGATCAGACTTTTGACTGATGAGACGGTGGTTTTGAGTACGCCTGCAATTTCCTCGTAGGACAACTGTTCATGGCGAAGCAGAAGGATGGCTGTGCGCTGTTGTTCAGGCAGCGCGGCGACGGCGGCGTCCACAGCATCGGACAGCTCGCGTGCCAAAAGTTCCGCGCCCGGATCGCGCGCTGCAGGATCGGCGTGAGCGGGGGGTGCCTCATTGGGATCTTCGGGCTCGAGAGATACCGCGGGTTTACGGCGGCGTCTGCGAAGCTCGTTGAGTACCAGATTGCGTGCGATCTGAAAGAGCCATGTGGTGAATCGCGCTGCGGGTTTGTAGCGTGGAGCAGCCTTCCAAACCTGAGCAAAGGTTTGCTGGGCGATATCCTCTGCAGCGGCGGTATCGTTCAACATCCGCGCTGCAAAAGCCACGACGCGATGCTGATGATCGCGGACGATGGCTTCGAACGCGGCTTGATCGCCGGCACGCACCCGTTCCATGCGCTGAAGATCCAGCGTGCCGCCGTCTGGCAGATCGTCGGGCGACTGGGGAAAGTCCATGACCCGGCGGCTCTGCGGAGGAATGGGCCGGTGTCAGTTCCCTGTCTGCGGACGCGAGGGGGCGGGCAGTTGCCCGGCAGGATTGCCCGGGGATTTGAGGAACTGAAAGAGTTCGCTCTCGGTATTCAAAAGAAGGCTTGTCCCTTCGTCCAGGATCGTTTCGTAGGATTCGAGAGTGCGGAGGAATCGGAAGAAATCGCGCGTGGCGGCGTCGCGATTGTAGGCGTCTGCATAGATACGGCTCGCCTCGGCGTCAGCCCGACCGCGGATTTCCTGGACTTTGCGATACGCCTCGGAAGTGATTTCACGAAGCGTCAATTCGCGCTGGCCGGTGATGCGTGCAGCTGCTCCGGCACCCTCTGAACGGAACTGTTCGGCAATCTGATTTCGCTCGCTGATCATGCGTTCGTAAATCTTTTCGCTGACGCGCGCATTGTAATTGATGCGTTTGAAGCGGAAATCGAGCAGTTCAATTCCAAGATCGGGGAGTTTGTCCTCAGCATTCCTGAAGATGGTATCCTCCAGCGCGTTGCGTCCTACGGTGATTGGCCCCCAACCGCTAACGACAACTGGCTCATCCGGGGTAGTCACCTCCGGCAAATCCGGAAGGGCGATGGCTGGATCGTCGGCTGTCGCGGCAATAGCAGGATCGCGGTCGGCTGCGGTGGCAGTGGCCGCTTCGTCGGATGGCTTGCGGTCGATGGATGTGCGGACGACTTCAATCAGGTTGTTTTTTGCGACCACATTGCGTGTTTCGCCGCCCAGAATATCCGTCAATCTGCTTTGTGCGCTGCGTTCGTCGCGCAGACGTTCAAGATAACGCAAGGGATCGGTGATTCTCCAGCGGGCGAAACAATCGACCACAATATAAAGCTTGTCTTTGGTGGGCATCTCCGTGGCGGGCCCGTCCCATTCGAGAATGCGTTTTTCGATACGGAAAGGGTCCTGGACAAACGGCAGCTTGAAATGGAGGCCGGGTTCAGTCACCGGATCACCTACGGCTTTCCCGAATTGCAGCAGCACAACCTGTTCAGTTTCAGGAACGATGTAGGCTGCCGTCGCAAAGGCGAACACAGTAAGGCCGATGGCGGCCAGAATGGCGATCAATCCGCTGGATAGGGCGCACCTCATCGAGATACCCTCCCCCGTGGTTCAACTGCGTTTGCTCCGCCGACAGGGGGAGCGGAAAAGATGTCTGGCGCGCCAGCGCCGGTCCCTAGCTGCATAAATGGGACAACGCCCTGCAGCCCACTGTCCAGAAGGAACTTTTTCTGCACACGCGGGAGGACGCGGATCATCGTTTCAAGGTATAGACGTTGGCGAGTGGCTTCGGGCGCGTTCTGGTACTCTTCGAAAACTGCGGTGAATAGCCCGGCATCGCCGCGCGCCTCGTTGACCCGTTCCAGCGCGTAGCCTTCGGCTTCGGAGATTTTCTGTTCGGCCTCGCCGCGGGCGCGCGGGATCACGCGGTTGAATTCGCCCCGTGCCACGTTGATCGTTTGCTCGCGCTCCTGCTGGGCACGATTCACCTCGTCGAACGACGCCTGCACCTTCTCGGGTGGATTGACATTCATAAGCTGGATCTGATCGATGCGCACGCCGATCTGATATTTGTCGACAGCCTGAGAAAGCTTGTCGCGAAATTCGTTCTCCATATCCTGACGGCCGAAGGTGAGCACCTCGTCTATGGTTCGGTCCCCTACGACTTCGCGCATGATGGATTCGCTCAGCGATCGCAGCGTGGATTCGGGTTCGCGAAGTCGAAAGAGAAATTGCAAGGGATCGCTGATGCGATACTGGACAACCCATTCAACCAACGCGGCATTAAGATCTCCGGTCACCATGAGACGCTCGCGCGCTGTGTCGTCTCCAGTTTGAAACGGATTGGTCGCGCCGGGTGTGTTGAAGCCAAATTCCAATTTCAGCTGGCGGCGGGTTGGTACCGGGTAAGCCTGCTCGATGCCGTAAGGCAATTTGCCATGGAGGCCCGGCTGGACGGTGCGGTGGTATTTGCCGAAGCGGAGAACGACGCCCTCGGACTCCTGTGGGATGGTGAAAAAGCTGGTCAGCACACCGGCCACCACGATCATGAGCAGGATGGTGCCAAGAATGGCGGCGGCGCTGGCTTGGGGAGAAATGTCTCTTGCAGAAGGCACAGAGAACATTCTTAGCATTCCCCTTCCCCAACGCAAGCGGGCATTGGCCGTAACGCCGCCAGTCGCGCCGGGGGCACTCGGCACCATTTCCCAATGCTGCATGGCGATTTGCAACCGACGGTCGGCTCGCTAAGGTAGTTGTTTGCTCTGGCGGTTCCATGGACTGCGTCCGGGCGGATTATTTATGGCTGACGAAACGAATCTATCCGAAAAGTACGACGCTTCAAAAATCGACAAATTGGAGGGGCTTGCAGGTGTGCGGCAGCGCCCTGGGATGTACATCGGTCCCACCGACGAACGCGGTCTGCACCATTGCGTTTTTGAAGTGCTGGACAATTCGATCGACGAACATCTTGCGGGACATTGCACGCGCATCGACGTCACATTGCATGCGGACGGCTCCTGCTCAATCCGCGACAACGGGCGAGGGATCCCGGTGGATATCCATCCGAAATTCATGATCCCGGCTGTGGAATTGGTGCTTACAAATCTTCATGCGGGCGGAAAGTTTGGTCAGGGTGCCTACAAATATTCGGGCGGCCTGCATGGCGTCGGGGCCAAATGCGTCAACGCGCTCAGCGACTGGTTCAAAGTAGAAGTTTACCGGGATGGGCGTGTCTATCACATGGCGTTCGAGCGCGGAGTCACAACCCAGCAGCTCAAGGTCATTGGCGAGCTGAAGAACAAAAAGCAGACCGGCACGCTCATCACGTTTCTCCCTGATCCCACGATTTTCACGATCACCACCGAGTTCCAGTATGCCCGCCTTGCAGCGCGGCTGCGCGAACTGGCTTTTCTGAATCCCGGACTCGAAATTTCCCTGTCTGACGAGCGCGAGACTCCTGTGAAGTCCGAGCGGTTCATTTACAAACAGGGCATCGCGGAATTCGTGAGACAACTCGGGGAGGCCAAGTCGATCCTTCATCCAAAACCGATTATTCTGCACGGTCGCAGAACCGTGTCCTTCAAGACAAAGGACGCCGTGACTGTTGAAGATGACATGATTGCAGATTGCGTTCTGCAATACAACGACAGCTACAACGATCAGCTTTTGTTTTATACCAACGCCATCCCAAATCCGGATGGGGGAACACACAGCACGGGCTTTCGAACCGCGCTTACCCGGGCGATCAACCAGTACGCAAAATCGAACAATCTCGTCAAGGACAAGGATCCGGCCATTTCGGGGGACGACGTTCGGGAAGGATTGATCAGCGTGCTGGCGATCAAGCATCCGAACCCGGGGTTCGAATCGCAGACGAAAGTCAAACTCGTTACCCCTGAGGTGGAAGGCATCGTGAGTTCGATCGTATACGACGGTTTGATGTCGCACTTCGACGAGAATCCGCCGGTTGCAAAGAAAGTGATCGACAAAGCGCTAACTGCGGCGCGCGCCAGGGAGGCGGCCCGGAAAGCCCGCGAGACTGTTCGCAAATCCGCCTTGGGCGGAGGCGGGTTGCCTGGAAAGCTTGCGGATTGTTCCGAGCGCAATCCCGATCTGACCGAGTTGTACATTGTGGAGGGCGATTCCGCGGGTGGCTCCGCAAAACAGGGGCGCGACAGGCGTTACCAAGCGATTCTTCCGATCCGCGGCAAGCTTATAAACGTCGAGAAAGCGCGCCTCGACAAGGTGCTTCAAAACACGGAGATCCAGACTATGATCACCGCGATTGGCACCGGAATTGGCGAGGGGGACGGCGAAGGGGCGTTTAACCTCGAGAAACGGCGTTACGGTCGCATCATCATCATGACCGACGCCGATGTTGACGGGTCGCATATTCGCACGTTGTTACTCACGTTTTTTTATAGGCAGATGCCGGAACTCGTCCGGAAAGGGCTCATCTACATCGCGCAGCCGCCATTGTACCTTGTGAGCCGGAGGAAAAAGGAGGAATACGTACAGGACGATGCGCAATTGAACCGGATTCTCATCGCCTTATCGCTGGAGGATGTCAGGTTGCGGAATCTCGGTGACAACAAGGAGCTTACCAAGGTTCAATTTAGGGACATCATCGAAACGCTCGAGCGCCTCGATAAACTCGCCGGGGCGATCCAGCGTCATGGTGGCGACTTCGAATCCTACCTCGCCGCGCGTGTTCGGTCCACGAACCGGCTCCCCGCCTACATTGTAAAACTGCGCGATGGCAACGAGGACTATGTCCACTACTTCACCGATGAAGACGGCGTGCGGAGATATGCCGAGGAGAACAGGGATTTGAATCTGTTTGAAGACGAAGCGGAAAGCGCTGCAGCCGGCCGGAATGGCTCGCGTCGCCGTGGCAAAGCCATCGAGCTGCACGAGAGTGTCGCTATTGAAAAAGTCATCTCCGAACTTTCACGCAAGGGTCTTGATATCGAGCATTATTCTGCGCAGGACGAGCCTTTGTTTGAAGTGATCGAGGGCGAGGGTGAAAAGGAAGCGCGCCACCCGGTTTTTTCGATCCCGGAAATTCTGGAGAAAGTGAAAGAGATCGGAAGAAAAGGCGTTGAGATCAAGCGCTTCAAGGGGCTTGGAGAAATGAATCCCAAACAGTTGTTCGAAACCACGATGGATCCGGAGCGCCGCAAACTGCTTCGCGTCGCTTTGAACGAGGACAACGTCGTCGAAGCTGACCGTATATTTACCGTGTTAATGGGGGACGTTGTAGAGCCGCGCCGACAATTTATTGAGGACAACGCATTAAACGTGCGCAATCTCGACGTGTGACCTGGGGCGGATCGTGGCACATTCAGAATCGGTCATGGTTCTGTTCTACGGGCTGTGTGGTGGCGTCTGGGGCCGAGGAGGCCTCTGAAGGCGTCGGTTCAACGTTCAGAATCGGTTGCCATGGAACCACCCGGATTGCGATCACCAGGAAAAGGAACCATGCGTGATGTTCCGAGCGCATGAAGGTCGTTTCCGTGATGTTGACAAAAAGGATCATGGTAAAGAACGCGGCCCGCAGCCGGGCAAACTCGAAATCTTCCGCGAAAGCCAGATCGAGCTTGCGCGCTGAGGCAAGGATGGCGAGGCCAAGTGTCGCGACACCAAGCCAGCCCAATTGCAAGTAGGCATCGACATAACCGTTGTGAGCCTGCCCGAGGTTCCACGTTTTTTCGAGCGAGAAGGGTATATTGGCGGTTTCCCCGAGCCAGAAGGCTCCGTATCCCACTCCGAAGAGCGGGTTCGTGGCAGCCACGTCGTAGCATTGTTCCCAGATGATGGTGCGCCCGGTGAAAGTGATGTCACGTCCAAGCTTTGTGATGATCCAACCCAGGTTGGAATCTTCCTCGAATTTCACAATGCTGTGAACGACAGCCAGCAGCAGCAGGGAAAAGACCCCTGCCATGGCCAGGCGCAGGAATCCGGCTGCGGCAGCGGGCCATGTCTGGAGTCGACCAAGGCGGAGCAGAACCCCCAGGGTGAGAAAGAACACCAACAAAGAGGTGAGGCTCAGAGCATCGTCGGATCCTTTCAAAAGATAAATCGCCATTGCAGCATACGCCATGTCGAGGTTGAACCAGCGTCGCGGGCTGGGTTTCTGCAATTGTCGCCAGATAAAATAGACGCCGCCCACGGCAGCGATCTGCCCCAGCGTATTCTTCGCGGTGGCGACGCCCACCCAGGAGACGGCTTCGCCGTTCCAATCCCAGCTGAGGCCAGCTTCGCGAAAGTAACGGATCATCACGATCGACATCGGGAGAGCGATATAGGCGCATCTGCGGATCAGGGTGGTGAAGGCTGCGCGAGGATCCTGTTCGGTCAGAACGACTAGCGCCATAATTACTGATCCGACGATCTTTATGAAACGTTTGAGGGTGACGTCAGGATAGTCGGACCATAGGGTGCTGGCACCCATGATGGCAAGAAGCAGAAAAATCGCGCCGTTCCCGCGAAAGACGCGACCCCAATCGATCGTGCGGCGCGCCAGAATATAAACGCCGGCCAAAGTCAGGCTCAAATAGAACATCCGGTCGACCGGACTGCCGTCCTCCGACAAGCCGGCTCCGCTTGCAAAGGGGAGCCCCCACAGATCGAACCAGACTCCGACAGGCCGCGTGGCGGCAGAGAGATACCAGAGAAACGGAAATAGCAACGCCCGTGAGACCGGTTGACCGCGGTCGCGGTATAACATCCACGCTACGAAGGCGAGGCCGATGAGCAGGGCGAGTTTGGGAGGCATGTAAAAATGCGTGGAAGCCGGGCCGACTAAAGCCGGGCAAATCGGGCGATTGCAGCCTCATGGCGCTCGATCAGCTTGTCGAGGCTGAAGCAGGAAACGGCGAGGCTCCGCGCGGCAACTCCCAACGTCCGGCGTTTTTCGGGGCTCCGGAGCAGATCACTAATCCGGTAGGCAAGAGCGCGCACATCGCGGGGTGGGATGACGAAGCCGGTTTCGCCTTCGGCGACCGCCTCAGCAGCACCGCCGCTGTCATAGGCGATCACCGGCGTTCCCGTGCCCTGGGCTTCAATGAGCACACGGGGAAGGCCTTCGTGATGAACGCTGGGTAAAACGACGGCAGTACTAGCCGCCATCCAGTCGCGAACGATTGCCGGAGGAAGCGGCCCAAGGAATCTTACGCGTGCCGCGAGCTTGAAGCGTTGCGCAAGACGTTCGAGAGCCTGCCGGTAGAGGTCGGAGTCCGTGCGGCCGACGAAAGCGATGCAGAAATCGGGCGCGCGATTCCGCAGCCTGTGCGCCGCCCGCAAAAGGTCAGCATGACCTTTTTCGGGAACAAGACGCGACGGAAGCAGAACAATCGGCAGCGGGGGGGCATCGGCGGGAGGGCATGCAGATTCCGGGGAGAAGAAGCGCGTGTCAATGCCATCGCCGAGATTCAGAAACCGATTGCGCAGTTCGGGGGGCACGCCACGTCCGGTCACTCCTGCCACGCCGTCGGCGAGCATGGCGTGCTTGCGAACTGCAAGGTGCCGGAGGCGATCATTTGAAAAATGATTCAGCAACAGGACGGGGATCTGTCTGCGGCGCATTTGCAGAATCACATCTTCGGCATCGCGCGCCCCGAAAAAGTGCAGGATGCCCAGACGAAAATCGTGATTTTCGCAGAGGGAAGAAAAGCGGGTGCCAGCCTCGGGGATTTCTCCGGGACGCGGGTGAATGCGGCGATTTTGTACGAAGCGGGCTCCAACACTTTTCCAGATGAGCGGATGGCTTATGATGTGATTGCGCAGCATGCTACGCAATCGATCTGAAAATGCTGCGACGGGGTTGCTCTGCTCTGGCTGCGGGGTGCGTCGCATGGGCACGCGCAGGAGTCTCCCGCGTCCGATGCGTTCCGGCTCCATCATGGAATCGGGTGCAGCGTCCGGATCCGCAAATTGCATGCGGACGATATCGATGGCGTGACGCTCCAAAAGAGCAGTGTCGATATCGTCGAGATAACGCTCGACGCCACCGCCTGTTGAAAAGGCGTGCGCAAAGCGGAAAAGCGCGAAGCCATCGGGCAGGCTCATCGGGCGGTGTGGTACGGGCAATCTATTGGGCCGTAGGGGAAGGCAATGGAGGCAATTCTCGCAGGGAATCGTCGAGCGCCCGGCGGGACACGGTGGCGACTGCGCAGGCGTTTCCGTTTATGGAACAGAAAAAGTGCACGCGATCGTGCAGTGGCAAGGCGGATGAAATCTCGACGGCACCCGCGCCAGGAAAAGTGCCTGCGCGCACAATCGGGCGCGCTGTCATGGCCGTTGGCAGCAGACTCTGCCGGTCAATCAGTAACCCCCAGAACGCGCATTGTTGTCCTTGAAACTCCTGATGGATCACATGGAGGAATGCATTGTCGCTGTATAAGACGGGGTGGATGCTGTTATGCACAGGGATGGAGGGGTCAAGATAGGGGAGTGCACACGTTGTTTGGGATTGAAAAATGAATGCAAGCGGATTGCCCGAGTCGGCATGAAAAAGGGTCCACGGCCGCGGGGAGCGGATAAGAAACAGGCCATCCTCGTGGGTAAGGAGTGCCCAATGGTCTGCATTGTGCCCTGCCGGACGGTCGCACCTGGGAAAGCCCAAAAAATGCATCTCGGTTTTGAGTGGGAACAGCTCGCCGAGACCGGTAGCGACGCGGGTTCGCTCGCGCAGAATCGGCCCGGGCGGAAGGGTGACAACTGAGTGAGAACAGAAGATTCGTTCCCCCGATGCAAATAGGCGAAACTTTTCCAATCGATGCACGGTGGGATCCGGCGGATGGATGACGGCGAGAGGGTTTTGTTCCGCAGGATTCAAGGCGGCATTGAGTTTTAGCAACACTGGCTGGGCACCCGTGAATAACAGCTGCCTGCTGATGGTCTGTTGGGGCCGGGGAATGCGTTCAGCATCTGCGATAACGAAAATATCCTCCGCAGAATCGACCACGCCGGGATGAGAGATGCCGACGGGGAATGCGGCATCGCTACGGGAGGCGAATATGCGCAACGAAAATGGGTCTGCCATACCGGGAGTCAGCAGGGCCCTGGCGATCGCGGCATACCGTGCAGAACGCGTATAACCCCTCGCGCGACGCGCTGCGGGCGAACCCGATTTGCATAAGAGAACCGCCATGCGGGACGCATCGGGAACGAATGCAGATGGGCAGGGCTCATACGCCAAAGCCTGAGCCTCCAGATCATGCTGCGCTGCAGAATCCATGAGCCGATCGAAGCGAACGAGCCCGGAGCGGAATTCTTCGTGAGTCGCAATGCACAAAAGGGTATGCGCACGTGTTGCCAGGTCATCGAAACGGCGGTCGGGCGGCAGCTGGCGTGGGCCGAGTATTACAACGTCTGCAGGGTCGATTTGCAGCGGCTCATCCCCCTGCGCAGGCAGGAGGATTGACTCTGCAGGGAAATGGCTCGCGATGACGTCGAGCGTGTTGGAATGTTCATCGTGGAGGTGGACGCGGGGTGGGGTTGCGGCGGACGGATTTGCGATGGCCGCGATGAGACTGCTTAGAGCGGGCAGTTGCGGCCACTCGGTGGCGGGTTTCAGGCGGCTCAAGGACAGCAGCTGAAGAGCGAGTTGGCGGAGAGGCTGTGGAAGGGTCACGGGATTCGTTTTTCGGGGCGTGTGAGGCGGCTGCGAATCCTTTTGTATAGGCACGCTGGATGGGAACGGACAAGCCCGGTGCAGTGCGAGAGGTGAAGATGCGCTTGGGCAAATTGCGATTGGCGAAAATGCCATGAACCCAAATCGTAACGAACGCTGGAAAGTCGGCGGTGCAAGGCAGCTTTTTCGTGGCGCGTGAGGGAGGGCAGCGTCCGGAGGAGATCTTCGAGAATTCGGATGCGAAAGTTTTGGAGCCGCGCCCAATCGTTTACAAGGTTGGCGTCGTGGCGCCGTCGATTGGCGAGGATCTCCGGAATAAATGAGAACGGAAAACGGCGTGCGGCGCGCAGCCAAAGATGCACATCTTCGCAGACGAGAAACCGTTCGTCGAATCCGCCGAGGCTTGTCAGTGCATCCGTGCGTGCGGCGAGAGAGGATGTCAGCGTAAGGTCCCGGCGCAGTTGAAAGGAAAAGAAGTCCCGGATGCGTTCCGGTGCGCGGAGCAGTTTTCGACGGAGGTGCACTTCATGCAGGTCCAGCCGTGCGGGCTGTGAGCCGGTGGCTTCGATCCAGAGGTCACCGAAGACAAACGCCGCATCGGGGTGGTTGGCGTAGAACTGGCGGAAACGTTCTGCTGTGCCGGGGCACCAGATATCGTCAGAATCCAGAAACGCAACGACATCGCCCGTTGCAGCCGCGATGCCGGTGTTACGCGCTGCGGCGGGTCCACCATTGGCGCGCTCGACGAGAACGATGCGTTGGGCATAGCGAATGGAGAGGAACGCAGAGGTGCCGTCGGTGGATCCGTCATCGACCACAACGGTTTGGTCGGGTGGATGGGATTGTGTGACAACGCTCTCGACTGCCTCGGCGACGCGGTCTCTTCGGTTGTAAGTAGGAATGACGACGCTTAAACGCACGGACTTTTTAAAGGCAACTTACAAGGCGGCTTTGCAGTGTCGCCGCCGAATCGAGAAGTGTGCGACGCATTTCGAGCACTGCCGCTTGCAAGCGGGCCACGGCGCTTTCGCGTGAGGCGTGCCACGGGGCGAGCTGACGCCAGATCGCGGCTGCGTCCAGACTGTCCGTGCGGTGGGTGGCATGCCCATGCGAGATCGACTCCATATAGTCGCGGCATTTCGGATCGTACTCAAGCATGATGGAAGGAACTGCCGCGCAGGTGGCAAGCAGGGTGGCGTGCAGTTTCATTCCGACAAAGGCTGTAAGGCGTCCGGCAAGTTCGATAAAGCGAAACGGATCGCGATAGACGCAATGCACCGCCGGGCATTGGGAAGCCTCTGCTGCGGAGCGCACGATTGGGGTGTCCCGCGGCGTTACGCTGAACCATTCCACAATCCACCCGTCGTTGCGGGCGGTCTGAGCGATGTGGATGGCGACGTCCCGCACTGTGTCGTGATCGCCCCACATGCGCAGGTCGCGCACGCCGATATTCAATCCGAGCGTTGGCGGACCTGGCGGGCGTGCCGGGGGCTCCTTGCGTGCAAACGCGAGCACGGGATCCCCGCAAACCTTCACATCCGGGATCCCGGCATTCCGCAGGGCGGCGGCGGAGAGCGGTCCGCGCACCCAGATCCCGCAGCAACGCGAGAGGACAGGCATCCACTCCTGCAAAGGTGCGCCGCCAGGCCAAAAGGCGGTGTCGGCGACACCAGTGCCGAAAACCGCCAGTGGAGAGTCGCTGCGTTGCCAAGCGCGTGCGGTGTCGAGCCACGTGGCTTTCTGTGCGATCAACGTGCCCCCAGCGAGTATGCCTCCGATGCGTCTCGGTGTAAGACGCCAAAGCAGGGAAGGCAGCCGTCCCTCTAAGTACGGAGTGAGTTGGAGATCCGGAAAGAGCATCCGATACGCGGGCAGAAGGGCTTCATCGCCAAGATTCTGGCTTCCGAGCCAACCGCCAACATATGCGGCGTTCAGGCGGCGCGTGGCGATGCGGTGAAACCATCCTGTGCCATGATGCAGGGTGCGGGAGAGGACGCGTTGAGTACGGGAGATCATGCTTTGAGGAGATGGTTTAGCAGCGGGATGCGCACCAGCGCGCGTGTAAGCCGGTGTTTGGAGCCTAGCAGGCGGACCAGGCAGCGCATGCACCACATGAAGGCAATGCAGGATGCGACGATTCCAATGCCGAGCATAGGCAGCTCTGGGAGAATTCTGGTAAGAAGAAATGCCCCCAGCGCACCCGGAATGAACACGAGCAGGAGTCTGCGCATTGGATCATTCCATGAGAATCCCGTTGCATACCGCGCGATTGCAAGCAGGCCGGTGAGCTGCACGATGCAGTGCGCAGCATAGCCGATGGCAGCTCCTTCCACGCCCAGCCATGCAAGCCCGCCGAGAACAAGAAGCAGCTGACTTACTCCAAACACCAATTCTCCGAGGAAATACAGGAGGCTTCGTCCTTGTGCCAGCAGGATGAAAGCCATTGGCGCATACAGCAGACGGAACAATGCGCCAAACGCGAACCAACGCAGGAGTTCCTTCGCCGGCGCGAACTCGGCTGCATAAAACACGGTTACCAGCAATGGGGCGGCTGCCAGTGTGGCCAGAAGGCCGGGGCCTGCGAGAAGCAGCAGGATCTCGCTTTGTTGATTGAGCAACGAATTCATTTGGACGCGATCCCGCGCGGATGCCGAAAGGCGCGGATAGAAGTCGAGCTGTGTTGCGTCAAGCATGAAGCTGATGAACTTTCCGGACAGGGAGAATGCCGCCACATAGATGCCGGCGGCTCCGAGTCCGAAATCGCGAACGATGGTCGTGCGCACGGCATAGGCGACGAGTGTGGAAATGAGAAATGCCGCGCTCATCCCGATTCCAAGAAGGATAAAAGGCTGCGCGCGAGCAGGGAAACCACCCCAGGGCGGGCGTGCGCGCGCTTCAGGATTGCGCCGCAGAGTCAGGAACATGATCGAGGCGCCGGCTACGGCACCGAGGACGATGGCGGGAGCAACTCCGGACTCTCCGAGCCAAAGTATTAATGCTACGGCAAGGAGAGCGTCAACACAAGCCTGGATGATCGTTGCAGTGGCCAGCGCAGGAATGCGTTGCAGGCCCTGTAGACCGCTGCGAAAAGCGGCGTGAAGGTTCGCGAAAAGCACCGCGGGCGCAAAGGCGAGGACGGCGGCCGCACGCGCTGGATCGCCGAATGTCAGGCGGGCGAGAGGCTCCGCAAGAAGCGCCAGGACGACTGCGCCTGCCACACCGAGGATGGCGCACAATCGCCATAGCGTCGCGAGTGCGTCGCCGACCGCTTCGGGACCGGTGGCACGCGCCAGTGCCACTTCACGGACACCCGCAGAACTTACTCCAAGACCCGCGATGTAAAGCGCGGCTGTCAGCAAGACTTCAAACGTGCCGAACAAGCCGACTCCAGGCGGTCCCAGCAACAGGGCGACTGCTTTGACACGCAGCAAACCGATGACAAGTGTCACCGCGCGCGCTGCGCCCAGCACCGCAGTGGACTTGAAGATGCTTGCATGTTCCCCCAGCGGTTTCGTCGGGGGAACACTCGGCGCTGGGTCACCAGGAGACACCTTCGCAGCGTTCGGGGTGGGTCTCGGGTGTCGGTGCCTTCACGAGTTGAAGCACGCGCACGCCGGCGTTCAGCGTGCGCATGGCTGCGTCGGTTTCGGGCAGCCGGTTCACGACAACAATCAAGTCGCTGGCCGCGAAGATTTCCGAAGCGTGCTCGGTTAAAAACTTTGCGATGAACGGGATGCGGGCGAGGATGAACTGCCTGTTTGCGCCAGTCAGCGAGGCCATATGGACATGGGGATCGTAAACGCGCACAGAGATGCCTTTGCCCAGCAGGCGTTCGATAACGTCTACGATCGGACTTTCGCGCAGGTCATCCGTACCGGACTTGAATGCAAGGCCAAGGAAGCCCACCTGCGCCGCGCCCGAGGCAAGAATGCGCTCAAGGACGAGCTCCTTCTGAAGTTCGTTGGTGCGAGGCACCGCTTCCAGAACCGGCGCGCGAATGTAATGCTCATGTGCGATGGCGAGCAGAGCGCCGAGATCTTTGGGGAGACATGAGCCTCCGTACGCAAAGCCGGGTTTGAGATACGCTGGCGAAATGTTGAGTTTGGTATCGCGACAGAACAGTTCCATCACTTCATGAGAATCGACGCCAAGCCCATGGCAGATTCGTCCGATCTCGTTGGCAAATGAGATTTTAAGGGCGTGAAATCCGTTGCAAACTGATTTCATGAGTTCAGCCACACGAGGAGCTGTGGCGTAGAAGGGTGCGTCGATGCCATGGTAGATGTCGCGCAACGTTTCGGTTGCCCACTCGCAGTCCGATCCAGCAAGCGTGTAGGGTGGATTATCGAAGTCGTGAACGGAGCTGCCCTCGCGGAGAAACTCGGGATTGGCAACCACGGCGAAATCGTGTCCCGCACGGCGCCCGGAGCTTTCGGCCACGATGGTGGAAAGCTTCTCGCAGGTGCCGGGTGGCACGGTGGAACGCACAATGATGGGATGTTGGGCGCCGACAGGTTTGGACCTGAGCGCTTCGCCGATCTGTGCGGCGACCGTGCGGATTGCGCTGAGGTCGAGTTGGCCCGTGGACGAAGCCGGGGTGCCGACACACACGAATGACACGTCCGTTGCAGCGACTGCTGCGGCGGGATCAGTCGTGGCATGAATGCGTCCGGCGGCATGTTGCTCGGCGAGCAGCTCCGCGATACCCGTCTCACGGATGGTGGGACGCCCCGCGGCAAGGTAGTCCGCTTTGGTTTTCTGGGCATCAACCCCAGTCACGACATGTCCGAGGCGGGCGAGGCACCCCATTCCCACGCAACCGACGTAGCCGAGGCCGAATATAGACAGGTTCATTTTTGCGAGGTGGCAGGGGACGAGAGTAAATCCGCGATGAGACCCAGGAAAGCATGTTTCTGCCGTTGCCACGCATGGCGCTCGAGCACACTGCGTCCACGGGCCACAGCGGCTGCTGCCGCCTCAGGTCGGGCATGCAGCGATATCAAGGCGTCCGCCATGGCGTCAATATCGCCCGGCGGGAACAATTTCAGTTCGTTCGCAGTGAAGTAGTCGCGAATGCCCGGTGTGTCGGGTGCCACCACCGGACGGTGCATGGCGAGATATTCGAAGATGCGGGTAGGCAGATTCATGTCGGTGAATTCGGAGCGGCGATTCGGTATGACTCCGGCGTGGCATTCGGCGATGGCTGCTGCAATCTCCGGTTGCGACTTCGCGCCGTGATACATGATGGCATCGCTGACGCCAAGCTCTCCGGCAATGTGAAGCACCTCATCGAGAAACAGCGTGTGGGTGCCGTAAATATGCAGCTCGGCAGATGGTACGCGCTCGCGGATGCGGGGAAGGGCACGGACGAGAAGATCCACACCGTGACGGTGCACGATGGACCCGTGATGCATAATGCGGAAGACCGGAGCTGCCAGAGGCGGGATGGCGACGGCAGCGGGCGAAAAGACGTCTTCCTGCGGCGAATTCATCACGATGGACACCTTGTGCTCGGGGCAGCTCCGACTTGCGAACAACCGCTGGAAGGCGAGGTTCGGGGTGAGCGCGAGGTCGGCATACGACAAGCTCCAGCGTTCGAGCAGGCGCAAGAGGCGTACAAACGGCGCTTTGCGGCGCAGTCCGTAGATTGCCATCATCAATTCCGGCATGGGGTCGTGAAGATCGAGCAGGACCCTTGCGCCGCGTCGTTTCGCTGGCGACGCGGCAAAAACGAGCACGTCGGGCATGTTGTGCACATGCACAAGATCGTACGGACGCGATTCGCAGCGCTCGAGGAGAAAACCGCGGCTTGCTGCGATAAAGGCGGCGTACAGCCTGATGTAAGTCCATTTGCTTGCCCGGCTCTTGCGGAGGGGGACTCTGTGGACATTGACGCCGCGCACCACTTCGATGCCCGGTTGCGTCTCGTCTTCGCGAAGACAGACGAGATCCACGTCCATCCCATTTTCCGCGAGAGCTTCGGCGGCGCGGCGGGGGCGCGGGTCCGAGGGATAATGAGAATACAAAAGTACGGCGGCGCGGCGACCGCGGAACGGTTTGGGCGGCAGCGCGGTGCCCTCGCCGGTGTGTGTGCGTGGGTGCACTTCCTGGCGGTACCATTCGGCAAGCTCACGGGGGAGGGGATTCCAGAATGCTCCGGCATGCCGCTCAGCCGCCTGCTGGAGAAAGCTGTCGACAAGGCTGGCAGAATACTGCCAGCTGAGGGACGGATTGTTATCGAACGCAATGTAATCGGGATGAATATTTACCAGCGCCATGCCGCCCCGTTCGGCGATCCAATCGAGTTTGCTGAGCCAGATCGCCGGGTTCGATTCTTCGAGCAGCAGAAAAAGCGTGGAATCCTGCGGCAGCGTGTAGGGCAGCTCGACGTAGCCGGAGTGATGTCCGACTGTGCGGTTTGGCACCCAGAATGGGAAGATGGTATGGCACCCGTGCGGCTGCGGTTCGAATGGATCGGTGTCGAACGTCGATGAGTCGTACGCAATGTCGAGATCGTGCAGCCAATGCAGCCTGTTGAGCATGAACCCGGAGCGAAAGCCCCTCGCGTTCCATTCATGAAGATAGGAGTTTATGAGGAGCGCTTTCCGCGCGAAATCGGCACGCGAGGAATATAGGCGTCCGTCGTGATGCAGATCGTGCACACCCACTTCGAACCCGTCGCGCTCGAGCAGATGGCGAATCTCCGGAGTGGCGGCATAACGCCCTTCCGGGATGAAATTGAACGCCGATCGGAATCCGTGGCTTAGTAACATCCGGGCGAGTGCCGGGGCGCAATCGAGACCTCGGCGGCCTTCAATGTCGTGGGTGAAGAGAAGTGCAAACCGTTTGCCATCGGGCCAGCCCGTCCAGCCTGCAGGGGGGGCTTCGGAACCGGACAGGATGGGCCAAACGTTGGCGGCCGATGCGTCTGCGCGCTGTCGCTGCGCAACGCGCCGTCTGATGGCGAGGCGGACAGGCGGCGGCAGGAGTGGCTTAAGAAAATAATAGATCCGATTGCGGATCATGGACGAAGGCTTCGGCAGGTCACTCCGCCATGGGAAGCCATACAGGGGCGTTGGGCTGGTACTTGTTGAGGATTGCGGCTACGTCGGCCTCGGCACTGCGTAAACGGCGCAGCACGCGTTCGAGTTCATCGCGATTTGTGCGGCCCGCTTCAACCACGAGAAGAGTCTTATCCATAAATCCTGCCAGATTGAGGGTCGGACTGGCCTCTGTGGCTGGCGGGAGGTCGAACACGATATAATCGAAATCGCTTGCCCGGAACTGCGGCAGAAGATCGTAAAGCCGTTGTTGCACGAGCGATTCGGTACCTCCCTCTTCAACCGTTGCGGTCGCCAGGTAAAGATTGCGCTCTGCAGCTTTGAAACGCATTTCTCCGCCGGTTTCCAGTGCATCCGTGAGCGAGAAGGCGGGGCGACCTTCCATGAATGGGTGAATGGATGCGGTAAGATAATCCATACTGATCAACAGCACCTTGCCATCGCCGGTTTCAGAAAAGGAGGCAGCAAGCGCACTGGCCAGCGTGGATGTGCCGGCGCCACGCTCCACGCCGGTTACCGCCACAAGCTTCGGTTTGTGCGCCAGGCGGCGTACATGAAAGAAATGGATAAGACGCGAGCGTACAGCGTCTGCGTAGGGTCGGATGTGATGCAGTGTGTCCCACGCGGGCAAGGAGCGGGAGGGGCCTACCTTTCCGGTTCGTTTGCCGTGGCCATTGCCTCCAGCAGGCGGCGGCAGCAAGGCCCGCGCGCGCCCGGTGCGGGCGTTGGGTATGGTCAACAACTGCGGCAGGCCGAAGTGAGATTCCAACTCAAACCGGCGTCGGATGGTTCGGTCGAGAACTTTGTCGCTCACAAATGCGAGGCCACCTCCGAGAGCCAGCCCGGCTGCCACAATGGCCAGAAGGATGTTGCGTTTTTCGCCAGTGACCCTCAGTGCGGGCGAGGGACTTTGTACGATGCCGATGTTGGGGATCTTCGAGGGATCTAAAGCCTCGTCGATCCGGGCGCGTTCGAGGCTTTGCTCATAGTATTTATAATTGGTTTCCTCTATCTCCCGCCGGCGTTCCAGCTCACGGATCTGGGCGCCGATACCAGCCAACTCGCCCGCAAGACCTGTATATGTCGTAAAGGTCTGCTTGAGACTTTCGGCTCGCGCGCGGACGGCGGCCAGATGAGCGCGTTCAGACACAACGTCAGGCGAGGCACCAGCTCCGGAACCGCCGCTTATGCCCACAACGCTCGCGGCGAGGGACGGATAGCGCCGTTCCAGATCTGCTTTCTTTTGCTCAAGCGCTTCGAGCTGCGCGCGTTGATTGAGCACAACAGGATTTGTCGCGGTGAATTTCGCGCTTAACTCGACCTCTGCGCGGCGCAGTTCGGACAGGTTGGACACGAGCGCCATGTAATCCTGGCGGACACCTGCCGGGGCGGAGAGCGTAGAGGCTTGGGCAGATGCCGAAGGTTCGGTGCCTGTGGAGTCCTGTCTTCCTGTTGAGCCGGCAGATTCCTGCAGCCAGTGTTCGATTTCGGAAAGACGCGCCGCCTGTTCCGCGAGCGCAGTTTCGGCGGCCAGCAATTCATCGCGGTTGGCAGCGATGCTCGCTGCGAGGATGTCTTCTGTCTGCTCGAGTGATACGATGCCGGCTTCGGCCTTGAGTTTCTTGAGTTCATCCTCGGTTTGGCGAAGCCGCGAGCGCACCTGGTCGGCCTGTCGGCTTACGAACTCGAAGGTGCCGGCGGAACGATGGATTTCGAGGTGCTTGTCGAAATAGCGTTTCACCAATTGCTCCAGGACTTCGGTGGCCACGCTGGGATCGCTGTGCCGGAAAGAAAGATGAATAACGTTGCCGTCGTTGGGGGCGCGGGCATCGAGGGCCTTCAGCAGGTTGCGTACGGCGACGCTTTCGCCAGAGCCATCTCCGATACCCGGAAGAATGGCGCTGCCTCCGTTGTCAAGGATGCGCGCCACGCCGATTGCGCGGACGACGTCGGTGGCGAGATCCCAGCTTGTGAGGATCTCGATCTCGGACTGAATGATGCGCTCCGCCTGCCGTGTGGAGCTTGTTCCGACCTCCGATTGTATGGAATCGATGGCGCTGCGTTCCACGAGATAACGCACAAGAAGGCGCGCGTCGGACTCGTAGATTGGCGGGCTGAAAAGGAAGTACGCGGCAGCTCCAAGCACTCCGAGCACGGTTGGAATGGCGATCTTCCACTTATGGCGAAACGCCATGTGAACGAGATCGCCGAGGTCTATGCCCGGCGGCGGAGGCGGCGGCGTTTGGTTGGGTGGCATGTGAGGGCGGTTGGTACCGGTGTGGCGTCCGGACAATCAGTCGAGGTGCGGATACAGCAGTGTGCCAAAGAGACGGTTGACCGCAAGGGGAAGGTGTCGAAAGGCCGTGGAAGCCAATGTCGAAACCAATGTATGGAATCGGGCTGTTCGTGCCTGGGCATCGGCGTCTGCATCCCGTTTGGCAGTCTGTCCGCCCAGGACGTGTCGTGTGTGAATGATATCATGTTCGTATGCGCCCCACCCAATTTTAAAACGGCGCAACCCTTCGTGGCCGCGTTCTGTCCGACCAAAATGCAGCTCGGCGCAGTCCATGGAGGCAAAGTGCTCAATCGCATGCCACATGACGAGATTATTGGCGCGTAATGAAGCGCCTTCGGCAGTGGAGGCACCGAATTTATAGACTGCCTGCCGTGCGGCATAAAGGTAGATTGCACCGGCTACCGGGCGTCCATGATGTTCGGCGAGAACGACCATGCCACGGCCGGACGCGAGCAGTTTGCGTTGGATTGCGAGGAAGAAGCCGACAGGTTGGGGGGGGATGCCATGGCGCCGACGCGTTTGGCAATGGAGTTGGTAGTACGCGCGCACAAATGCGGCAGTTGTGTCCATGCGAATGTGGATGTTGCGGGTGCGGGCTTTGCGGATCGCACGCCGCACCGCGGGATCGAGATGATCCCAGAGCGAGGCGATGGATGGGCCGAGATCGAGGCGATGGCCCAGATGCTTTGCGGAAACTGTCGTCCCCTCCGGCGGGTGGCGTGGCCAGCGTAGTTCCAGATGGCGCCATTGCGCAGACCCGGGAATGGCGAACGCAGCAGAAAGAAGACTGACGAACGCCCTGTCTGCTTCGCGGTGGGGAATTGCGGAAATGGGCCCGGCAAAATCGCTGAAGGGAAGACTGACAGCGCGACGTCCGGTCGCAATGCTGCGAATTTCGGCAAGGGGAAGAAAAATATCGCCAGACTGCAGATGGACGGGGGTAAGACGATGACGGTAGACCGACTGGAGGACGGCAGCCCATGCGGCGGAATGAAACGGGCCGAAGCCCGGATAGGCCTCGGCTTTGCGCTCCAGATCGAGCCATGCAGTGTCCGGCTCCGCAACGTTGGCGGCGTTTGCGGCGCTGGCAGGTCTCCGCCTGGAGACGTCCATGCGTTCAGGCGCCGGCAAGGGCGGGCGCGCAGAGTTTTACAGCAGCAGCGACTGTGTCGAGTTGTGTGGCTGTGAGAGTTGGGAACATTGGGAGCGAAACGCAGTTTCTGGCCCAGGCCTCAGCATTGGGAAAATCGCCCTCGGAGTGTCCAAGCGATCGGTAAGCTTCCTGAAGATGCACGGCGATCGGATAATGAATGCCCGTGGCAACGTCACGGTCTGCAAGGCGATCGATGAAGGCGTCGCGGTCGGGCACGCGCACGACAAACAGATGCCAAACGTGCTCGCAATCCGGCAACGTTTTGGGAAGCTGAAGCCAGTCCAACCCTTGAAGCAAACGGGCATAGGCCGCGGCATGCCTCCGCCGACGGTTATTATCGTCGTGGAGATGGGCAAGCTTGATGTCCAGCACGGCGGCCTGAATTCCGTCCATGCGCCCATTCCACCCCACGACTGCATGGCGATACTTGCGGACCTGGCCGTGGTCGCGAAGTTCCCTAACGCGCTGCATGAACGCACCATCATTGGAGACCACAGCGCCGGCTTCGCCGAAGGCTCCCAGGTTTTTGCCGGGGTAAAAACTGAAACACCCGGCGTCACCCATGGAGCCTGCTGGGCGTCCGCGATAGGCGGCACCGTGTGCCTGCGAAGCGTCCTCTATGATGCGAAGTCCGTGAGTGCGCGAGAAAGCGAGGATCGGATCCATATCGGCTGTTTGACCGAAGAGATGAACGGGAATAACGGCCTTGGTTCGCGGTGTCACCGCGGCTTCGAGTCCATCGGGATCCATGTTACAGCTGTCTGGGCAGACATCCACAAACACTGGCCGGGCACCTGCAAACGACACAGCTTCCGCGGTGGCAATAAAGGTTTGCGCGGGCACAATCACTTCGTCTCCCGGGCCGATCCCGAAGGCCAGCAGGGCGAACCACAAAGCCTCTGTGCCGCTGCCTACGCCGGCTGCGTGTGGGACACCGCAGAAGCGTGCGAACGAGTCCTCGAAGCGTTCGACGAATGGGCCGCCGGCAAAAGCGTTTGCGGCGATGACATCGTCAATGGCAGCGCGAAATCTTGCCATGTCTGGGGCATGCTGGGCACTGAGATCGAGAAAGGGCACGTTCATGATTGCAGAGGGCTACGGGGCTCCAGTGTGCGAAGGATGCGTGCAGGATTGCCTGCAACGACGGCGCGTGGTGGAACGTCTTTGGTTACCACACTGCCAGCGCCAATAAGCGCCTGTTCCCCGATGACAATGCCCCCCAGGAGCGTGGCTCCCGAGCCGATGCTGGCGCCGCGACGCACGATGGTGGTCTGACATTGCCAATCTGTCTCTGTCTGCAGCGCTCCATCCGGCGTGGTGGCCCGGGGCATCCGGTCGTTGATAAACATCACGCCATGACCGACAAATACCTCGTCTTCAATAACGACGCCCTCGCAGATAAATGTGTGGCTTTGGATCTTGCAGTTTCCCCCAATGTGCGCGCCTCTTTGAATTTCGACAAATGCCCCGACACGCGAGCCCGGGCCGATCGTGCAGCCATACAGGTTTACGAATGCATGCACGCGGGTGCCCTCTCCCAACACAACATCATCCGCAATCCGTTGGTAATCCGGCATCGCGCCGCTCATGCGCCGTTTGAGGGGAGGCGCGGGAAGCCCGCCGGGGCGTTCGAACGGAGAAAAACCGGGCCACCCTGTTTCCGCAATGATTGGCTTGCGGCATCGAGGATGCGTACGACAGCGAGCCCCTGCATGCCTCCGGAGCGCGGCTCGGCACCCTGCTCAATGCATTGCAGGAAATGCTGGCACTCGGCCCGCAGGGGTTCGGATTGCTCAATCCGTGGGATGTGCACGTCGCCGTAATGGTAGGAATACTGAAACTCGCCGAACGAATCGTAAAACGGCGGCCGTTCGACGCGCACATCGTAGATCTGCACCTTTTCCATTGGCTCGATGTCGTCGTAAACGATCATGCGTTTACTGCCGACAATGGTCATGTCGCGGACTTTACGCGGCTCAAGCCAGCTGCTTTGGATCGTGGCGAATCTGTTGTTTGAAAAAGTCAATGAGAGATTGGTAACGTCCTCGATGCCGGGCGTCACGTGTGCGTTGCCTTGGCAATTGACGATTTGGGGTAGCTCGCCGAGCACTTCGAGGATGATTGAGATGTCGTGGGGCGCAAGATCCCAGGTCACATTGATGTCCTGCTGGAATAAGCCGAGGTTAAGTCTCCGCGTGTTGACAGATCGGATTTCTCCGATGGCTCCCTGCTGCGTGAGTTCCACGATTTTGCGGACGGGCGCGGAGTAAACATACGTATGGCCCACCATCAGGATGAGGCCTTTGCGCCACGACAACTCGATAAGCTCCTCGCACTCGGCGACAGAGGCGGCCAGCGGCTTCTCGACGAGCACATGTTTGCCGGCTTCCAGGGCAGCTTTCGCAAGCGGATAATGATGTCGGACAGGCACTGCGACGGCAACGGCATCAATATCCGCCCGCGCGATCATGGCCTTGTAATCGGTGGTCGTTTCGACGCCTGGATGAACGGTGACAAGATGCGCCAGACGCGACTCGTCCAAATCGCACATTGCTTTGAAGCTGCAGTTGGGCAGCGCCCGGAAATTCCGGACAAGATTCGGGCCCCAATACCCGCAGCCGACAACAGCAACGTTAATCTGGCGTCGCGCTGTTGTGCTCGGGTGGGGGTGTCCTGTGCTCACGATTCTCGACGGAAAGAATGCCACGCCTGGACTGCAACGGCGACCGGCGTTCGCAGGAGGATCCACAGATCCAAACGCAAAGACATTCGTTGGGCGTAGTAAGAGTCCAGGCGGATCATCTCGCTGAATGTGGTGTTGTTCTTTCCATTGACCTGCCAATAGCCGGTAATCCCCGGCGGAACGAGAAACCTGTCCATCTGATCGCTACGATAATGGCGCAACTCCCCGGGGGTGCAGGGTCGTGGTCCGACAAGACTCATTTCTCCTTTTAATATGTTGATAAGTTGCGGGAGTTCGTCAAGCCCAAGTGAACGGATTATGCGCGCTCCAGGAATAAGCCGCCGGTCGCCTCGCCAGTCCAACTTAAGCATCGGCTTGTCCGAGCGCATCAGCTCCTCGACATAGCTTTCGTGAGCGGTTGTGTCCGCCTGCACGTGCATACTACGGAACTTGAGCAATGGAAATACCGTGCGGTTTTGCCCTACGCGATCCTGACGAAACAGGACCGGGCCGGGTGATGCAAGACGCACCCATACAGTCAGACCCAGCATCAGCGGGGCGAGCACAGGCGAAAACGCAATGACAAGCGTTGTGTCGAGAACCCGTTTCCACAGCGGAAAACTGCGGCACGGGGAAGATGGGTCCAAGGTAGGGACAGTCTTGCTAAAGGAATGCCCGCGCGTGTTTGCTTTAAGCCGTCGCAACAGGAACCTCCTCTGGTGGGTATTCCCCGTGAACGAACGGGCGTGCATCGCAACCGCACGGTTCAACAAGAGCGCGGCAGACAAAAGTCCCGTAGGGAACGATATGGGGAAAGGGGAAATGCAAGCGAATTTGAGTTACCATCAGGAAACCGACGACGAAAGAGAAAATCGACGCTGCCGCAGCGCCTTGCCGCTGACCGTTGCAATCCTAGAAACGCCCCGTCCCTTTGCCCATCGGGATGATCTCAATGACTCCGGGATCGGGGTCAGGCGTTTCGGGAGGATGCTCCCGGGGATCCGGTTGCGCCGCGGCATCGCCGCTGTCCCTTACGCCAATGGGCGCTACGGCTGCAGTGTGATCTGCCGCGAAGATCCGACCTCCGCTGCCCAGCGAGGGCAAAAGCCCCACGCGTTCCCACGTGCGCCCGCTGGGAGCATACAAAATACCCGATGTGATCTGCAAACGGCCTCCTGTTGCAAGCGGAATGGATGCGATGACGGCGGCTTTGCCGAATGTCCGCTCGCTGTGCGTAACAATGCGCCCCGGTCCCAGATTTTCGAACAGACACGCGATCAGCAGTTCCGCGGCGCTGCCCGTGCCGCCATCCTGTAGGATTGTCAGCTTGCTGAAATCGACGCGTGGGCCCGGCGCAGCGTGATAATCGAGTCGGCGCTCGCGCTCCATCAGGCTGCCGATCGGTGCGCCCTCGGGGAGGAACAAGGCTGCCAAAGAGATCGCCGCATCGAAATTCCCCCCCGGACATCCCCGCAAATCCAGCGTAACCGCCGTATGGGAGGGGTTTGCCGCCTCAACGAATGCCGTTTTCATTTGTTCGACGGCGGCCTGTTCGATCCGGCGGATCCGTACTATCGCCTCCCCCAGATCGCGTTCGACAAGCACCCATGGCGTTGTTTGGCGCTCTCTTGTCAGCGTCAATGTTTCCGTCCTTCCGTACGCCCGCAAAATGCCCAGTTCCACCCGGGTTCCCGGTTCCCCGCGCGCCAGTGCTCCAATCTCGACCAAGGATGTGTGTGCGACGTCGCGCCCATCCACAGTAACGAGGCGGTCGCCTTTGACGATCCCCGCACGCTCGGCTGGGGATCCCGGTATGGGATGGCAAAAAAATTCTCCGCTACGCCAGCTCAGACTAATGCCCACTCCGGCACTGGAATCCGGATCCAGACGCGATGCGAGGGTTTGGGTGGCGCTGTCGATGTAGGCGCCGTAATCATCCACAGCGCGAACGTAAAGCGCCAGTGCGCGTTCAGCCAGTTCGCCGACCGTGCCGTGCTCCTCAGCGAGGGAGGCGATTTGCTCTCCGAATTGGTGCAGCGCCTCGTCTGCACGCAGACTTTTCAGCGTGTCAGCCGGGGCTTCATCTTTGCCGAGGCGATAGAGCAGTTCGCGCAATGCCGTCGCCGCGATTTCGGACGGGGGATCTGGCCGGAAGGCATGTGTGGCGATGGCGCCTGCAGCCTCCCGGAGGATGGCTGTGGCTGTCTCTGCGCGATCTTGCCTCCTGGGCTCGCTTTGTTGGGCGCTCAGGTTTTGGTGCGGACAGGCGAGCAATAGAAAAACGCCTGCACACGCAGCTTGTGAGAGCTTGCCTCTCAGGATCCACGAAGATTTCCCCCGGGAGACGCGAGGCTCAGCGAACGTAATCGGCGTCGCGCTGGGCCTGATCGATGCGGCCTTCAAGATATTGCGCACGCGAGCGCTGCTGGGCCGTGTCCTGTTCAATAGAGTTGAGGGTGGCTTCGCGTTCTGCGATGCGATATCGAGCCTGCGTTTCGGACCAGCCAAACAAACCGCCCTGAGTCGGATCGCCGGTCGTCGCACAAGCCGAGAGGAAGGTGCAGCCCGCTACGGCTGCGATGGTTGCCATGGGACGGAGGAGAGATATTTTCATAATATAGCTGGCCGTGCAATGCCAGTTCAGAGCGAGAGATTACCGGATGCTTTGGGAGGCGCTGGTGTTAACTGCAGGAATGTCAGATATCGAGTTGATTGTTCAAAGCGGCGAGACGCTCGATATTACCGTTGGTGCGAGCGCGCGTGCTTTCAAGGCTGGCCACTTCTGAACGGAGGGATGATACATTGGATGCACCGGCTTCCGCCGTGATGACTTTGCGTTGGATGGTGATTTCCTTGTCGACAGTTTTCAACTTTGCCTGTGCCTCGCGCTGCAGGGAGACCACTTCGGAACGTTTGGAGCGCATTGTTGCTCGATCCCCGGTGCCTACAGCGATGCGGATTTCGCGTTCCAGCGCGGCAATCCTGTTCGAAAGTTTCTGGTTGTACGCGTAAGCGTCTTGATTGACCTGGCGCGCCGAAGCGATGCACGCGTTCAGATAGGCTTCGGTGCTTGCGTATTGCGCTTTTTTGCCTGCGACATGCGCTCCAAAGGCGGTGCCGGCAAGCGCACCGATGCTGGCTCCGATAAGCGCCCCGCGCCCTGCATCGCCACTGAGCGAACCGAACAGGGCTCCGAGACCGGCACCGACCGCGGCTCCAGCGCCTGTGCCTTGTGCAACAGTGTTGAACTGGTCGTTGGCGGTGCAACCGCTCAGTATGAGAGCGGGGATTGCGACGAACACGGGAAGGATTCTGCGAAGTTTCATGGGTGATGTGTGATGTGTTTGCGAAAAGTGAAAAAAGTGTGCCTTAGATGCGACGACCGGCAAGGACCGAGAAGCTGGCGAGACCGGTGGCACGCCGCATGTGTATATAGACGTCGAGATATCCATTGTAAGCCGCCGTGTTTTCCACACCGGCATCTTTCTCGGGCCGATTGTCGTGCTTCCACTCGTTGCCTTCCTCGTCAAAAACGTAGAGGTCGATGTCTTTAGCTTCGTAATCGCCCCCGACAAGGATGGAGTAATCGATGCCTTTTTTGATCGTGACACGGACATTAAAGTATTCCCCGGCGAATAAATGACCCGAAATGCCGGTGGGGGAAACGTTGTAACCGCGACGCTTGCTGCTTAGCGCGATGAGATAAGAACGGTCTCGCGCATCTTTGATATCGGCCCGCGCAAACTCGAAAGGCAGACCGGCAGCGAGCACAGCGGCAAGAAACAAAGTCGTGGGACGGAGGGAAAAAGTTGTGCGCATCGAATACGTAGGATTTAAAAATGTTCTAATTAGCGAAGAAGCGCTGTATCTGGCAACCGAAAAAGAGCGCGGTAAGGGCGGGGGGTCGGCGGGTCAGGGCGCTTTTACTGCGCGGCGGGCACCGGTGCACCGGCTGCGGCGTTGGAAAGCGCGCTCGCGACCTGGCCGATACGGGCAACTTGTTCAGCTGTAAGCTGCCCCGTCTGGGGGATGTCGCACAGATCGCGAAGCTCCGGCAGCGCTTCGAGGAATTTCCGGACGGTCCCATCATTGCGGGCCGACTCGGAAATAGCTCCAAGATCTTTCAGCAGCTCGGCGATCAGTACGGGTTCGCGAAGAATATTTGACGCTTGTGGCGAGTACCGGCTTGAGATGGCCCGTGCGGCATGGTCGGCCCCGCGCACCCAACCAGCCGCGAGGATCAGCGCGCGTTGATCTTTGCGCTCTTCCTTGTTGAGAGCTTCGATGATGTTCTCCTGAAGGAAGCCAAGTTCAAGAAAAACGGCCAGCCAATCGC
Organism: uncultured Chthoniobacterales bacterium; assembly: GCA_964652295.1. Taxonomy (GTDB): domain Bacteria; phylum Verrucomicrobiota; class Verrucomicrobiia; order Chthoniobacterales; family CALDSX01; genus CAZZCL01. The sequence continues at coordinate 43,665 of CAZZCL010000002.1, forward strand.
CGGCAGTCGCCATCTCGCGGACCTTCTCCGCCCGCTCAAGAATGGCCGGATCGACACCCAGCTTGATGGCCAGATCTTCGATCACGGTGGAGATATCGTTTAGCGCCTCCACATCCCGAGCCTTGATGGCAATCAGACCGTCGGAAATTTTAACCCCCAGCATAAGCGATGCGGCAACGGCGTCGCGGGCAGCATCCGGGCTCGCGGCGATGTCGCTTTCTGCGAGAATGGAAGCCCAATCCACCGGATTCTCCTTGCTCAACAGGTCGAGCGCCATGAACGCATCAAACGGGCTGGGGTAGGGCGTTTCACCGGTTTTGACATTTTGCCTCATCTCGCTGAGCGCTGGGACCGTCTTGGGACCGTCATCGCCCGGCGACTGCGTTTCGGCATCGGCAGCCGGATCCTGTGCTGTCGGCTGGGCCATAACCCTGTCCGGTCCAAGGGCGAACAGGGCGAATAGGGCGAATACAAGCATGCCAGGATGAGCGTGGTGTGAGGCAGAAAAACCTTTCATTGTCTGGCTGTTTATCGTTCACTTTTGATCGCTGCAAGCATCATTTGCGATGAGCAGCAGATTCACATCTTCATATTTATATGGACACATCATCAACCTCGTCGGGGTCCCGAGCCCCGCAAGGCAACAGGAACACATTTCCATGGCCGAATGATAAGGGGCTGCGCATTGTTTGGGTGGCTGTTGCGGGTTTTTATATGGGCGTGGCGCTCCCTGGATTGGCCCAGGGCGGTGCTGCGGAAACGGAGGGAGCAACGATCGGCACATTGGAGAGCGGCTCGTCTGCAGGTTCGGGATCTGCCGCAAGCGGATCGCCCACCATTCTCGAGCGCATCGAAACTCTGCGCTCTGAACACGACTCACTGACCCGCGAGATTGCTGCCGAGACAGGCGAAGCACAGCGCGCAGAAAAGCTGGAGCGCGCCGCGGAGTTGAAGCTGCAACTCGAACGATTGGAAGGAGAACTCCGGGCTATGAACCCATCGCAGCTGCCTGCAGGTGTAATGGGCAGCGCGCCCGGCGTGGCCACGATTAAGCCGCTTCACGAGCTTGGCGAACCGGATCCCGGCCTGAGTTTGAGCAAGCCAATGGATTCCTCGCGACCCGCGTTCTCCCTTGATACGCCGATGACAGAGCCGGACCACAGTCCAAAGCTGCTCGACATGCGCGTCCCGCCCTCGGTTGATATAGCAGATCCGCCGGTGTTGGAAAGCGTGACGCGGCCGTTGGATAAGAACGCGCGCCCGACCGTTCCGCTCGAAGGTGGGCCTTCGCTCGAGGAAGAGACGTTAAGCAGCGCCGATGCTCCCGGCCCCCGGCCTGCCGAACCGGTCTCGCGTACCAGCGGATCGAACCCGTCCGCAGGAAGTCCTCCTGCGGCAGTCAACTCCGGCAACGTTCCGCAGGTCGAACCCTGAAATCGCATCTCATGCAACGGCCATTGGCGCAGACGCTTTCATGACAGGGCGGTTGCGGTTTTTTCAATCAGGCGGGGAAGTTGGGTCCGTCGATCTCCCTCGTGACACCATCACGCTTGGCTCCGGCGCAGGCGACTGGCTTCACTTCGATACGGCTCCCGAGGAAGCGGTACGGATTTCGTGGAATCCTGCCTTGGGATCATGGGATGTTGCCATGGGCCGCGGTGCGCGGGAAGGCGAAGTCCGGCTGAACGGCGTGGATCTTGCCGTAACGGCACCACTGCAGCACGGCGACGTTTTGCAGCTGGGATCTGTTGCGATCCGCGCGACGGTGTTTCCCGCCGATCCGATTTTTCAGGGCGGACCCGCCCGCTGCATTCCCATAGCTGCGCGTTCACCTGTGGAACTGGTTTTTGGACGAGATACCGGCAGTGAGGAAGCGCACCTTGTGCGGCTGGATGCGGAGGCACCACTCATTTCGCGCACGCACCTCCGCTTGCGCGTCTCAGAGACTGACTGCGTCGCGATTGACGAAAGCCGTGCAGGGACGCTGCTCAATAATCGCCCGTTTGGCGGGGAGCAAGGCCTTGTGGTTGGAGACCGTCTGCAGATTGGGCCGTACACATTTCAATACTGGAGTTCGTCCATCCGTCTGACAGATCCTTTTGTCGGTGCCCGTGTCGAAGCGGAGAACGCAGGTGTCTGCTACGGCACGCGACGGGTGCTGAGAGGCGCAACCCTGTCTGTGGCGCCCTGCACATTTGCGGGCATTCTCGGGGGGAGTGGGCATGGGAAATCGACGCTGTTGAATGCGCTCTCGGGGCTCACAGCACTCTCAGAGGGAAAGGTGGCGATCAACGGGGAGCCGCCAGGTGCAAGCGCGGCTGACGGCATCACCTTGGGTTATGTGCCGCAGGAGGATATTGTGCACGGCGAACTTCGCATCGGGGAAGCGTTGGAGTACAGCGCGTTGCTTCGGTTCGACCGGTCCGTGCCGCGAAGTGCCCTGCGTGCCGTGGCGCGTGCGGCC
>CAZZCL010000002.1:46138-83306 GCA_964652295.1 uncultured Chthoniobacterales bacterium
CTTGAGGACCGTTGGGATCAGCGGATCTCCAGCCTGTCCGGCGGCCAGCGCAAGCGCGTCAGCATCGCTGTCGAATTGTTGGGAAAACCGGCAGTGCTCTTCCTCGATGAACCCTCTTCGGGACTTGACCCCGCGACCGAGTACGCGTTGATGAAAGTGCTGAGGCGGCTCGCGGAAAAGGATTGCACTGTCATCGCTTCCACGCACGTGCTCGGGCGCGCCTATCTGTTCGATCAACTCGCTTTTATTGTCCGGGGAACGGTCGCATATACCGGCGATCCGACGGGGCTGACGGATCGGTTCGGGGTGCAAACAATCGATGACGTTTATCTTGCCGCCGAGGAAACGGCTGATTTGGACCCAAACACCGACGTTGGCGGGTCTGGAGCAGCGGCATCGTTGGGCGCACCGGCATCGGCCAGCCACGGTGTTCCGTTGGGCGGAGAAAATGCGGCCATCCGGAGTGCTCCGCCACCCGAGCGGATGGCGCCCGCGCCCCGCGCGAACTCCGGGGCTGTCCGCACCCTTGCCACTCTTGTTTCACGGCAGGCGCGCATCCTTGCCGCCGACAGATTGAATCTGGCGTTCCTACTCGCACAGCCGCTGCTTATCGGTGCGCTGACTGCATGGGTCGCCGACGACGCCGTGTTGCGGACGTTTCTTGCCGTCATCTCTGTGCTCTGGTTTGGGTGCAGTAACGGCGCGCAACAGATCGTGAAGGAATTACCGGTTTTGCGGCGCGAGCGGCTGTCGGGCCTTGGGCTCGTTCCATACCTGGCTTCGAAGTTCGCGTTTCTGTCGGGCGTAACCGCGTTGCAGGCGCTGCTGTTACTGGCGACCATCGGAGTTATGACGCCGGTCTGGCACGGCGGCGTGTCGGCGCACGATTTCAAGATGACGTTTATGGTCATGAGCGGCCTTGGGCCTGATGAAGAACCATGGGATCTGGGTCTGTGGCAATCTGCAGCTCTCCTTCTCGATGCCGGCGCTTCGCTGGATGACGATTCGCCAGTTGGGCCGCGCGCTGTGGTGGCTGCCGCGGCCGGGCTGCGCCTGGCCGCGGCCATGGCCGCGGCTTTTGTCGGCGTTGCCATGGGGCTCGCCATATCTTCGCTCGTCCAAACCACGACACAGGCGGTCATGTGGGTGCCACTCGTGTTGATCCCACAGATCTTGTTTGGAGGTTTCGTCGTGACATATCCCGAGATGACGCCTTCGGTCCGCGTCGTTGCGCAGGTTGTGCCCAGCTTCGCAGCGCAACGGTTGATGGATATTGCCAGCGTGTATGGCCATGCGCGACCGCTCCTCACCAACACCACGCGGCAGCCACAATATCTTTCCGGGCGCAAGGAAAAGGTTGAGTGGGAGGGTGGCAGCGAGCAGTTCGACGAGGCTGCGCGCCATAATATCGCCTGGCAAAACCTCGTCACCAACCCGGAAATTGCAGGTCAGCATGAAAAGGTTGTTAAGACGTCCCTGCGCGGGTTTGGCAGCGATGTAGCGAAGGAAACGCTCGCACGCGTGCTGGAATACAACCGTGTGTATCGCGACACGATCGAAGAGAGGCGCGATGTCGGGATGCAACGTGCAGAGGTCTACCTGCGCGCCGATGCAGCAGTATTCCCCGCAGCCGTTTCAGCGGCATGGGTTTCGGCGTGTGCGGCGCTGGCGTTGCTTGCGCTTGGGCGCAGGATTTGATTCGGCACAGACTTGGCACTGCAAACTCGTTCAATCGTCAACTTCATGTTGCTTTCGAGCCGTCGCTGCGGCATGACACCTTCGCGTTCATGGAGGGTGTCCCAATAGACTCTTATCGTCTCACTGCCGGGCGCGTGCGCGATCTGTGCGAAAGGTTCGGTGCATTACGCATCCTCGTCGTGGGCGATCTGATGCTTGATCGCTTTATCTGGGGACGGGTAGGTAGGATTTCGCCTGAAGCACCTGTGCCCGTTGTCGAAGTCACCGAAGAATCGAGTTATCCAGGCGGCGCAGCCAATGTCGCTCGAAATCTGCGCGATCTCGGAAGCCATGCCGAAGTGTTGGGATGCGTGGGCGACGACCGCGCCGGTAGCGAGCTTCAGGAGCTCCTTGTGCGGTCCGGCATAGGTACGAGCGGTGTGATCCGCGATTCCGCCGCGCTGACCACTGTAAAAACGCGGGTGATTGCGCGGAGCCAGCAGGTGGTGCGTGTGGATCGCGAACGCGTGAGTGGTCTGGGAGCTGCGGCGAAAGCCAGGGCGTTGGATGCTGCCCGCACCATCATCGACTCCGTCGATGCCGTGGTTATCGAGGATTATGCCAAGGGGTTTCTTGATGGGGAATTCGCCGATGCAGTGCTTGAGGCGGCGGCTGCGCATGGGCGGATCGTTTGCGTCGATCCGAGCCCGCGTTCGTCCATAGTTTGGCGTGGGGTCCATTGCGTGAAACCCAATCGCTCCGAAGCGTTTGCGGCTGCGGGACGTCACGACGCTGAACCGACTTCCGATCCGGCGCAGGATGCGGCGCTGCGTGAAGTGGGCGATGTGCTGCTTTCGCGCTGGGATGCCCGCATGATTTTGATTACGCTTGGGGAACATGGGATGGCCCTCTTCGAGCACGGTGGTGAGCCCGCCTTCAGTGCAGGCGTCGCGCGGCAGGTTTTCGACGTTTCCGGAGCGGGAGACACGGCGATCTCGGCGATGACGCTTGCGCTGGCTGCCGGAGCAGAACCCGCTGAAGCGATGCGCCTGGCCAACCTGGCCAGCGGCGTCGTCGTGGGCAAGGTTGGCACTGCAACTGTGGCCGCACAGGAACTCGTGGAGGCGGCGGACGCTCTTTGAACCCTGCCCTGTTTCTTGACCGTGACGGAACGCTCATCCGCGACGCGCATTATTGTTGCGATCCCGCCGATGTGCAGGTGTTGCCCGGCGTTGCCGCTGCGCTGCGGCGTGCGCGCGCTGCTGGATACAAGGTGGTGGTGATCACGAACCAAAGTGGAATCGGGCGCGGTTTGTACACAGAGGAAGATTACTTTCGGGTGCATGCAGAATTCCTTCGCCAGCTGGGTGGCCAGGATGCGATCGATGGAGCGGAGTTTTCTCCGGAATCGCCTGCTACGCCGAGCCAACGTCGCAAGCCGGCCCCAGGCATGTTGCTGGATGCTGCGGCTGCGCTTGCCCTCGACATTGGGCGCAGCTGGATGATTGGCGACAAGGAAATCGACGTCATGGCCGGGCATGCAGCCGGTGCGCGTTCAATTCTTGTGAGAACCGGCTACGGTCTTCAGCATGAAGATGGCACGGCCGCCGAACATGTGGCGGATGACGTCGCCACAGCCATCGAGTGGATTCTTTCCGGCACCAGCCCTCAAAGAGGTGGCGCATGAACCTTCCAGGCTTTGCTTGCCATTAGACAACCGCTCTCCATTATGACGCTGACCCATGAGTCGTTGCGCTGTGATCATTCCTGCGCGGTATGCGTCCACCCGCTTTCCCGGCAAAGTGTTGCATCGCATTGCCGGGAAGCCGCTCGTTCAACATGTTTACGAACGCTGTCTCAAAGTTCGCGGGTTGAGCCATGTTATCGTGGCAGCGGACGATATGCGCGTGGCCGAGTGTGCATTCCATTTCGGGGCGGATGTCGCGCTAACGCCTTCCGCCCTGCCGAGTGGTACGGACCGTGTGGCGAGCGTGGCGGCAAGCCTTCCGGGGGTGGGGATCGTGATTAATGTCCAGGGCGACGAACCGCTTATCGATCCGCGTGCAATCGAACGGCTTTGCGCAGAGATGCGGCACCATCCACGCCTCGATATGGCCACCCTTGCCGTTGCGTTTGCTCCGGACGAGGACGTGGGCGACCCAAATAAAGTGAAGGTTGTGTGCGATGCGGCTGGCGATGCGCTGTACTTCTCCCGATGCGCAATTCCGTTTCAACGTGGCGACGTCAACGATGCGCCACCGCTGCGGCTGCGTCACGTCGGGATCTATGCGTATCGCCGCAGGTTTCTTTTGAAGCTGGTTCAGACGCGCCCGACGGCGCTTGAGCGCGCAGAACGCCTTGAACAACTGCGCGCGTTGCATCTTGGTGCGCGGATCCGTGTTTTGCGAATCCGCCACAGCGGTCCTGGCGTGGACACTCCCGGGGATGTTGATGCTGTCGAACGCCTCCTCATAGGTAAGGCGCAGCAGGCGGGAGGTTCAGTCCGGAAATCCCAGGATGATCACAATCGGCCATGACAACCGAAGAACTTGAGGAGCGTTTGCGAACGGACGGCCTTGTGCATCGCGGCCCCGCTTCGTTGACCCCGTTCGGTGGCGGTGTTTCCAGCGATGTCTGGCTGGTTGAACAGGATGGACATCGCTCCTTTGTCGTGAAGCGGAGCGTCGAGAAACTGCGCGTCAAAGACGACTGGCGCGCCGATCCGGGGCGGTTGAAGTTTGAATATCGCTACCTCGAGGCGGTCGGCACCATTGTTCCCGATGCAGTCCCGCGCCTGCTCTCGCAGAGCGAGACCGCGCCGTACATTGCGATGGAATACTTGGGCGACGGATTCGAAAACTGGAAGACGCGCATGTTGCACGGTGCCGTGCACCCTGCCGATGCGCGTAAAGCCGGGGAGATCCTCGGTGCAATTCATGCCGCAACGCGTGATAACGAGTCCATTCGTGAGCGCTTCGACACGCTGCCGCTGTTCCGCCAGTTGCGTCTGGATCCCTACCTTATGACAACTGCCACGCGGCATCCTGCTGTCGCCGAGGCCATTGAAGAAGAGGCCGGGCGCCTTGCAAGCTCGCGCATCTGTCTTGTGCACGGCGATTACAGCCCGAAGAACATGCTGGTCTCTGAACAACGCTTTGTTGTGCTCGATTGTGAAACCGCGTGGTGCGGCGATCCGGCATTCGACCTTGCATTTTTGCTCAATCATTTACATCTGAAGGCGTTGTATCATGCGCCCCGAAATGTTGGCTTGGGCGACGCCATTGATACCGCGCGCACCGCCTACTTTGCGCGGGCCGTCAATGACAGCAATCTGGACCGAAGAACAGCCCGGTTGCTACTGATGCTTCTGCTCGCGCGTGTCGACGGCAAATCGCCGGTGGAATATCTCGATGCACCGCGACAGGAAACGGTTCGCGCGTTTGTGCTTCAACGGTTGAACGATTGGAACGGTACACTGAGCGATCTCACCGCTCAATGGCTGGCTGTTGTGTTCGCCGCGGAGCATTAGATCCCCGGAGCGCGGCGTCATAACGAAGACGTTTGCTGCACCATTTCCGCTGCTCACGGGAGGGCTGGTGCCATGGATTACTCGTGGTTCTGCCCGGCAGGAGCGCCTGCTGCCACAAGCAACCGCAGATGGTTCTGTCGGGCAGCAAGTGTGTCGTGCCAGTAAACGGAAAACTCTCCGCCGGGCGTGGAATACAGGGGGACCACCGTTTGCAGTGTGCCGTCAAGCCGAAAGCCGTCCTTTTTATTCGCCGAAAGGCTGGAGATCGTCGGCACATAAGCGACACCCGATGTAGGGATCGCCTGAACATGGTCTGGGTAAAAACGCAATGTGTGCTGTGGTACGCGCGCTCTGGGAATTAGCGTTTCGTAGTCGAGCAGAATGTAATCCACGCGGGACGTGTCGGAACGCAACAGCATGATTTCGATGTTGGGCCCGCCGAAATCACGGAAGTTCAGAGGCATGCCCGTGCGCAGATCGAATGTAACAGTTTCCTGAGCGGGCGCAGGCAGGGGGGCGGCTGCAAGAAGCAGCGCCGCGGCTCCGATGGCAGGGAGCCTGCGGCGGTATTTTCCTGGAAGAGCCGGTGCGCCCATGATTCCGCACGGTCGATCAGCAACTCCGGAGTGGCAACCGCTCAATCCTCCGCTGGCTCCAAACCGGCATCGTTGGGATCGGGATGGAGCGGGCCGCTCTCCAGGATTTCCCGCGCGCGTTCGGCGTCCTCGTCGCGCACCTGGATGCGGATGGCGTTGCGGTCTGCGAAAAAGAGCGATGGCAGGATGAAGACGCCCGTTTCATCCGGCACGAACACCTCGATGCCCGCGGCGCCGAGCGCGATCCGGATACTATGGATTTCCGGCAGCGAAGCGACGCGGGCCACAGTTGTCATTAGTAGCGTAACGCACGCCGGGCACAGTAGAGATGCGGGCGCGGGCGCCGGTCAATGGCCAGGCCGCCCGCCGAGGCCATGGCAGGAGCCGGAGGGACGGACGGGGATCTCGGCGACGCCCAGCCAATGATTGAGCATCTGCAAATCCTCAAGCCAATGCCCGTAACCAAGGCTCCAGTGATGGTCGAGTCCTGCATCGAGGATCGTGCCCATGATCTGTCCTGCGTTGCCGGGCCGTTGCGGACGCATCTCGCACCAGGCTCCCCGGAACGGCATGGGAGAGTCGACGAGCGCACCTTCGAACGCCAGCATCCGCGCGGCATCCGGGGACTGATAACGGACGACTGTGGCTGGTCCGGTCTCCAGAGGAAATTCCAGCATCAGCCCTACGGCGGTTTCCGGATCGCCGTTCTCGAGAATGGAATGTTTGGTCGCGCGATATTGTGCGCCGCGTTTTAGTATGCGCGTGGGGCAGGCACCGCAATGCCAGATACCGATGGTGTTTGCGGTGGTGTCGAGCGCGGAAAGATCCATCATGGTGGGTACTGCGCGTCCTTCGGACAGCAGATGCAGCGAGAGCGAGGAAATAAGTCCATTCATTTCCCCCTCTTCAGCCGTGCAAAAGCCGTAATCGTTAAGCATGGACACTGCTCCATCGATTGCGCAGCCGTAGCATTCAAAAAGCTCGGGCCAGCTTTTCACGGTGCACCCGATGTAATCACGCTCGCGGGCAAGATCGAGAATGGCGAGCCCGAAACGCAACGTCTGAAGGATCTGAGCATCGGGGAGATCGACCCCCGCACAGCGTGGGTTGCTCACAATGGCGTCGCGCACGCGACGCAGGGTGGTTTCCTCGAATTTGAGCGAGTGTCTGTATACGGCTTCCAGATCGACACGGTCGAACTGTAGTCCGAACCGGCGCATAACAGCGAGTTCATCGGTTTCCCCGTCGTAAAAAGCGGTGACGCGGGAACCACCGGCATGGAGGACGCGCCCATGAAGCAGGCGTGCCCGCGCACGGACGCTGCGGGCGAAGCGGGCGAAAACCTGTTGTCCAGCGAGGCCGTCCTCCATGTCGTGCACCCATGCGTACGGCGCTCGAAGGCGCGTCCACATTTGCAGTAAAAAATTCTGGCAGCAGAGACTGTTGGCTTCGTTGCTGGCGTGGGTGTGCGTGTCGGGATGCGACCAGCTGAGTACCGGCAGATTGTGATCCGCGAGCCATCGTCCGAAATGTGAACCGATTTCGCCGGCCGTATAAGCGGCATGAAAGAACACCAGTCCGTCAAGCCCCTCGCTTTTCCAATGTTCGACGGTTGCCATGAGAGCGTGCGGATCTTCAAACGCTTCAGGAGCTTCGACGATCTCGAACGGCTCGCCGTGCAACGCAGTGCGCATGGCGGCAGCAGCAGCTCGTGTGCGTGCGCAGGCTTTTTCCCATGGGAAATGGATGCGCACACCGCAGCCTACGATGCCAATGCGCGTAGGGGGCGGCGTCGGCAATTCACCGACAATGTCGCGGACGACTGCTGTTGTGACGCCTTGTTCGGAAAGGGCTGGGAGGGAGAACGCCGAAGAAACACTCATCATGACAATTATGAGGGAGAATGCATCCTGATCAAGGCGAGACCGTTACGAGACAGACGCGGCGCAAGAGCAGGCTCGCAAGGAGTGCAAACGGCTGGCGACACGACGTTATCGGGCGCCTGCTGCCGCTTTTCGCGGTCTGGAATCTGCGACGGGTGCCAGAGTTTCTCTGAGGAACGGAGCTGTGCGACTGGTTCGGCTTTTCACAATAGTCTCCGGAGGACCGCTGGCAACGATGCGACCTCCCGCGTCTCCGGCTTCAGGCCCGATCTCGACAATATAATCCGCTTCGGCCATGACAGCCGGATTGTGTTCGATCACAATGACAGTGCCACCTTCATCGACAAGCCGATGGAGTACGTGCAAGAGCCTTTCGACGTCCGCCATATGGAGACCGATGGTAGGTTCTTCCAGGAGATAAAGCATGGATTTCGTGGGGCGCCCGCGGCGTAGCACCGAGCGTTCGGAACGTCCGGCTCCGCGCGCAAGTTCGCTGACGAGTTTGATGCGCTGCGCCTCACCGCCACTCAGTGTGGGACTGGGTTGCCCGAGGCGCAGATAACCGAGGCCCGTGTCGCAGAGAAGTTGCAGGATGCGCGCGATGCGGGGTTGCGCGGAGAAAAACGCATGCGCCTGCGCGACCGTCATGTCCATGACGTCACCGATACTCCGCCCGTCATAAAGTGCCTCAAGAGTCTGCTTATTGAACCGGCGGCCTCCGCATTCTTCGCAAGGCATATATGATGGAGGGAGAAAGTTCATTTCGAGCTTGATTGTCCCGTGGCCTTCGCATGCCTGGCAGCGTCCGCTGCCTGTGTTGAACGAGAAGCGGCTTGCGGTGTAGCCGCGCATCCGCGAGACGGGCAATTGTGCGTACAGGGCCCGGATGTCGTCGAAAACCTTGATGTAAGTTGCGGGAGTAGAACGGGACGTTTTGCCAATGGGCGATTGATCAACTTCGAGAACGCCCTCAAACTGGCCTGCGCCCGCGACAGATGTCCACGGCTGGGAGCGTTGCGCCTTCGGGCCACGCTTCAGAGCGTGCTGAACCGCAGGGGCGATGACGCCCCGCATCAAGGAGCTTTTTCCGGCACCTGAGATGCCGACGATGACCGTGAGACGCCCCACTGGGATGCCGACATCCATGCCGCGGAGATTGTTTGCGGCTGCTCCGCACACCTCGAACCAGCCGGGCGCATCGACCAGACTGCGGCGGGTGCCCCGCATGGGATGACACAACGGCTTGCGCAGCCAGCGGCCGGTCACCGAGTTCTTGTCGCGGCGGATGACGGCCGGAACACCGGCGGAGACGACTTCGCCGCCTTCACCTCCGGCGCCAGGGCCGAGATCCAGCACATAATCGGCGCGTTGGATGGTTTCTTCGTCATGCTCGACAATGACGAGAGAATTGCCCTTGTCGCGAAGTCGGGAAAGCGAATCAATGAGGCGTCTGTTGTCGCGCGGATGAAGGCCGATGGTGGGTTCGTCCAACACATAGAGGACGCCGCGCAGGTTGGATCCCAGCTGGGCCGCCAGACGGATCCTTTGGGATTCACCGCCGCTGAGTGTGCGAGCTGATCGATCGAGGCAAAGATAATCAAGACCGACCTCACCCATGAAAGCAAGGCGTTGTGCAATCTCAGGCAGAATATCCCGGGCGATGTGCGCGTCGCGGCCCTTGAAGGTCAACTTCCGTACTTTGGCAAGCGCAACGGAAACAGGGCAGCGCACATAATCCGCGATGGTTTCACCGCGCAGCCGCACGGCGAGCGCAGTTTCGTTCAGGCGCGCTCCGCGGCAAACAGGACATTCGCGAGCATCGTCATCGCCGACCCAGTCCCGGGCGCGTTCTTCGTGCAGTTCACGCTCGAGGATGGAGGAGTTGTCGTTGCCACTGCCGCCCTCAGGCCAGTCCCAGATTTCGCCGAAGCCGTGGCAATGTGTGCACCAACCGTGGGGGGAATTGAATGAGAACAGACGCGGATCGAGCTCCTCGAATGCGGTTCCGCATTCGGGGCACGCCATCTCCGTACTTAAAACGGAGAGACGGTTGCGTGAATCGAGAAGTTTGGCTGTGCCCTTGCCGATCTTGAGGGCGCGGGCGGCAACGTCGCGGGCCCGGGCGAGGGTGCGCGAAGAGATTTCACCGACCACAACGTCGATGGTGTGCTCTCGGAAGCGTTCCAGCCGCTCGAAGCCATGAACGGGTTTCAGCATCCCGTCGACAAGCATCGTCTCGAAGCCCTGACGTTGCGCCCATGCCGCGAGATCGGTATGGAATCCTTTGCGCGCCTTAACCAAGGGCGCGAGTACGCGCACCCGGCCTTTGCCCGCCACGAGTTCAAGCTGCGTTACGATCGCCGCGAGGCTCTGTTTCCTTACGGGCACAGCGCATTGTGGGCAGTGCTGCGTCCCAAGTTTCGAGAACAGGAGCCGCAGGAAATGGTAGACTTCCGTGACCGTGGCCACCGTGGATTTGCCACCACCCTGTGTGACGCGTTGTTCGATCGCCACGCTTGGAGGAAGCCCTGCCACGAGGTCAACATCCGGCTTCTCCATCTGCTCAACGAATTGCCGGGCGTAGGGTGACATGCTGTCGAGAAAGCGGCGCTGTCCCTCGGCAAAAAGGATATCGAAGGCGAGGGTAGACTTTCCCGAACCGCTTAGGCCGGTGACCACGACCAGTTTCTCGCGGGGAACAACCACGTCGATGTTCTTCAGGTTGTGCTCGCGCGCGCCGTGCACTGTGATCTGGCGCGATCGGCCGTCGCCCGACGGCACCGTGCGATATGCCGCGGTCTCTTCCGCGGCGCGCAAAGCATATTCCCCGCCAAAGCGGGCTGGGCACGACTCCGTCTCTTTGGCCTCTCCGCCGCGCAGTGCTGCGCGCAACCAGCGTGCGGTGTGGGAGCGAGGATGTTCGGCAACCTCCTCGGGTGTGCCTTCCGCAATGAGTTCTCCGCCTTGATCCCCGGCTTCGGGACCGAGATCGATAACGCGGTCAGCACTTTTGATCACGTCGATGTTATGTTCGATCACGATCAGAGTGTGTCCTTCGTGTGCGAGTTGGTGAAATACACGCAGCAACCGCGCGACATCGTCGAAATGAAGCCCCGTTGTTGGCTCATCGAAAATGAGCAGGTCGCGTCCCTCCCCCTGAGTGCGGCCAGCAAGATGTCCCACGAGCTTCAGGCGCTGCGACTCGCCGCCGCTGAGCGTGTTCAGGGGCTGACCGAGACGCAGATATCCGAGTCCCGCATCATCGAGAAGGCGAAGGGGCCCGAGGATGGCGTTCTCCCTCGGTTTGCCATGAAAGAAGTCCATGGCCCTGGTGACTGGCATTTCGAGTACATCATGTATGGAAAAACCATCGAGCCGAACCTTCAGCAGGGAAGGCAGAAAGCGCTTTCCGTCGCAATCCGGGCAGCGAACCTGAACGTCGCTGAGGAACTGCATCTCCACCTTTTCAAAGCCGGCACCGCCGCAACGGTCGCAGCGGCCGTTCCCCGAGTTGAATGAAAAATCGCCGGGTTTAAACCCCGCGGCCACGGCATCGTCCTGTGCGGCGAACAAGTCGCGTATGGCTTCGAAAACGCCGGTGTACAGAGCCGGAGTGGAACGCGGCGTACGCGAAAGCGGCGATTGATCCACCATCACCACCGCACGTAACGCCTCGTGACCTGCGATACTTCGGCATGGGCCGGGTGGTTCGTCGAGCGGTTCCCCGCGCAGGCGGGCGAGGTTCCGGTGCAACACGTCATGAACCAACGTGGATTTTCCAGAGCCAGAGACCCCGGTCACGCAGGTGAACAGCCCAATGGGGAAGCACGCGTCGAGATCCCGGAGGTTGTTTGCCGTGGCACCCGTAACTGTAATCCACCCGGCTCCGGGGCAACGTCGCGTCTCCGGTACGGGGACGACTTTGCGCCCCGCAAGATAATCGGCAGTCAGCGATCCCTGCGTGTGCAATGCACCTTCAACCGGTCCGGCGTACACTACGTGGCCCCCGTCCTCTCCGCGTCCGGGGCCAATGTCTACGAGATAATCCGCAGTGCGAATAACCGCTTCCTCGTGTTCGACCACGAGCAGTGTATTGCCACGGTCGCGCAGCGTCTCCATGGTGCGCACAAGGCGGCTGGTATCGCGCGGATGAAGTCCGATGGTCGGCTCGTCGAGAACGAACAGCGTGTTGACGAGCGCCGCCCCAAGGCATGACGTGAGGTTCACGCGCTGTACTTCGCCGCCCGATAACGTGCGGGTCGTGCGGTCGGGAGTCACATAGCCAAGGCCGACCTCCACAAGGTAACCCAGCCGTGCCGTGATCTGGTCGCGGAGAAGGGCCGCGCGCGAATCACCAGACGGCAGCTTCAGCGATGCAAAGAGTGGAAGCAATCGTTCAGCAGGAATACCCATGAGTTCGGGGAGTGTGCGCCCGTCGCCATTGGCCGAGTCGAAGACTCGGTAGCGCAACGTTTCCGGCTGGTAACGTCCTCCTTTGCACGCGGGGCATTCGGCGGCGCTCCGATAACGGCTGAGGAACACGCGGACGTGCATCTTGTACGTTTTTTTCTCCAGCCAGTCGAAGAATCCTTTAACTCCGTACCACATGCCCTCCTTCCACAGCTCTTCGCTGTCGGCGTCGGGACCACCTTCTCCGTAAAGCACCCATTCGCGGTCGCGCCGTGGGAGTTCGTTAAATGGGATATCCACTGCAATTTCAGCGCGACGGGCGGCTCGCAGAAGGTCGCGCTGGCACTCGCGATACTGTGCGCCGCCGAAGGCTTTGACGACACCATCACGGATGGACAGGCTGCGGTTTGGGAGCGCTTTGTCGAGGTCGAGACCGAGCGTGCGTCCAAACCCACGGCATTCCGGACATGCACCGAGTGGATTGTTGAAACTGAACAGAGCCGGCCCCGGTGGACGGATGTCGCGGTCGCAATGCGCACAATGCCAACCGGTCGAGTAGGGATGCGCTGCACCGGCTTTGCCATCTTCGAACTCAATGAGAGCGAGGCGCCCCTTGCCGAAACGTAGGGCGGCCTCGATGGCCTCGGCAAAGCGCGCGCGCAACTCCGCGTTTACTGCGTCCAGCACAATGCGATCCTGGATGACGCGAAGATCAGTGAGCGCGTTGGCTGGTGGTTTTTCGTCTGTCCGCGCCACGCGCCCTGCGGTCAACACCCTGAGGTAGCCCTGCTGTTGCAGAAAAGCGAAGAACTCGGCGGCGTTGGCTCGCGGGGGTGTCTCCACGCGAAACGTGACGAGCACCGATTGCCTGCAAAGCGCGTCCATAGCGTGAGCAACAATCGAGGCTGCAGTTTCCGGGCGGATCTCGCGGTTGCAATCCGGACAGAATCCGCGCGCAATGTGCGGCAAAAGCAGCTTCAGATAGTCGTTGATCTCGGTGATGGTCCCTACTGTCGATCTCGCAGTGCGCACCGAATTGCGTTGTTCGAGCGCAATGGCGGGAGGGATGCCGAGTATTTCGCCGACGTGCGGCTTGTCCATCCGGTCAAGAAATTGCCGTGTGTACGGGCTGAAGGTTTCGACATACCGTCTTTGGCCTTCTGCGTAGATGGTATCGAAGGCGAAACTCGATTTTCCGCTGCCGCTCGGTCCCGTGACGACGATCAGCCGCCCTAGCGGCAGGTCGATATCGATATCCTTGAGGTTATTCTGTTGGGCGCCACGCACCGAAATGATGTCCGCGGGGCGCGCGGGACGGGAGCGCCGGGAGCTGGACTTCGCGGACATTGTGAAGTTGGTACGCGCCGCGAGGCTGCGTGGGTACCCGGCCTCAAGCTGCCGCGAGGGGAGCGGGTGTCGTCCGGGCAGCACGGGCAATCAGCCGTTCGGTGGTGTCCCAGCCGATGCATTCGTCTGTGATGGACACGCCGTAGCGTAATCCTTCCCGGCCGTTCACGACGTTCTGCGAGCCCTCATGCAGGTTGCTCTCCAGCATTGCCCCGATGATAGCGCTCTGTCCTGCCGCCCGCTGTGCGAGGATCGCTTCGAGGACCGCTTCCTGTCGCTCATGCTTTTTTCCACTGTTTGCGTGGGAACAATCCACGAGCACATGTTCGGGCAGGCTGGCTTTGTGCAAACGGTCGATGGCTTCGGCGATGGCTTCCGGTTCGTAGTTCGGGCGTTTGCTGCCCCCGCGCATCACGAGATGACCATGGGTGTTACCGCGGGTTTGCATGACGGCGGCGCGTCCGTCGCTGTCAATGCCCAAAAAGGTGTGGGGCAACCGCGCGGACAGCATGGCATCCACGGCGATCTGCAGGGATCCGTCTGTGCCGTTCTTGAAGCCCACCGGCATGGAGAGGCCGGAGGCCATTTCACGATGCGTCTGAGATTCTGTGGTTCGCGCGCCGATCGCAGCCCAGCTGACGAGATCGGCAATGTATTGCGGCACGATCGGGTCAAGAAATTCGGTGGCAGTGGGCAGGCCAAGCGAGCCGATATCTATGAGCAACTGTCGCGCGAGCTGCAGGCCCTCTTCCATGCGGTTGGAACCGTCGAGACGCGGGTCGCTGACAAGGCCTTTCCAGCCGACTGTAGTCCGTGGTTTTTCAAAATAGACGCGCATGACGACCACCAGATCGGATGCATACCGCGCGCGGAGCGCGGCAAGCTGGCGCGCATAATCGAGGGCAGCAATGGGGTCGTGAATGGAGCAGGGACCGGCAATGATGAGGAACCGTTGATCGACATGATCGAGAATCCGGCGGATTTCTTCGCGGCCTTCGATAACAGTGTGGCGGACATGTTCCGGCGCCGGCAGACCTTCGCGAAAAAGGAGTGGTGCAGCGAGTGGACGCGTGCCTGAGATATTAAGATCGATGACAGGGTGTAGAGACATCCGAACAGGTACGATACGCAGCAGAGCGAATGGCTCAAGAGTTGGAAATTGAAGAAAGCGCTTGCGTTGCCGACCTCAAGTCTGTATTTATATTTAAGAGACCAAAACAAACCGCTGTCTTCGGCCTGTTGCTACGGGGTGCCGGTTTGCTGGAGGTTCCAATGGCGAACATCTCATTCAGCGAATATCCTTCTGTCATGGCGCGCCACCGGGCTCAGCCTCATGACGACTATGAACCGGCTGAACCGCAGCTGGAGTTTGATGCCATTGACCAAGGGCAGATTGAGCGTTTGGATTCGCAGGTCCAGCGCGCGCAGGAACAGCTTCTCCAGTTGCGGCGGCAGCAGGAACTGATCGAACGCCAGAAACGCGAGCTGGAAGAACTCAGTCGCAAGCAGGACGAACTGGACCGGGGTCGCTCCGAAATGGGCGATTGTCTGACGCGCGCCATCGTTACCCTGGAACGTGAGGCCACCGAAGCGGAAAAACTCGCTGAACAACTGCGCACCGCCCGCGAAACATTTCGACGCCACCTTTCTGCGCTCGAGGAGATATCCCCTGCGACGTGGGACACGGAGATTTTGCCGAGGGAATTGAACAAGGCGCTGGCTGTGCTCGAGGCGGCACGAGGGGACTACGAAAAGATGAGCCACCGCATCAATTCCGCTACTGACGGGGAAACCCTCGAAACTGCCGTCGACGTTGGGGAGTATGAAAACGGCGAATTTCTTCTCTGGCTCAAGCGCGGCTTTGCTTTCACCCTTCCGCTCATTGTTCTGGGTGCAACCGCCCTTGCGGTGTACGCAGTCCGATACTTTAGCGCCACTCCCTGATGGCACCCGGATTTTCAATCGGCATGTCGGCTCGCAACAAACACAAACTTCGCGAACGCCGACGTGCCCTCGATCGTCAACAGCAGGAGTTGCAACGCCAAATCGAGCAGTTGGAAGAGCGCGTTGCCTCCGCGCCGGCACGGGTCAGTGCGTATTTTGAAGAGCAGAAAACGTTGCTCCATGCCCGCGCCGCAAGCCAGACCAGTCTTTATGACGGGAGGGTGATCCTGGCTGACAAACGTTTTTGCGATGCTCCCGAGGAACCTTATACCGAGCGGCCAATCCGAATCCACGTACATGCCGAGCGCCGACTGGCCATATCAAGGGCCTTGGGGCTGCTCGTTTTGCTGGCGATTCTGATCCTCTGGCTTCGATCGCTTTTGGGGTGAGGCTCGGCCGGGACGTCGCGACTTCAGCCGAGGAAAGCCATGCCAGCAAACGCCGAGGTGAGAACGATCAGCCATGGCGCGATGTTCCACACCGCGAGAGCGGCGAACGCGCAGAGACCCATAGCCATGGCGACCGGACCTTCGATCGCTGATAGAAATACTGGATCGTAAAGGGCCGCCAGTAAGAGGCCTGTGACTGCGGCATTTGCCCCGCTTAATGCCCGCTGCGCCGGTTGCCAATGCCGCAACCGAGTCCAATGCGGAATTGCAATGAGCACCAGCAATAGACCCGGAAGAAAGATTGCCAGCAGGGCGAGGACGCCATTGCCAACACTCGGCCCTTCTGGACCTGCCAGCGAGCCAAGATATGCAGAAAATGTGAACAGCGGGCCGGGTAACGCCTGGGCAAGCCCATAACCGGCAAGGAATTGGTCAGCACCCAACCAGTTGCGCCCAATGGTTTCTGTTTCCAGCAGTGGCAGCACAACGTGCCCCCCGCCGAACACGAGGGCGCCGGTCCGGGAAAACGCCACCGCGATCTCTGTCTGCAGCGAAGGGAACATTGCAGCAAGCAGCAGGATGCCAGCCATAAGGACCACGAACGCGGCAGCGACAACAAGAGATTGCCGCAACGCGTTCGAAGGTTTGGATCTCGACGGGTTCGGTTTTGCCTCCGGCGAGAGTCCTTTGCGAAGTTCGAAAAGCAATCCGGCGGACATTCCAGCTGCAAGCACCAGAGCCTGCGTCCAGACTGAGGGCGCAATCAGCGCTGCTGATGCAGCGAGCAAAGCGATGGACGCAGCTCCGGTGGTTGTGCACATTCTTCCTGCCATGCTTGCTACGGCCTGGGTGACGACGGCTGCCGCGGCGATTTTCAGTCCATCAAGTGCTGCTTCCGGTGGGCTGAAATAGGCGATGCCAAACGCAGCGCCGAGCATGATCAGTGCGGAAGGCAGGGTGAACCCGACAAATGCACCTGTCGCACCTGCAAGCCCACCGCGATGATGTCCGATTGCGAATCCGATCTGGCTGCTGGCCGGACCGGGGAGAAAATGGCAAAGCGCAAGCAGGTTAGCGTACGAATTGTCGTCGATCCACCGGCGGTGGGTGACGAATTCGCGATGAAAAAACCCGAGATGAGCGGTCGGCCCGCCGAACGACGTCAGGCCGAGGCGCAGGAACACGGAAAACGATTCAAGAAAACGGTGCATGGCCGGGGGAGGGGACGGGAGCGCGAAGTAAAGCGACTCGCTTGTGTGAAAGGTTTGTGACAAGGTACTATCCTGTGGACCAGCCAATTCCGCTGATCGATCTGAAAGAACAATACGCCGCCCTGCGCGGAGAGATTGAGCCTGTTGTGTTGGAAGTGATGGCGACTCAGGCAATGGTGCTGGGTCCGCGGGTGGAATCTTTCGAGCGAGCCATTTGCGCATTTACCGGCGCGCCGCATGCCGTGGGCGCGAGTTCCGGCACCGACGCACAGCTTATGTTGCTCATGGCACTGGGCATTGGAGGTGGGGACGCGGTGGCCATCCCGGCGTTCACGTTCTTTTCGACGGCGGGCAGCGTCGTTCGGGCAGGTGCGGAGCCGGTGTTTTGCGACATCGATCCAGCGACTTTCAACATCGATGCCGTTAAACTCGAAGAGTTGCTTGCCGGATGCGCCCGGCACGGAGTCGCCGGAGAACTTCGGACCGCCGCCGGTAACCGGCTCCGCGCGATTGTGCCTGTCCACTTGTTCGGACAATGTGCGGACATGGCCGCCATCGGGAAATTGGCGCGCAGATATGATCTGGTTGTGATCGAAGATGCCGCGCAAGCCCTTGGGACCGAATGGCCTGCCGCCGACGGTTTAAATATGCGTGCCGGGACAATTGGTGCCGCCGGGTTTTACAGTTTTTATCCCACCAAAAACCTCGGAGCGTTTGGTGACGGCGGCCTTGCCGTGTGTCAGGATGCCGATGTTGCAGACCAGTTGCGTGCCGTGCGCAACCACGGGATGACGCAGCGCTACCATCATCGCACGGTGGGCGGCAACTTCCGCCTGGACGCGCTGCAGGCTGCTGTCCTTGAAATCAAATTGCGCCACCTCGACGAGTGGTCTGCAAAGCGTCGAAGGAACGCGGAAGCCTATCGGAGCATGTTTGCCGGGGCTGGTCCTGAACCCGACGATCTCCAGCCGCCTGTCGAGCGTTGGAGCGGGCTCGGGTGCGAGAACGGGCATATCTACAACCAGTTCACCGTTCGGGTGGGTGGCGGACGGCGTGACGCGCTACGCGAGCACCTTGGCGCGCGCGGCATCGGCACGGAGATCTATTATCCTGTGCCATTGCATTTGCAGGAATGTTTCGCGGGTCTGGGATACGCGGAGGGAAGTTTCCCTGAAGCGGAACGTGCGGCGCGCGAAGTGCTGTCGCTCCCGGTTTATCCTGAGTTACGCATGGAACAGTTAGAGCGCGTCAGCGCGGCTGTATGCGCGTTTTTCCAATGAGCAGTGAAGGCTCACAATATCCTTGTTGCTACCATTCGACTGGGGGCTTCTGTCTTGCCATGATCGATGGCTTCGTTACAATAACGATGCTTTCTTGTGAGCTGCAACCCGCCTCGCATTATCATTAAAGCGTTCACATGAAACTCGAGAGATACACGATGGGTGTGGGAGATCGCTTTGCGCAGCAGGCGCGGGCTCAATTGCAGGCTTTCCTCATGGCGCGCGATGCCGGGGCGAATGTGCATCCGGTCTGGAACAAATCCCACCGGGAACACGCCATCATTGGATCCAACCCGGATGACGTGCGTGCTGCGGCGGATGCGGCGGTTCAGGAGTTAAGCTGGGACAAGCCATATCATGTGGATGCCGATCACATCGGACTGCGCACAGTCGATTCCTTCATGGCGGCTTCGGATTTTTTCACCATTGATGTCGCGGAATTCATCGGTCGTGCGGCTGAACCAGAGCAGGTCGATGCCTTCGTGGCGCGTCGGCGCGATCTCTCAGGCCAAATCGAGATCGAGGGGCTGAATGCACCGATCGCGATCCCCGATTGTGAAACAAGACGGGTTGCCGAGAAATTCCTTCTCGCCGTGCAGGAAGCCGGAAAGGTTTACCGACACATTCTGTCTGTAAAAGGATCGGAGAAGTTCGTCACCGAGATTTCCATGGACGAGACGGACAGTCCGCAGACGCCGCCCGAAATGCTGATCATACTTGCTGCCATAGCTGATGAAGGCATTCCGGTGCAGACTGTGGCTCCCAAATTCAGCGGGCGCTTCAACAAAAGCGTCGATTACGTGGGGGATGTTGCCGGGTTTGTGCGGGAGTTCAACGAGCATCTCTGCGTGCTTGCATACGCCCGGCGGCATTTCGGTCTTCCGGACAACCTGAAGTTAAGCGTCCATTCGGGCAGCGACAAATTCTCGCTCTACGCTCCCATCCGCGCCACCCTTGATCAACATGGCGCCGGACTACACCTTAAGACGGCCGGTACCACATGGTTGGAGGAGTTGATTGGGCTGGCCGAGTCCGGCGGGGAAGCGCTTTCCATTGCCAAAGAAATTTATACAAAATCCGTGCAGAACATTGACGAGCTTTGCGCGCCGTACAGCTCGGTCATCGACATCGACCGCGGTCGCCTGCCGGCTGTCGCAGAAGTCAATGGTTGGACCGGGGAGGAGTTTGTGCGAGCATTGCGACACGAACCCTCCGATCCCGAGTTTAACCCGAACCTGCGGCAGCTGCTGCATGTTGGGTACAAGGTGGCGGCACAATTGGGGCTGCGTTACACCTCCATGTTGGAAGCCTGCACATCTGCTGTCGCACGCAATGTCACGTACAACGTGTTCGAACGGCATCTGCGTCCGCTCTTTTTGTAGTCGAGAGCCGGTTCACTGCAGACCCGGCTGTGTGCTGCAGATCGGGAGCGCGCTGCATCGAGGCCGACAAACGGATCGAAACCGCGGTGCCCTGGGGAAAAGGGCTGGCTCTTCGCATGGGGCGAACAACCCCTTTTTGGGAATCCTGCGATGATAACCGGACAAAAAATGAACTCAGGCCTGCTCGGTAGGTTGTTGTTGGGTTAGACAGTGAACTGCGCCGAGACCCCAGACCAGGTCCGTCGCCGGGATCGGAATGATTCTGCGTGTGGGAAAAGCGGTAGCGAGCGCGTCGATTGCCGCTGCGTCGCGCGGATCGTTGAACACCGGCAGGAGCACGAGCGTGTTGGCAATATAGAAATTGGCGTAACTTGCCGGAAGCCGCTGACCATCGCGCACGATCGGCGCCGGCATGGGAATCTCGATGACACGAAGAGGGCGGTCTTCCCCAAGTCGCAATGTGGAAAGCCGCCTCCTGTTTTCTTCAAGTGGCTGATGGTTGGGATCGGCGGAATCCGGCTCGACCATCGTGATCACCGTATCGGGCGCGACGAAACGCGTGAGGTCATCGACGTGCCCGTCGGTGTCGTCTCCAACGATACCGTCGCCAAGCCAGAGAATGCAGTTGACTCCCAAGTACTCCCGCAGATGCCGTTCTATGGCTCCGCGATCCAGATTCGGATTCCGGTTTGGATTGAGCAGGCAGCTTTCCGTGGTAAGCAGTGCGCCCTGACCGTTCACGTCGATAGATCCGCCTTCCAGGATCATGTCCGGCTCAAAACAGATTAGCCCGAGCAATTCTGCAACTTTCACCGGCACGCCGTTGTCGAGATCGAAAGGTGGATATTTACCGCCCCAGGCGTTGTAGCCCCAGTTGACAATGGCCGGGCCGGAATCGCCGACGCGGGTTAAAAAACATGGACCATGATCGCGGCACCACGGTTCGTTGGTCGGGATGTGCAGGAAACGTACGCGCGATGCAGCGCTGCCAAGCAACGCGCGCACGTCTTCTTCCATGTCGCGATCGCGGACCGTCAGGCACACCACTTCGCTCTCGGCGATTGCTGTAACAATTTGGGCCATCACCGGGGCGACAAGATCGTAGGCGTCTGGGAAACTGATACCGTCGCGGCGTGGCCACGACATCCAGGTGGCCGCGTGCGGCTCCCACTCGGCTGGCATCCGATATCCAAGCGCAGCCGGGGATGTCGAGTCGGCCTGTCCCTCGGGTTGGCGGTTCACCACGTCAGTTCGAGAGGCTCGACGACGACTCGCCCTGCTGAAGGACGTGAGTTATCCTCGGTTTGCTCAACCTGCGTTACAATATCGTCTTCAAACACAACGGCGAGGCGACCGACGGGAACTTTCACATAGACCGTGTTCCAAAACAGTCTTCCAAGCCGATCCCGCTCCTGAACCTGGCGCGGCTGGCGTTCATACCTGATATATTCCCACACGTCGAAACGTTGTGTGGCGTCCATTTGCGCGGTGCGTTTCTCTGGTTTGCCAAGGCTTTGCCGGACTTCGTCTGTGGTCATCCCTACGGCCACTTCGTTCCGCTCAATCAACTGCGCAACTTCAGCGCGCCGTTCTGCATCCCTCTTGAGGGCTTCGAGGAAGTCCGCGGACAGTGGAGTTACAAACTGCGGTTGGACCCATCCGACCACATCTCCGTGCAATGCGCGCCCTTTTACGCGATACAGCCGTTCGCCGACCGCCTGAAGTTGCACGTCGCTTCCAGCAGGAAGAATACCCACGTGACGGCTTCCCGCGGAGTCGGCAAATACAGCTGTGTTTTGCAGCACCTTCAAGCGCGGCAGCTTGTCCATGGAATCTTCGAGATAAATCGCCCCGGCCTCGCGGAAACTGCCGACCTGAGGATAAATGGGAAGAACGCCGATGCTTGCCAGCGCGATGGCAAGGACAAGGACCGGTGGGGAGGGAGTGAAGCGCATGACGAACCTCTGGGCTACGAAGGGTATCATTGCGGGCGGAGCGCCGGATTGCAAGCCGCGCTAGCGAGCCCGATCCGGCAAAGCGTGTAGGCTTGAGAGTCTGATGACGGGAGAAACGCTTATAGAAGAAACGAGCCATACAAGAAGGCTCGTGTAGAGTGGTGAAAACACGACCCTGGGAGCGGCGATGGATTGGGTGCCGGGAGGCCGGGGAGCGGATTCGCTAGGGGGTGTAGCAGAAGGGAAGGCTTGCCGTTGTGCTGGTGTGGTGCGCGGCACCCTGCTTGTCATCATCCACTTCCCGCCGGAAGAGTCTCCGGCGCATTTCCTCCAGGATTAGTCCATCAAGATGCGGCTGCGCCCTGTGGCAAAAGCCAATCAACCTTAATCCCGCAGTTCGAAGACCCGAAATCCAGAATTTCCCATGAAGAGTATGAAGGACATGAAGGGGTGGCACAGAAAATTGATTTCCTGACTGCCCTTGTTGGCTAAACGTTCGCATCGATTTCTCCGATTTGTCTCATCATGTGATCGGCTGCGCGATTGAGGTTCACCGCACGCACGGTCCAGCTCTTTTGGAACTCACCTATTGGGTGAACCTGATTCGATAGCAGTCCTCCTCATAAATCCCTTATCTTCATGCTCTTGTAGGTTTCCCCAGCCTCAAAAATACAAGATTCTTTGAATGCAAAACAGACAAGCCAGCGCGAGCCCCGCAGGGGCACGGCTCGCGGGCAGGCGTTCGACCGACTCGAAGGCGCCCCTCTGGGGGGCAGGGTTTGTCGGCGATCTATCCCGAGCAGGGCTGGACCAGGGTTTTGCCCGTCATATCTGCCGGCTGTTCGAGACCCAGCAATGCAAGGATTGTGGGGGCGATGTCGGCGAGGATGCCGTCAAGGCAACGGTAATCGTCGGCGTCGGCGGCCACGTAGAGAAAGTGAACAAGGTTTGTCGTGTGAGCCGTGTTGGGCGACCCATCGCCATTACGCATGAACTCGCAGTTGCCGTGGTCGGAGGTGACCAGGCAACAGCCGCCGAGTTCCAGGGTTTTTTCGACAACGGCACGGACACCTTCATCGACGGCCTCGACAGCCTTGATTCCCGCTCGCACGACTCCGGTGTGTCCAACCATGTCGCCATTGGCGAAATTGAGGATGACGACATCGAAATCCTTAAGGCGTGATGTGACGGCTTCTGTAATGCCCGGCGCGGACATCTCCGGCTGGAGATCATACGTTGCAACCTTCGGTGACGGAACGATGACCCGTTCCTCGCCCGGGAACGGCTCCTCCACCCCGCCATTGAAGAAGTAGGTGACGTGTGGGTACTTCTCCGTTTCTGCAATGCGCAGCTGTTTGATTCCGGCGCGGCTGAGTACTTCTCCAAGGATGTTTTCAAGGTTCTGCGGCGGAAACACCACCGGACAATCGAACGTTTTGTCGTATGTCGTGAGAGTTACGTAATGCACCCGTGGCGCGGTGGAACGCTCAAAGTTGTTAAATCCGGGAGCGAGAAACGCGCGCGAGAGCTGGCGGGCACGGTCTGAACGGAAGTTAAAGCAAAAGACGACATCGCCGTCGCGAATCCGCGCTGTTTCCGGGGCATCAAAGATCATTGGCGGCAGGAACTCATCGGTTTTCCCGTCTTCATAAGCCGCCGCAACGGCCTCCGGGATTGAAAGCTCCGGCTGTTCGCCCACCCCCGCGGTGATGGCGTCCCATGCGATTTTGGTGCGTTCCCAACGGTTATCGCGATCCATAGCGAAGTAGCGTCCGACCACAGTCGCTATGCGGGCTCCAGTGGGGGCGATATCTTCAGCAAGCTTCGTCAGGTACGCTATGGCGCCGGTTGGCGAGGTATCGCGTCCGTCGGTCACAGCGTGGATCATGATGTCGTTGACACCGGCATGCGCCGCCGCATTGACGATGGCCACCAGATGATCCTGATGGCTATGCACTCCGCCATCGGAAACCAAACCCCAAAGATGCAGACGCCCGCCTGCTGCCTTGCGAAAGGCTTCGACAACAACGGGGTTGGAGGGCAGTTCGTCTTTTTCAATGGCAAGATGAATGCGCGTGAGATCCTGGTACACGATGCGACCCGCCCCAAGATTGAGATGACCGACCTCCGAGTTCCCCATTTGCCCGGCTGGCAGACCGACATCTTCTCCTGAAGCGCTGACGCGGCTTTTCGGGTAGTTTTTGAAAAGATGCTCGTGGAACGGAGTTTTGGCTAGGAGGGTGGCGTTGCCGTCCTCTTCGGCTGTGGCGGCGCCGCCCGGATTGATACCCCAGCCATCGCGGATGATGAGCACAACGGGTTTTTTCATTGCGGCCTGAGTTCAGGCCAATTCAGGCCTGGGTGCAACGGCAAAAACAGCTGATGGCCACGATTCAGTCTTATGGATCCTGCGAATTGTGGGAAAAAATGAGGAAACCCGTTTTGCCTACCAGGCCAAACGGGTTTCCTCTGCTACGGGGGGAAATCCATTGCTGAGGAATCGGATACGACGCTAACCAATTCCATTGCGGATTAAGAGAAGGAGAAAGACTTTGTAAAAAGTGCAGCTGGGAACTCTTGTGTGGAACCTCTTGAAACAAACAGACTTTTAAAAGGCTCACGAATCTCATCCGCAATTTTTTCAAACAAATCTCTCGCCAACTCTTGGCACCCATTGGAGGCACCTCCAGAAAACCTGTTTTTATTATAGGCTCTCTTTGAACTGCTTGCCAACCTGAAATTTGACGGTTTTCGAAGCCTTAATCGAAATCTGCTCGCCGGTTTTCGGGTTGACGCCCTTGCGCGCCTTGCGTGTGGCCAGTTTAAATGTGCCAAAGCCGATAAGTTGAACGCTGTTAGGCTTCTTTTTGATTCCGGTCTTAATGCTTTCGATGACCGCGTTGACCGCGCGTTCGGCTTCGGCTTTGGACACTTCCTTGCCGAGGTGTTTCTGAACTTCGAGAACCAGCTCTGCTCTATTCATTGAGTAATAACTTTTGAGTTGACGTTGTTGGTTAAGGGTGAATTCCCGTGAATTCGGGATGTGACAATGGCTGGACGCTACGCAGAAGGAGTCCTGCGAGGGACCGGAAGACAGCCGGAAGATACCGGGAATCCGCTGGTCGCAACGTGTAGGCCAATCCGCGATCCGAACGCTGCGCCGCGACAAAAATTCTGCCGCTTTGCCAACATCCGGGGATCGCGCATGCTCGACATATGCAGGCGGTATGTCAACGAATAATTCAGTATTTAAGCGTGTTCCACGGCGAAGAAAAGCGCACGACGCTGGAAGATGGCGATTGCAAATCAGCCTCGTCCTCCATCGGATTTCTTTCGGCGCGCAGACTTGTCTTGCTCATCCTTTTTTGAATCGCGGGCTTTTTTCGTCTTGTCGGATGTGGGGCTATCCCCGGACACGGGGTCTTCTACTGGGGTCTTTTTTCGCGATCGATCCTTTGAGCGTGGCGCCGGAGTCGGGGCGGTGGTTTCAGCGGGTTCCGCGACATTATCCGAGTCAAGCCCAGCCGATGAGGCACTGTCCACCCACTCGATAATTGCCATCGGGGCAGCGTCACTCTGGCGCGGGCCGAGCTTTACAATGCGGGTGTATCCACCGGCGCGATCTGTGCAGCGGGGTGCGACTTCTTCAAAAAGGCGCTTGGTGGCGTCTTTTCTTCGAAGAACAGCGAGGGCATTGCGACGGGCATGCAGGCTGCCCTCCTTGCCCAAGGTAACCATCTTCTCGGCAAGGGGGCGCACAGCCTTGGCTTTGGCGAGCGTTGTCGTGATGCGGTTATGAATAATGAGACTGCACACCTGGTTGGCCAGCATGAGTTGGCGGTGTTCCGTCTTTCGGCCAAGTTTCGTTGTGGCGGTGCGGTGGCGCATGGGACGATGAAGGGTTGATGGTGAGGATGCTGGCGCGGAAGCGAGCCGCCCCCCGGCCGGGTCAGGCTTTTTTCTCTTCTGTTTCGGGCGGCAATTCCACAAGACCAGGCTCGAATTTCATCCCGAGCCCGAGGCTGAGTTCTTCGAGTTTTTCCTTGATTTCGTTGAGCGATTTCTTGCCGAAGTTTCTGTACTTCAACATCTCCGATTCGGTCTTCATAGCTAGCTGCCCGACGGTGGTGATGTTGGCGTTGTTGAGGCAATTGGCGGCGCGGACGGAAAGCTCGATTTCGTTCACGCTCATGTTGAGCAGCTTCTTGAGCCGTGTGTTTTCCTGGCTGACAACCTCGGGCGTTTCGTCGAACTCAATGACTTTGTCATCGAAATTCACGAACACATCGAGGTGATGGCGCAGGATTGCGGAAGCCTGCAGCAAGGCATCGTTGGGAGTCAGTCGGCCGTCGGTCCAGATATCGATGACAAGCTTGTCGTAGTCGGTACGCTGCCCCACCCGAGTGTTTTCCACGGCGTATTTTACGCGGGTGACAGGCGAGAAGATTGAGTCGATGGGGATGACGCCAATCGGTTGATCCGGTTTTTTATTTTCGTCGCCGCTGGCAAACCCGCGCCCGACGCGCACTTCGAGTTCCGCCTCAAACTTTTGCTTTTTGTCGAGGGTACAGATGTGCTGGTTAGGATTGAGGACCTTGCACTGCGCGGCGTCCTGAATGTCCGCGGCGGTGACGGGCCCCTCGCGATTTACGGAGATGGCAAGGTGGCGGACTTCATGATCCTGGGCCACGAACTTCACATTTTTGAGGTTAAGCACAATCTCCGTGACGTCCTCAAGCACGCCCGGCAGAGAGGTGAACTCGTGCGGGGCACCCGCTATGCGTAAGGAGGCAATGGCAGCGCCTTCGAGCGAGGAGAGCAGGACGCGGCGAAGGGAGTTGCCGACGGTGTGGCCGTATCCGGCTTCGAAGGGTTCCGCGGTGAATCGGGAAAAGGTTTCGGTGGCTGTTGCGTCGTCCCGACTGAGGGATTTGGGCAATTCAAAACGTCCGTAACGAATGGGCATGAGAGACTTTTTTATTGGGCGGTGCGACGACCGGATTGCGGCCGGATGCGCAGCGCGTTGCGTCGGGTTCCCCCTGGCGAGCCGGACGCCGGCCATGATGTCCGGCGCCCCAGGGACCTACGGCGCGATGTTGTTCACTCGCAGAGCCCGCGAAGCAATCATGGAAAACCCGCTTGTCAAGCTTTGTCCGTAAGTTTCTTACGTTCTTCAAGGCGTTTCAGCAGAAGGTTAATGACCGAATCCAGATCGTAATGCCCGTTGGGCGCTGTGCTGTGGGCCAATACGTCACCATGGGAATCCAGAAGGATAAGACATGGAACATCCCGTCCGCCAAGAGCCAGGGCCGCTTCGTTTTGCGGCGAGAGCGGATCCACAATCACCCATGTCATCCCGGCCTCCGCCATGAAGTCGGCGACTGCCTGGTGCGATCGGTCATGGCTGGCGTACACAAGGGCGAATAAGTTGCGTGCCTCGCCCGAGCGGCTGTCGAACTCGACGAGACGCTGGAGTACCTTGCGCGAACTTGGAGAACCAGAAACCCCGACGAACAGCAGCACGTCGACGTCCGGGCGCAGCGCAGCGTCCCCGGCAGGGATGAGACGGCCGGTGCGCAGGTGCATCAGGGCAGGTGTGAGCATGGCGTGGAAGGCGCTTTGTCCTGCCGCCCATCGGTCGGGGGTTGGGGTGCCGGTACCCGCAGCCGCTTGCGCTGCTGCTGGTTGCGGGGGAGGGGAGGCCTTGTCCTTAGCAATGCGACTAGCGATTTGCTCAAGAAAATCTGTGGTTTCAACGGGGAGCAGGTATCGCGTGCCATCGATGCTGACTTCGATACCGCGGGCAGTGGGACGTTCGACATCACAGGGTGTGCCAGCCGGAAGATCGAGAATCGATCCGTCCGCGCGCTTCAAGCGAAGGGCTGCCGTAGTGGTTATAACGCCTGGCCAAAAATCCGGAGCGCCGAGAGCGCTTTCGAGGGTGGAACTTGGCGGCGAGTTTGCAGCAAGGCGTGCATAGGATTGGAACAGCGCGACGATACACAGAGCCAAAAATAAGGCCCGCGCCCATGAGCGCTGCGACGCGCGTAACGCTTCAGCGCGAAAGGCTGTTGTCACGAACTTCATGATACCAGGATAATATGGATTTCGATGGCTTTCTCCAAGACAATGTCGTGGGTGGCGGACGTTGCCCTGTGTGCGCTCTTCCGCTGCCGACTGGCGGTCGGAGCGGACAAACATGCAGTCGGCGTTGCTCTACGTGGAGGCGGAAGTTCGGCATATTATCGAAGGAAGACGTTGAAGGAATTGGCCAACGGGTGCTGGAACGCCTGGCGAGGCTTGAACGCGGGTGCACACTGTGTCCAGGGCAACTTGCCGCGGACGTTGTTCCGGAAAGCGCTCAGGGTCTGGTCACCTTGCGCCCGGTGCTGTTTTACCTTGCACAACGTGGCTTGGTGCGGTTGACGCAGCGCGGTCACCCAATTCGCTGGGATCAATTGCGTGGCCCCTACCGTGTTGGCAAACCCCGCCGATGAATGAAAAGACCGGAGTCTGGCGGGGAAAACTTCAACACGGCGACTTGTAGAGCTTGAGTCGTGCGGGTGAGGGGGTATAAGGCAGAACTATGGCCGAATACGGAAGTCAGCGTCTCGGATGCGTCCCAAAGCTGCTCATTTTTGTCGCCGTCGTGGTTCTGCTTTTCGCGGGGCTTTTTGTCGGTCTGGTGTGGTGGGGTGTGTCGCAAGCTGAACCATGGCTGTCGGCGCAGGCGATGGAGATCCCGCACCGGCCGCTTGCTTCGGAAACTTATGCGGAGCTTGAACAGCGTGTCGCACGCTTTACTGCCGCTAAGGAGCAGGGACTGCCGGATCGCATGGTCCTCACGGGGGAGGAACTGAACGGCCTGATTGCGGAGCATCCTGCCTTCGATGCCGTGCGCAAGCACGCGTTTGTGCGCCTCAAGGATGGGCGGGGTTTTGTTTATCTCACGCTCCCGATGAGTGCGATCCCCATGGTGAACTGGTTTGCCGGTGACAAGCATCTGAACGTGGTCCTAGACTGCTCACCGGCGCTCGCGAACGACCGCCTTGTCCTGGATGTGCAGCAATGCTGGATCAATGACAGGAAACTGCCTGAGGACGAGGTGCGCAAAGCTTCGAAAACGTTCGATTCGCGGCTCAACGATCCCACACAAAGTTCCGGGGAACAGATGGAGGATGTGCTCCGCAACATTTCCGCATTTGGTCTCAATGGAGAAAGCGTGACAATGCAAACGGGCGGTTACGGGCGTGTCAGCGGTGGAACTCCCGAGGCAACGGAGAGCGCCGCCGAGCCTCCGGCCGTGCGCTGACTTTACCTTAACGAGAAATTCAGCCGAGCGGCACCCCGCCGTCTTCGGGTTCGCCGCCGGAGGAATTTTCCGACGGCCGCTCAATTTTCGAAACGCGAAGCGGGATGCTGGCACGATGCATCCCGTCGAACGCGATATCGATGGCGTATTGTCCAGGCTCCGTGAAGCGCAGCTGCTGAATGTTGATAACGATATTACGCGAAATGCTGTCAACTTCATCGGGTACCGTGACTTGGACAGGCAGCTCGATTGGCGTCATGATGGCGCCGCCATCAGCATCCACGAAATTGAGCATGAGACGATGGAGTCCTTCCTCCTCCCTGGCGAATAGCACCCGCAGTGCGATGGAGCAGTTGGGGTGTCGGGCGGGCAGCTCCCGGGAAAAAATCGTGTCGAATGTGCCTAAAATATTGAGCTTGCCGCCGTAATCTGTGGCGGCATCGCAAA
This sequence comes from uncultured Chthoniobacterales bacterium, assembly GCA_964652295.1. Taxonomy (GTDB): domain Bacteria; phylum Verrucomicrobiota; class Verrucomicrobiia; order Chthoniobacterales; family CALDSX01; genus CAZZCL01. The sequence continues at coordinate 75,501 of CAZZCL010000002.1, forward strand.
GGGCGGAAATCAGAATGGTCATTGGTGCTACGCCAGGGATGGCCGACACAACCGGCCTGCGAAACGGGGGGGAGTGTTGCGGAGAATAGGGACTGTTGCAAGGCGCGCCTGATTGCCCATTGCGGTCTCGGAGAATGCGCGCAGGGAGCGGTGCCCGCTTTTTTTATCGCCAAAAGACAATTCAAAGCGTCAGGATTCCCAGACTTTGTATGGGAAACGACGCCTTAGATGCAGCTGATTCCGATCATCCGCCCCGTCTCGCCGAAGGGCCGGGTGTGCCGCAGCCATTTTCTCCGCGGGAGAAACCTTCAGACAATCCTGGGTTGCCGGGCTTGCGCGTAAAAGAGATGCCGGAATGCGACCGGCCGCGGGAACGTCTCCGCACACTCGGAGCCAGGATGTTGTCGAGCCGGGAGCTGCTGGCCATCTTGCTGGGTGCGGGGTTGCGTGGGCGCAATGTGCTCGACGTCGCCGGTGATCTTCTGGCGGCGCACGGTGGCCGGTTGAGCGCGCTCGCCCGTTGTGAGTTCGGCGATATTGTCAAAATCCGCGGCATTGGCCCGGCAAGGGCGGTGCAGCTTTCCGCGGCGTTTGAACTCGCCAGTCGGATGGCGCGAGAGCAGTTCGACCGTCCGCGGCTGGATACGCCCGAACGTGTGGAGGAGTATTTGGGAGCCGAACTGAGACCGTTGCGTGTCGAAACCCTGCGCGTTCTGCACCTCGATGCGAAGCTACAGCTTGCCGGGGAGAACACCGTGTCTCGCGGCTCGGTGAACGAGAGCATCGCGCATCCCCGCGAGATATTTCGCTCGGCGATTGTGGCGTCTGCCTACGCAATTCTGGTTGTGCACAATCATCCCTCGGGCGATCCCTCGCCAAGTTCTGCCGACCGCCAAATCACACGTCGGCTTTCGGAGCTTGCCGAATTGCATCAAATCCGTTTCGTCGATCATATTATTATCGGGTCGGCTACCAACGACCGGCCAGGTTATTTCAGTTTCAGGGAGCACGGACTTTTGTGAGCACGCATATTCATCCCAGCGCAACTGTCGACCCCAGCGCCAGCCTTGGTGAAGGCGTGCGAGTGGGTCCGCATGCCGTGATTGCCGCGGGGGCCGTGCTGGGCCCGGATTGCGAGGTGCTTGCGCACGCGATTGTGGAGGCGGGTGTGGAATCCGGTGCCCGCAATCTATTCGGCAGCGGCTGCGTCATCGGCGGGGCGCCGCAGGATTTGTCGTGGACACAAGCTGTGCACAGCCGCGTGCTAATCGGGTCAGACAACGTGTTCCGGGAGCACGTGACGATCCATCGTGGTGCCACACAGCATTCCGTGACTTCCGTTGGCGATCGGAATTATTTCATGGTCGGCGCGCATCTCGGGCACAACTGTGAGGTGGGCAACGAGGTCGTGATTGCCAACAATTGTCTCTTGGGTGGACATGTGAAAATTGACGACCGCGCCTTTCTTGGCGGGGGCTGCGTGTTCCACCAGTACGTGCGCGTCGGACGGCTGGTGATGACGCAGGGGATGAGCGGTTTCGGGAAGGATCTGCCGCCTTGCGTAATGGCTGCGCGCGTCAATCGGGTGGTAGGCTTGAACGCTGTGGGCATGCGCCGGGCCGGGTACGGGCCCGAGGAACGCGGCGAGATACGGCGGGCATTCGATTTGTTGTATCGCAGCGGCCGAAATACCGCGCAGGCTTTGGAGGAATGGGAACGCACCGCCGGGGATTGGGGTGCGCCAGGAAGAGAGTTCTTCGAGTTCGTCGCCGCGAAAAGCAAACGCGGCCTGTGCTCGGGGCCGCGTGCGAACGAGGACAGGGACGAACCGGTGGCATGATGGCGGACGGAGACAGTCCCGCGTCCGCGCCGTCTGGCTTTACGCCATTGCGCAGAACGCTTTACATTGTGGCTTGCGTGGCGGCGTCCGCTGCGGGTTGGCAGGCGGGAATGCGTGCAATTCCGATTGAACAGCGGCGGCCTCCGTCACCGTTGCCCGTGGGATCGCTTCATGTCCTCCGCGATCGCGCGCCGGCTGCCCTTATTGCGCGTGATTTGCGCGATTGGCGATTTGCGCGGGAGAACGGGTTGGAACTTCCTGAACTGATGGCGTCCGAACGCGTGGTGCTTCTGCCCCACGGTGCGCGGATCCGGGTCGTGGAAGGCGATCTGGACCTTGTGAGAATCGAAAACTCTGACCGGGCTGGTGAACAACTCTGGATGGCGGCTGAAGATCTTTTGGGAGGCGACACCGCCAGAGACGGCGCAGGACAATGACATGAAGACGCCATCCTTTATTTCACTTACGAAATACCTGATCCGCGATCGCGCGGCCCGGCGGTCTGCCATGTTTTACATTTTGCTGATTGCGATGCTCATGGTGTTTTTAGGCTCCACATTTTTTGCCGGCGCGCTGGCATCGAACATCTGGTGGTTTCTCGGTTTCTGGCTTGCCTGCGCCTGGATGACCATCGGCGCTTTTCTGCTTGCCATGTGCGATCTTGCCGCGTTGCGGACGGAAGCCCGGGAAGAACGCAGGCGGCTGCGCAAGAGGTATTTCGGGGAGACACGCCCCCGGGAGTGTGATGAAAACGGCCCGGGCGAGCGGAGGGATTGTGAAGGAACCTCCGGTGAAAAGCGTAATACAAACGACGATTCGCCGGATGTTTCCGGCGGGCACCCCTGATCTGACGTAAACCCGTCTGCTGCAGAGTAGGGCTATCACCTGTTCCCCATACAATACGGCGGTTTGTGGAACGCTTGCGCGCACAGGCATGCGAGAGCACACTGGACATGTGAGGCAAATCAAGCTGAGCGGCAGAGAGCGCAGCGTCGTCCGCGCCATCGGGTTCGGATTGGGAGTTACCGGTCAGGAATTGGTTGAACGCACAGGACTGGCACCGGAAGATCTTGTCGATGTGCTCAATGGGTTGATCGACGCCGGGTTTGCGGAGTCGGAACCGCCCACTGAACCGATTGCCCAATCTGATCTTGAGACGCATGCGTTCGAGGTTAACCCGGCGTATGCCCACGAGTTGAAGAACGCCCTCGGGTACTGAACGGCATGGACCAGAGGGTGGCCATGACAGCCTGCGCAGGCTTTCAACCAATGACCTCATCACTCCAAACAATTTCTGTTTCGCACTCCGGCGGCTCGTACGACGTGCACGTCGGGCGCGGATTGCTTGGGTCGGCAGGCGCGCTAATGCGGGGGGTCGGACTTGCCGAACAACGCATCGTGACGGTTACAGATACCAACGTCGGTCCGATTCACAGTCGGCAGTTCCGCGAAGGGTTCACGGCGGCGGGGCTTGAGCCGCCGCAGATCGTCGAGGTGCCCGCGGGAGAAGCAAGTAAATGCCTGTCCCGTGTCGAGGAACTGTGCGAACGCTTCGCGGCAGCGAGGTTGGATCGTGGGTCTGCGGTCGTTGCGCTCGGCGGTGGTGTGATCGGAGATCTGGCTGCATTCGCAGCGGCGATCTACATGCGCGGTATCGCCTGTGTGCAGGTTCCAACGACGATCGTGAGCCAGGTGGATAGCTCGGTTGGTGGCAAGACGGGCGTCAACCTGCGTGCTGGCAAAAATCTGGCGGGGGTCTTTCATCAACCGCGGCTTGTCGTCGCCGATGTGGCAACACTGGAAACCTTGCCGCCCCGTGAATTTCGCGAGGGTTTTGCAGAAATCGTCAAACACGCGGCAATTCGCGACCGGGAAATGCTTTGTGCATTGGAAACGCTCGATCTTTCGTCCCCTGGAAATCTTGCCGCGTTGGTCGCTCGCAATGTGCGCATCAAGGCGGCGATTGTAGGCGAGGACGAAAGGGAGACCTCGGGCGTTCGGGCCCTGCTCAATTTCGGTCATACGCTTGGTCATGCGATCGAGGCGGCAGGCGGCTATGGCCGGTTTTTCCATGGAGAAGCCATTTCAATCGGAATGGCAGCGGCGGTCCGTTTGTCTGTTCGCCGCGCGGGATTGAAGGAGGATGAAGCGCTTCGCCTGGTCGCATTGCTTCGCCGATTCCAACTGCCCGTATGCCTGCCGCCGGATGTAAACACGAACACGATTTACGAGCGCATGGAGGCAGACAAGAAATTCGCATCCGGACGCATGCGATTTGTTTTGACCCCGCGGCTCGGGGAAGCCTACGTATCCGATAATGTTACACGCGAGGATGTGGAAGGCGCCATTGCACAATTGCGCAAAGCCTAGAGCCGGGGTGGCGCAATGTGGGTTTGTGTGTCGGGTGGGGCTTGCGGGTGCGGCGTTGCTTGCGTTGAGCGGCGGTGCTCGCGCTCAACTCTCATGGCTAAAAACCGAGGATACCTTCACGGCCTCCGCAACACAGGATGTGTATGTGGCGGAGTATCCCTTCGTAAATCAAGGGGCGGCGCCGGTGGAAATTCGGGATATTAAGACCACCTGCGGTTGCACCAGCGCAGAGCTGGCCAAGCGTGTATACGCTCCGGGCGAAAGCGGGGAACTTGTTGTTGCGTTTCGACTGCGCGGGCGTCGTGGCGCGCAGGATAAGCGCATCCGCGTGCGTACGGACGATCCGTCCTCCGACGTGGAGCTGCGTCTTGCCGGCACGATCAAAGAGCTTGCGATCGTGAAACCCATTTTCCTGTTGTGGCGCCAAAACGCCACGCCCGATTGGAAGTCTTCGACCATAAAAGTCAGGGAGGGGGCCGGGATGCGGATCGTGTCGGTTGCTCCAAGCTCCGAGACGTTCGAGTTTCGTCTTGAAGAACGCACCCCCGGACTCGAATACGAACTGGTCGTGCGTCCAAAGACCGGCACCGCGCGACAGGATCTGTGCGTTTTCGAATTGGCCCTGGCTCCTGTGGAACAGACCGCTGCAGCGGAACAGCGCGTTTTTGTACATGCCCGCATCAAGTGAGCGCCTGAATCGGGGCGGAAGCGCCTCATGGATCGGGCGCACAGTTTCCCGCGCGTTTGTAATTCTTTTCATCGCGGCAATTCCGGCTGGGTTGACCGCATTTTTTCATCCCAACCGACCGGCTTTGGATGGGGGAGCGGGGCGGATTCCCGAGGTGACGTTGAATGCCGCGCGAGCATGGGGTGCGGATGTGCTTTGGGTGGACGCGCGCCGATTGGAGCTGTACGAGGCGGCCCATATCGAGGGTGCGGTGCATTTATCTCACGAAACCTTCGACGCCAATCTCGTGGAGTTTGGTGCGGTATGGTCGCCCGGTATGCGCGTGGTCGTGTATTGCGACTCGCGGGATTGCGGTGCCAGCCGGGACATAGCTGCGCGCCTTGCGGAAGGTGGCGTTACGGATGTGTACATTCTTGGCGGCGGATGGAGCCCGCCTGCTGATCGCTGAGTGGATAGCGCGGCTTGAAGTTGCGCGGCGCCGGCTTTCGGCGTGTAGTAGCGTTTTGACATGTCTTCCGGGATCCGAGTCCGTTTCGCGCCCTCCCCCACGGGATATCTCCATGTGGGTGGAGCTCGTACGGCGTTATTCAATTGGCTCTATGCGCGAAGACAGGGCGGAGCATTCGTCCTGCGCGTGGAGGACACAGATGAGAAGCGCAACACGCCAGAAGCGTTGCAGGCGATCTACGACGGTTTGAACTGGCTGGGCCTTTGCTGGGATGAGGGACCGGACAAAGGCGGGGATTGCGGGCCTTATCGCCAGAGCGAGCGCAGCGCATTTTACGAGAAACATCTGGAGACATTGCGTTTAGCCGACAAGGTTTACGAGGAGAACGATGGGGCCGTCCGCTTTCGGCTGCCGCGCCAGCCTGTCGTGGTGGAAGATCTGGTGTGCGGAAAAGTCGGCATGGACCAGGGGCACGAGCCGGACCTGACGGTGCGGCGACCGGATGGTTCGTGGATCTTTCACTTCGTCAATGTGGTGGACGATCTGGAGATGGGTATCACCGATGTTATCCGAGGCGAGGATCATCTTTCGAACACACCCAAACATATCGAGCTATATAAAGCGCTTGGGGCGGATCCTCCGCGCTTTGCGCATATCCCGCTCATCCTGAACCCGGACGGCCGCAAGATGAGCAAGCGTGACGAAGGCGCTAGCGTGGCGGAGTATATGGCAAAGGGATACGCTCCGGAGGCGGTCGTGAACTATCTTTGCCTTCTGGGCTGGTCACCCGGAGGCAATCGCGAGATAATTCCCCTCAAGGAAGCGGTGGAATTGTTCAGTCTCAACGAGATCAACCGCCGCCCTGCTTCGTTCGATGCGAAGAAGTGCTTCTGGTTAAACGGCCAGCACATTGCTGCGATGAGTCTGGAGCGGTTTGAGGAACTGGCGCGTCCGTTTATCCAGCAGGCCGGAATCCGGACCGGGACGAATTACACGGATAAAACGTATCTCAAGTCCGTGCTTCGAATCGTGAAAGAGAAGATCAAACTTTTCAGCGATGTTCCGGAATGGATCTCCTGCTTTTTCGATGATGCATTCCCGTACACGGATGAGGCGCGTGTAAAACTTGCTTCCCTCGAGGGTGCCGTGGAAGATCTCCCTGCGTTGAGCGCCGCATTTAAAACGCTGACAACCTGGGATGCTGCGGCGTTGGAAGAGGTTCTGAAAAGCCTTGCGGCGGAACGCGGATTGAAAACGGCTGCGTTGGTGCACCCCGCCCGAATTGCCGTCAGCGGGCGCACTGTGGGCCCGAGCTTGTATCACATGCTCGAAGTGCTAGGCCGCGAACAGGTGCTGGCGCGGCTCGAACGCTGCCACAGCGAGCTGTTGGCCAACTGAGGAGCCAGTAATGGACGAGAATCAGGAACCCACGATGATAGCGCAAGCGAAGCCAGTTTATTCTTCCCAGGATTTGATCTCCGGCTGGGCCGCCGTCACGACCGGACTTGAGCCGACCCCGCGGCTGGCTGTGTTCGGCGATCCTGTCGAACATTCGCTCTCGCCGCAAATGCATGATGCGGCCCTCAAGCAATGCCAACTCGCAATGCGCTATGTGCGGGTTCATGTTCCACGCGAAGACCTTGAATTCGCCTTGCGCGCAGCGCGTGACAACGCATTTCTGGGAGTCAATCTGACCATCCCTCATAAGACCGTCGCGGCTGCCTTTCTGGATGAAATCGATGAGCGCGCCAGCCAATTGGGAGGCGTGAACACCGTGGTGATCCGCGACGGGCGCATGACAGGGTTCAACACAGACGGGCCGGGTTTTGTGCGCGCTGTACGCGCGGCTTTTAGCGTTGATTTGCGCGATATGCGAATTTTGATTCTTGGCGCGGGAGGCGGTGCCGGACAGGCCATCGCCGCCCAGTGCGCGATGGAAGGATGCGACCGGCTGGTGCTCGTCAATCGCACGCCGGAAAAGGCGGCAGCGTTGGCGGAGAGCCTCAGACCCTATTTCTCCGGCTCACGCCTGCTCGGTCCGGTCGAGCGGTTGGCCGCGCTGGAATGGAGCGATGCCAACCTGCGGCGGGAACTCGATCATACAGATCTGATCGTAAACTGCACCTCTCTGGGTTTGCGCAGCACCGATGCGGAAGTGTTGCCCGCGCATCTGCTCGCCCCGTGTCATCTGGTGTTCGACCCCGTCTACCGCCGCGACAGCACCCGGCTTCTGCTGGCCGCAGAACGCGTCGGCGCGCGCGCGGTCGACGGATTGCCCCTGCTGCTGCATCAGGGCGCTCTGTCTTTCGAGTATTGGTTCGAACGCGCAGCGCCTCTTGAGGCGATGCGCAAAGCATTGGAGGAGGCGCGAACGGCGGGATGAGTGAGCAACAGATGGATATGGATCTCGGTGCGGGAGGCGCTTCGCGCGGACCCGCGGGCACCCGGGGCGAAGTGAGC
>CAZZCL010000003.1:0-66412 GCA_964652295.1 uncultured Chthoniobacterales bacterium
GCCCCACCGATGCAGAGGTCGAAACCGTCGTCCAACGCATCACCGACCAAATCCTCGTCGCGCTCAACCGGGCCTGATCCAAAGCTGCGCTCAGGCGGCCTGAACCACCCCGCACGGGTGCTCTCTCTCGCGCAAGCCCAGTGCGCACAGCTCGGCCTCCCCGGCCAGCTGCTTGTCGCCGCCCCCGACGGTGCCTGCGTGTCACCGGCTTTCCGGCGCCCCGATCCTCCACACCTCACCGCCACCAGGCGACGCGCCATCGAGGAAGCCTTTCGGTGGGGAGAACCCGTTCTGCTTTGGCAGGATGATACCCGCGTGCTCTTGGCTGTCGCCCTTTCTCTCAATCAGGAATTGTCCGGCGCACTCATCGTTCAGGATATTCCCATCCCCGAATCTCCCGAAGCTGCCGCCCTCCAGCACCTGAACGCAGCGGCATGGAATCTCCAACTTGCCCTCGAGCAGGCCAATCTTTTGAACGCCGCCCTGATGGCCGCCAGGCGTGAACGCGGGCGAGAACAGCGCGAACAGGCCGAGGCTCTTCACGAATCTAAACTCGAGGACGCCGCAAAACTCCGGCAGGGATTCCTGCGTCTCGAACCGGAACTGCTGCTCGCCGTCCGTCGGGGCGACCGGAGCGAAGCCCGCCGTCTATTGAACAGCCTCCTGTTGTACCTTTACAACCTCGGCCGCAACGAGTTTCTTCGCGTGCGCGAACTGATCGCAGATCTCGTCGGCCAAATGCGTCACGCTGTCTCCGCATGCGGCGTCGATCCCGCCGCACACCCCGTCCTCGCCGCCCCGGTTTGGGAACGTCTCTCACGGATGACCGACGAAGAAGAACTTGGCCCGTGGCTTCATCAAACCCTTGAAGAGCTTATCTCAGCTCTCAATTCCTCAGCAGTCCGTCCAGCCCGCCTCCGTGCGCGGCTCGTCCTCGATTTCATCCATGAACATCTTGCCCGCCCGCTCACCCGCGATCATGTAGCAGCCAAAGCCGGACTCTCCCCAGCCGAATTTTCCCGCATGCTGCGCCGCGAAACCGGACGCACCTTCTCCCAACACCTTCGCGCCATCCGCATCGACCAGGCCTGCCAGCTCCTGCGCGCAAGCCCCTATACCATCCAACAGATCGGTTCAGAATGCGGCTACAACGATCAAGCTCACTTCTCCCGCGTGTTCAAATCCGAGACCGGAAAAAGCCCGGGTGCGTTTCGTGCCGCGAATTCTCACAATACATCAAAAGAATCTCATAAACCGTCAAAGACAGACCGCCGCTTTTCGGTATTTTAACTGTGTTTATGAATCTCGATCTTGCTCCCCTCACAGAATCCATCAAAACCGGCAGACGCAAAGACGCCAGAGCAATTACCGAACAGGCTCTCGCAGCGAACACCGCGCCCCAGGCAATCCTCGACGCGCTTACCGCCGGCATGGACGACGTCGGCCGCCGCTTCAAAGCCAACGAAATTTTCGTTCCCGAAGTGCTCGTCGCAGCGCGGGCAATGAAAACAGCCATGGAATTGCTTGAACCCGTTCTTGCCGCCTCAGGCATCGAACCGGAGTTCACCATTGTCATCGGCACGGTCGAAGGCGATCTCCATGACATCGGCAAGAATCTCGTCGCCATGATGATGAAAGGCGCCAACTTCCGCGTGATCGATCTGGGAACGAACGTACCACCACAAAAATTCCTCGAAGCCGCCGCCGAACACAAGGCGCAGCTGGTCGGACTTTCCGCTCTCCTCACGACAACCATGCCTGCCATGAAGACGACCGTCAAAATGCTGAAAGCCAACGGACTCAATGCCAGGATTCTCATCGGCGGCGCGCCCGTCACGCAATCGTTCGCAGACGAAATCGGCGCAGACGGCTATTCACCCGATGCCGCCAGCGCGGTGGACCTCGCACGATCCCTCGTTGTCGCCTGAGCCCCCCCGAGAGCTGGCATCAGTTTTTCATACCCCCCTCCACCATGGAACGTTCATTCTATCTCGACCTCGCCACCGCCGGTCATCGCGCGCCAATCGCCACGCATCTCGTCCTTCACGAAAAGTCCGATGCCGAAACCGTGCCGTTCAATGGACGGCGTCTCGGCGACATCGTCGTTGAGACTGCAGAATCATACCGCACGCCACTCGCCATTCCACTCATGGATCTCACCGTGGAAAAGCAGGCGCTGCTCCGCGCTATGGGCATCGCAGACCAGCAGATCCCATCGCACCATTTTGACGAACCGCCCCCGGACACCGATGCCATCCCCGCCACGGAACGCATGACTGCGACATGTGAAGCCATCGCGCACGTGGCATCCAGCGGCGGATCGCTTGTGCCCGTCGGCATGTGCATCGGGCCCTTCTCCCTCATGACCAAACTGGTCAGCGACCCCATCACCCCCGTCTTTATGGCTGCCAATGGCATGGACGCACAGGACGAACCCGAAATTGGCGTCATCGAGAAATGTCTCGAGGTCGCTCTGCCCGTCATCCTTCAATATATCGAGGCCCAGATCGCCGCGGGGGCAAAGGCCATCATCGTCTGCGAACCCGCAGCAAACCTCGTGTATTTTTCACCGAACCAACTCGCCGAATCCTTCGAGATCTTTGAGCGCTACGTCATGGACGGAATGCGGTCCATACGCGAGACGCTCGCCCGCCACGATGTCGACCTTATCTTTCACGATTGCGGGGAACTCACCGACACCATGGTAGAACGTTTCGGGACGCTCGACCCGGCAATCATCAGCCTCGGCGGATCCAGGAAACTCTGGCAGGACGCACGGCTCCTGCCAAAAACCACCGTTCTCTATGGCAACCTCCCCACAAAACAGTTCTATTCCACCAGCCTGACCCGTACGGACGTGGAGACCATGACCCTCGCACTGCTCGAGAACATGCGCGCCGCAGATCACCCTTTCATTCTTGGCAGCGAATGCGACATCCTGAGCGTGCCTGGAAGCGAACGCGAGATCTCGGACAAGGTAAACGTCTTTCTTTCCGCCGGACAATGACACAGCTCGGCGGGACGACCCAATTGCAGCCGCCCATCCCTTCCGGGTCGTCTGCACTCGTCGTTTGCGACGTGTTCAAGGAAGAACTCGACGCCATGCCCACACTCCCCGCCTGTGCCCGCATAGCATGGATCCCAATGGGTCTTCACGACCGCCCAGCTGAACTCCGTGCCCGCGTCCAATCTGAAGTCGACGGGTGCGACGCCGATTCAGCTATCGCCACGGTGTTGCTCCTCTTCGGAATGTGCGGCGGCGGGCTTGATGGCATCCGCGCCAAACGCTGCCGCCTCGTCGTTCCACGGGCGCACGACTGCATCGCCCTTCTCCTCGGCGCGAACGCACGTCACCGGCAGATTACCGCGGAATGCCCCGGGACCTATTTTTACACTCCAGGCTGGATCCGCGAACGTCGCGTGCCCGGACCCGATCGGGAAACCCATCTCCGCGAACGGTACGCAGACACCTATGACGACGACGTCCTTGAAGATCTCATCGAGGCGGATCGCGAAACATTCGCGCATTACGAGCGCGCGCTTTTCGTGAAAACCCCTGCCGCAGGTTCCGCCGAATCCTATTGTCGGCGCTGCGCGGAACACCTCGGATGGCGCTTTCAATGCGTCGAAGGCAATATGCAATGGCTTCACGATTGTCTGCATGGACCCTGGGATGCCGCCCGCTTTGCCATCGCCGAACCCGGCCAGACGCTGCAACGAGACACCTCCGATGGCGTGTTCCGCGCCGTCTCCACGACTTGAAGGCAATGCCCGTGCTGCTGGACGAGAACCGAGGCACACTGCCCGCAGCGGCGCCCATCGCGTCCCCAGACGAATCGCTTGCCGCATGGCTTAATGCCTGCGGGCATCCCTTGAATATGCGCTGCTCGGGCCGCGGACTTTGTCGTGGCTGCGAAGTCGATATTCTCCCGTCGCATGACGCCCCGCCGCGGCGCGTCAAAGCCTGCCAAACCCAAGCGCACGAGGTGCTTCACTCGACAGGCGTCTACGCCATCCGGATCCCCCGCGCGTCGCGCTTCGACGGCTCACTCACCGGAGTCAGCGCGTTCGACGTGGAGCCTCAGCTTGAAGAGTTTCCGACGGATCCCGACTTCACAACCGGTCTTGCCATCGATATTGGCACGACAACCCTCGCTGCTGCGTTCTGGCAGGGCAGCCCCCCACGCTGCACAACAACCGCCACCCTGCCCAACCCGCAGATTCGGTTTGGCGACAATGTCGTCAGCCGCGTTCAATACGCAGTCACTCATCCGGATGGCGCCTCACTGCTGCACCGTTCGCTGATCCACGAAGGCATCAAGCCCCTCCTCGCGCGCACGGTCGAGAATGCTCATCCCCGACCATCCAATATTCCAACGCTTGCCGTGGCGGGTAACCCCGTCATGCTTCACACCTTTGCCGGCCTGCCCCTACACGGATTCGCAACCTACCCGTTTCACCCGGAATTCCTCGCCGGCCGGACACTTACAGGCTCGAGGATTGGCCTGCCCGACTACTCAACCATCGTCCTTCTGCCATCCATCGGTCCTTTTGTCGGAGCGGATATCGCAGCAGGTGCCCTGGCTTGCGGCATGATGTCTGGAACCAAACCTGCGCTTCTCATCGACTTCGGAACCAACGGCGAAATCCTTCTTCGATCTCCGGACGCATGGCTGGCAACCGCAACTGCAGCCGGCCCCGCCTTTGAAGGAGGACGCCTCCGCTGCGGCGCCGCAGCGGGCAACGGCGTCGTTGGAGCCATCCTCGGACGCGACCCGTCTGGACAATGGCAGGTGCGCCACGCCGGAAGCGCATTCCCACAGCGCTATCATGGAATTGCCGGAGCCGCTTACGTCGATTTCCTGGCCATCGGACGCGAAGTCGGCCTCATTCTGCCCAGCGGACGTTTCGATCCATCTCATCCGGCAGTCGCCAGCGTCATGGATTCCGAAGGCGACGCGGAACTCCGCGTGGATCTCGCCCCCGGTATTTTCGTTACTGAAGCGGATATCGCGGAACTGATTCAGGCCAAAGCCGCAATTCAGGCCGGATGGACCACCCTTCTGCAGCTCGCCGGGATCGACGTGGACGACCTGGCCGCAGTGTATATCGCTGGCGGCTTTGGCTATCATCTGCAACCGGCGCATGCCATCCGCACGGGTCTTGTCCCCCCTGTTCCATTGGATCGCTGCCGACTCACCGGCAACACATCGCTTGGAGGTGCGTCGCTCGCGTTGCTCAAACCGCGCGCGCTGGAACGCATCGAAAGCCTGCGCGACCAAACGCATCTTGTCGAACTCAACCAAAACGATGAGTTCGAAGACAACTACATCGACGCAATGGTTCTCTCGTGAACCGGCACCCAGACCCAGCATACCAGGCCGACTCACGAATCCACCTGCGCTGGCGTACAGCTAAACGTGTCGCACGTGCGACACGTTTTGGTGCAACGGGATTCGGCGGCTGAAGGCTATAGTTCTGGTCGACGCCACTTGCCAGCGGGGTAAAATGACATGGGGGTTCCCGGCCATGACACTACCAAACTGGATCACGCTGTTTCGCATCCTGCTGATTCCCGTGTTTGTCGGGCTTGCAATCTACTATGGAAAAAGCCTTCAGGCAGGAGCCCCCGTCGAGTGGCAGCGGTGGGGAGCGGTGGGCGCATTCACCCTGGCCGCTTTGAGCGACGGCATCGACGGTTTTATCGCCCGCCGTTACAATCTGCAGAGCGCTCTTGGCCGCGTTTTAGATCCGATCGCCGACAAAGGCCTGATGCTTGCGGCGATTCTCACGTTGAGCTTCAGCGCCTGGCATTTTGAGCTGCCTGTTTGGTTCGCATTGCTTGTGATTACGCGGGACGTCATCATTCTTGCCGGCGTTGCATTGCTGCATCACCTCTTAGGCCGGGTGGAAATCCGCCCGAGTCGTCTCGGCAAACTCTGCACCTTTGCTCAGATGATCACCATTTGCTGGGTGTTGTATCTCCCGCGCGGAATGCCAGACGATGTGTTCATGATTCCTGTTGCGATCGCCGGCGTACTCACCGTGCTTTCCGGAATCGCATACATTCTGGAAGGAAGACGTTTGCTCCGCACACATAGCCACAATCGTCCGGCACCGGATACATCGACATCATGAGCAGCGTTCCGGAGAGACTGCCCCGGGTGGCGATCGTGGGGCGGCCCAACGTGGGCAAGTCCGCGTTGTTTAACCGGCTCGCGCAACGCCGGATTTCGATTGTGCACGATCAACCCGGGGTGACTCGCGACCGGTTGCATGCGCTCTGTCACCTTGGGAACCGTCTATTCGAGATTGTCGACACCGGCGGCATCGGCGGTGGCGCAGCGGATGAGTTTGGAGATGCAACAGCGCATGAGGCTGAACTGGCCATCGAGATCGCAGATGCGATCGTTCTAGTGGTCGATGCCAAAGACGGGGTGACCCCGGTGGACGCAGCCCTGGCCTCACGGTTGCGTCGGGCAGGCAAACCGCTGATTCTCGCAATCAACAAGGTCGATCATGAACGGCATCGTTCACTGGCCGCGGAGTTTGAACAACTGGGAATCGATCCGGCCCTTGCCCTGAGTGCAGCGCATGGCTCGGGTGTGGAAGCGCTGGTGAGAGAAACGGTCGTCCGGCTTCCGCTGGCGGTGGAAGACGCAACCGACCCGCAGCCGGACGGTCCGTCGGCGGTGCGCGTGGCGATCGCCGGTCGGCCGAACGTGGGGAAAAGCTCCCTGATGAATGCCATCCTCGGCGAGCCGCGTGCGATTGTCAGCGAGGTTGCGGGCACGACGCGGGACAGCGTCGATACACCATTTCGGTTTGAGGGCCGCAATTACGTGCTGGTGGACACGGCGGGTCTGAGGCACCAGCGAAAGCACCGGACATCGGTCGAAGTCTTCAGTGCAATGCGCTCCCGAGAAAACATCGCAACATCCGACCTATGCGTGCTGGTAATCGATGCGACGGCGGGAGTCACAAGTCAGGATAAACAAATTGCCGGCGCGATTCAGGAGAACGCGCGCCCATGTGTGGTGGCGGTCAGCAAATGGGATCTTGCCAGGCCCGAACGCGGGGCGCGGGAAGCATGCCACAAACTGGAGCGCGACATCGCAGAGACGCTCTTCTTTCTTGGGCACGCACCTGCTGTTCCGCTCAGTTCGCTGACGGGCGAAAACGTTCCGCGTCTCCTCCGCGAGATCCGCCGTGTGGAACTGGCCTCAGCGCGACACATCGAGACGGGGCGTTTCAATCGTCTGCTTCAGGACGTGCAAACCACCAACCCGCCACCATTAAAGGGAACCAAACGCTTGAAAATCTTCTACGGAACTCAAGCGGCCCCAATCCCCGGTGGCGTGATCCCGCCACCGACCTTTGTGCTTTTTGTGAATCAACCCGGGCTTCTTACGCCGGCCTACGGACGGTATTTGGAGCGGCGCATCCGTGAGGTGGAAGCCTATCCGGGACTGCCCATCAGGCTGCGGCTTCGCGGCCGCAGTGCGGTGGGAAGACAGGAGCCGCGGCCCGACGGACACCTCACTTCATCGTCTTCCAAAGCGCAAACGCCGCGCGCAAAAGGGCGGCGGACACCATAAGAATGGTTACAACAAGGAAATAGCGGGCGAAGAGGACGAGTTCTTCTCCGCGAGGCTGCCAAACTGCCCGGACGCCGAGGGTCAGCGCGGTATAGAGAACAACAATAAGCGTTGTTCCATTGCACCAACGGATTTTGCGCTTCTGCGATGGATTATGGTGCGTTTGCGGTGGAGACTGGTTGAGACGACCCATGGCATGCGTGGAGACGCGGAACTGCCCGCAACTAGCGGTACAAAGCCCCGCCGTTCTGCGCAAACTCGTCAGCTTTCTCACTCATGCCTGCTTCGATTGCCGTTTCCGGATCGATTCCGCGTTCAGCGGCATAGCGACGCACATCATCGCTGATCTTCATTGAGCAGAACCTGGGGCCGCACATGGAGCAGAAATGAGCGGCTTTCGCCCCTTCCGCGGGGAGTGTTTCGTCGTGAAACGCCCGCGCCGTTTCGGGATCCAGCGAGAGATTAAATTGATCTTCCCAACGAAATTCAAAGCGCGCCTTGCTCAGAGCGTTGTCGCGGAACTGCGCGCCAGGATGGCCTTTTGCGAGATCCGCCGCGTGCGCGGCAATCTTGTAAGCGATGACTCCGGCTTTGACATCGTCACTATCCGGCAATCCAAGATGTTCTTTGGGAGTCACATAGCAGAGCAGCGCGCACCCGTGCCAGCCGATGATTGCTGCCCCGATCCCGCTGGTGATGTGATCATAGCCGGGTGCAATGTCGGTGGTGAGCGGCCCCAACGTGTAAAACGGGGCTTCATGGCACCATTCGAGCTGCTTTTGCATATTCTCCGCGATAAGATGCATGGGCACGTGTCCGGGTCCTTCGTTCATAGTCTGGACGCCGTGTTCCCACGCGCGGAGCGTGAGTTCTCCCTGCACCTTCAGCTCCGCGAACTGCGCTTCATCGTTTGCGTCGGCAATGGACCCCGGCCGGAGTCCATCCCCGATGCTGAAGCTCACATCGTACGCCGCACAAATCTCGCAGATCTCGTCCCAATGCGTGTAGAGAAAATTTTCGCGATGATGGGCAAGGCACCACTTGGCCATGATGGAACCGCCGCGCGAGACAATTCCAGTCATCCGGCGGGCTGTAATGGGCACGAACCGCAACAGGACGCCGGCATGCACCGTAAAATAATCGACGCCCTGTTCTGCCTGTTCAATCAGGGTGTCCCGATAGATATCCCAAGTCAGTTCCTCCGGCTGGCCGTCGACCTTCTCCAGCGCCTGGTAGATTGGCACCGTGCCGACTGGAACCGGAGAATTGCGCAGGATCCATTCGCGGGTTTCGTGGATGTTCTCGCCGGTGGAAAGATCCATAATGGTGTCAGCGCCCCAGCGCGTGGCCCGGCGCATTTTCTCCACTTCCTCCTCAATGGAGGATGCGACGGCGCTGTTGCCGATATTGGCATTGATCTTCACCAGAAAGTTGCGCCCGATTATCATCGGTTCGCTTTCCGGATGATTGATGTTTGCAGGAATGATGGCGCGCCCTGCTGCCACCTCGTCGCGCACAAACTCCGGCGTGATGGCTGGGCGACGTCCATTGGCAGGATGCAGAATCGATGAGCCGCTGCCACGATGTTGTTTATGAAGGCTGTCGCGGCTGCGGTCGGCGGCAAGGTCAGCAATTGCGAGACCCGCGGCATCAAGCCCCTGGTTCTCGCGCAGGGCCACAAACTCCATTTCCGGGGTGACGATCCCTCGCCGCGCATACCAGAGCTGCGTGACCGGATGTCCATTTCCGCGGAGGATTGCGCGTGAGAGGGAATTCCGTGTGTGCGCACGTGCCATGGCGGCTTCTGACACATCGCCGCGGGCGGTGATCCACGCCTTGCGAAGGGGTGGCAACCCTGTTTCCACGCTACCGGAAAACTCCGAATCGCCCCAGGGACCGCTTGTGTCGTAAACACGAACCGGCGCGTTTTCAAGGAGGCTGCCATCCGATGAGCGGGTGGGCGACAACGTAATTTCGCGCATCGGCACACGCACCGCCGAGTGGCCGGAACTTTGTAAATAAACACGGCGGCTATTGGGCAGTGCTGCGCCCTTGAAAAAAGATTTGTCCGTACCGCCATTGGCCGCGGAATCGGGGTGCTGGGCAGAAACTGTCTTAGGATCGGAATTCATGGTCTTGGCAGGACCGCAAGAGAGCACAACGACGCTTCCTTCGCCGGCATGACCCGGATCAGGTTCAAAGGGTTTCCGCGCAATGATACGTGGATCTCAGCCCGAAGGGCACCCCTGCAGTTCCAGACCCAGCTTACGTTGCAGAAAAGAGAAGGGCAAGGAGCATTCGCAACTTGACTGCCTGCCAACAACCCGGCCACCCTGCTCCCGATCAGCAGCAGGAAATGGACACTCTTGAAATGACTCTCAGGACAGCGGGCAGAGCCTGCGTAATTTCGCTTTCCGGCAGTGCAAACAATGAAACGAGCGCGATGCTGGAGCAGGGATTGATGGAAGCGGCACGCTCCGGACAGCCGCGCACGATCGTGGATGCCTCCGCGCTGATGAAGATCACCAGCGCCGGCCTTCGGAGCCTGTTGACCGGCGCGCGAGCCATTGAGGCGTCCGGTGGCGTTATGATCCTTGCGGGGGCTGTGCCACAGGTGGCCAGAGTTTTGGATTTAACGGGGCTGGGACACATGTTTCAAACAAGTCCCAGTCTGCAGGCAGCTCTTGAGGGCTGAAGACGAACAGGGACGGCAGCGCACCCCCACGGAAACACCAGGTCTGCACCCCGCTCTCGGAACGAGCCCAAACGTGCGGGGTGCAAAAGCGGCCTAAATTTCCGCACCCGCAGGTTCAGGCTTCGGTGCGGGATCCTTTTGTTCGAGGAGCGGTTCAATTGAGGGATCGACGCGGCGCATCGCATCCTTCATCGCATCGCGCAGCTCACGGGCAGCAGCCGCTTTCTGATCGCGATCCCCGGCATTCTTCAATTTCTCGCGTGCCGCAACCACCGCCGGATCCTCTGCAGCATTCTCGCGCGCAGCATCCAGTTTCGCGCGCTGTTCGTCAGTTAAGTTGGGGTTATTGCGAGGACTGCCATCACGTCCAGGGCCACGTTCGAAGAAGCGCCTTCCGGGGCCTCCAGGACCGCGCCCTTTTCGAGCCTGTTCTACTTTGTCGAGAATCGGCTGCAACGATGGGTCGGCTTTGAGCAGGGCTTCACGAAACGCCGTGCGCATGGAGTCGTGGCGCTGCTTCATACCCTCGCGCAATTCGGCAAGGCGCGGATCGTCTTTGGCCTTCCGCAACGCTTCACCAAACTGACGCATTTCGTCCTCGGAAAGCACGTTGCGCAGCGCGCCGATGCGTGAGCCGGGGCGCAAGTCGTCTGGACCCTTTCCGAATCCTTCCCCAGGAGACGGGGGCGGCGGAGCGTCCTGAGCAACTCCTTTCGAGACGAGGCCAACGGTGGCCAGGATGGCTGCGGTGATGATTGCAAGCGGTGTGTGGGATGTGGAGATCATGGGTTGTGTTCTGGTTTGTTGGATTCACCAGATGCAACACCCACAAGCGGATAAAGTTGCGCCAACTTATGGCACACGGCGAAGTCGCTGCAAACGCATGGAGTCGCGCTCCCCGATTCTCAATCCGATCGCGCCTTATTCCCCGTCGCCAGGAAGCAGATGAGCCTTCACGCGGTAGAGCAGCAACCGGACTTCACCCACCTGCAGAACGTTGGCGAGCGGCACAGATTCCAGCCATGGGGGCGGTCGACCGTCGGCAAGACGCGCGGCGAGTGTGCGCTCCAGCCGGGCCGGATCGCGGGTGCCTTCCGCAATCCAAAGCATCTCTTCTGCAAAGATTTTGCTACCCAGAGATAGAACGTGCGTCACCCCGCGCTGCGTGAGGATGCGCGCCGGATCTCCGCCCGGTTGCGAAGCAAAAACCAGTGCTGTGTCCCGCAGGCCCTCGACATTCTCCCAATAATAAGACCCGACAACCCGCGCCGCGCGATGTCCCGCCATCCATGGAGCGGCATCGGGAAATCCAAGTAAAACAACGTCCTCGCCCGCGTCTTTGCCAAAAATGCGCAAGAACAAAGCGCAGTTGCGCATCGCAGCCATTGAGCGTCCGCGTTCCGCGTAGGAGAAACCGGGGATTGAGCGCGTTCTGCGGTCCAGTTCGGCAAGCCACATGACACATGTGCCTGTGAGGACGGCAAGCGCCATCACACGTAACAACCGCCTGCCGCCCCGCGCGGATTGTGGAGGGAACGCTGCGAGGGCGACAAAACAGATCGCCGTGGCACTGGCAAGGCCGGTCCATCGGATCTGCATCGCGGCCAACCCCGACAGGCCGACGGCCACAGGCAGCACTAACCAATACGCCGCATGTGTGCGCCCGCGAAACGCGCTGGCAGCCATCAGCGCGGCTGCCACTGGAAGAAGCAGTGGCGCAATCCCCACGCGCGATACGAAAGCCGCCAATGGCGTTTCACCCGGTGTTGCGAATACACTGCGAAACTCCGTGATGACCTCGTGCGCGCGCGCCATGTAATCATTCTGAAGGCTGTGAGCTGCCGGTCCGAGCACGGCAATCAGGATTCCGGGCAACAGCGCAGCAGCAGCGGTGGGGATAAGAACCGGATCCACACGGCGTTGTGCAAAGGAATTATCGAGCGCCTTCAGAAAGGCCCCGGCGCAAAACAGCGACAGAGCGTAAGCCGGATGATTCACTTCCAATCGCAAGGAAAACAGGCGGTCCGGTACGTTTTCCAACAGGAAGAACGCAAGGGCAGAAACCGCGCCTGCGGCACCCCATACGACCCAGGGAAGCGGAGTCTGACCGCCCTTTTTGGAGCGTCTCCGCAACAGGATTTCCACGGCAGCGCCGCCGCAGAACAGACCCAACATCGCCATCTGCTGCGTGGCTCCAACCCAACACCCGGCCCCTGCGGCGATTCCCGAGATGACAAACCACATCCGGCGTGCCCGTTCGCCGCGGGTGCTGCATCCCGCTACGCCAGCCAGCAACCAGAGCAGCGTAATGAACAGGTGCTGACCATGATGATCGACGCGGGAGTAGGAAAAATCCCAGATGACACGCGGAAGCATTGGCAGAACGACGGCCAGCGCGGCTGCGGCACCAACGCTCCAACCGCGGGCGACCAGCGTCCCAACGACGCCAAGGGCGATGGCGAAAAGGATGGGATTGAAAAACGGTGCCGCGACAGCAATGGCATCGGACGCAGAGAGCTCCCTCTCCAGATACTGCCGTGCCTGGCCCAGTGCACACAGCATCCATGCCAGACCAGAGTTCCAATACACGGCGCGGCCATGCGGCGCATTGTCAAAATCCGCCTCCCGCAGCCGCCATGCCCCGTCGGCAGCCATATCCTGCGCATAACGCACCCAGACAAACGCATCCAGTTCCAGATAATCCGGCAGCACGACGGCTTCGGCCGCCAGGGACGCGGGTGGTTGTGGGACGGCTTCCTTTAGAAAGTGCCGGATGTAAATCGTGTGCAAACCGATTAGGAACCAGCCAATAACAACGGCGGCGACTACAACAGCGGCGCGCACTATCCGGCCGCGGGAAGGCCCGGGCAGCGCGCTTTGCAAAAAATAGGAAGTAGGCTGACTCACACCCAATCTGCGATACCCAGCACTTGGCGTTGCCAGCCGAGCAATTCTGATGCGTTGGACGGATCGGCAGCAATCCGTTCCATAACGGCGCGGGGAGCAATCACGGATGGATCCAATTTTAACTCAGCAGCCTGTTTCTGGCGCACTGTGCGCAGGCGTTCAAGGCGCGCATCCTGTTCAGGCGTAAAACGCTTCGGCCGGGGGCGCTGCTGTCGCTCGGGCCATTGATCTTCCGGCTGGGTGGCCCCCGCCCGCGCGGCCTCAGCGAAGCGGGCCTTTTGCCGCCCTTTAAGCTGCGGCGAATCGAAGGGTTGTCCGGCGTCGTACGCGGCAGCTGCGCGGAGAAGTTCGTCGTTGCGCAGCACATGAAATGGCGGTCTGTCGCGCTCTCTCGCTGCCGCATCCCGCCATTGCCAGATGGCGCGCAGGATCGCCGCTCCGCGCGGGCTCAATTTTGCCCACCCGGAGATCCGCCATGCCTCGTCTGGATCGCGTTGCCGATCCTGCATCGCGTTGTCCACAACACGCCTGCACGATTCCTCAAACCACGCGAGACGACCGGCCTCGACAAGCCGTTCGCGCAGAATCGCCTCCAAGGCATGCAGGTGCCGTGTATCGTTGATGGCGTAGTCGATCATGCGCGGGGGAAGCGGGCGACGGCCCCAATCTTCCTTTTGCGAGCCTTTGGCCATCTCGATGCCGAGCAGGCTCCGCGCGATGGCGGCAAGTCCGAGTTCTGTGAAACCGAGCAGCCGTGCCGCAACGCCCGTGTCGAAAATGTCTGGAGACACAAAGGGCCCAGCAGCACGTAGCATGCGGATGTCGTAATCGGCTGCATGAAAGATAAGCGTTTTGCGCGAGAACAACGCGAGCAACGGATCGATGGACATCTCTGCCAGTGGGTCGACGAGGGCATGCGCGCCATGCTCCGTGCTGATCTGGATCAGACAGAGTTTTTCGAAGTAACAGTGGAGGCTGTCTGCCTCGGTATCGACTGCAAGCCTCTCCTCCGCCTCAAGCGATTCGATCAGGCGGCTAAGATCTTCGGCGGTGGAAAGCAGGGGATTCAACGCAGACCGGTCAACAGCAATTCCACATTGGTGCGCGTCGCCTTTATGGCGTCCACGAGTTCTTCCATCGCTTCGAACGGCGGCTTGGACAGGAGCTGCTTCCGAAGCACGGAGATGCGCTGGAATTCGTCAGGATGATAGAGCAACTCTTCCTTGCGCGTACCGGATTTCGGAATGTGGATGGCGGGATAGATCCGGCGCTCGATCAACTCGCGGTCAAGATGTAGCTCCATGTTGCCGGTGCCTTTAAATTCCTCGAAGATGACTTCGTCCATCCTGCTCTCGGTATCCACAAGAGCCGTTGCGAGAATGGTCAGGCTGCCGCCTTCCTCGACATTTCGCGCCGAACTGAAAAAACGTTTCGGCTTCATAAGTGCCTTGGATTCCACGCCACCGGACATGATGCGACCCTTGCCGGGCTGCAGGTTGTTGTAACCGCGGGAAAGCCGGGTGATGCTGTCGATTAGGATGACGACATCGCGCCCCAGTTCTACGAGGCGTTTGGCACGTTCTCCAAGCAGTTCGGCCACCTGCACATGACGCGTAGGCGGCTCGTCGAACGTGGAACTGTAGATCTCAGCATCAACTGAACGTTCGAAATCCGTGACTTCTTCCGGACGTTCGTCGACCAGAAGCACCAGAAGCTTCACGTCTTGATTGCAGGCCTGAATGGATTTGGCAATCTCTTTGAGCAGAATGGTTTTCCCGGCTCGCGGCGGCGCCACGATGAGACCCCGCTGACCTTTGCCAAGAGGCGCAATCAAATCGACTGCACGCGAACTCACCGAACGGCTCGCCTGGTTCTCAAGGGCAAGACGTTCGCGCGGGTGGCAGGGCGTGAGTTCATCGAAGTGTTTGCGGGCCTCCCATTCCGAGGCGGGTTGTTCCTCCACGGTGAGCAGTTCGGCAGCTACAAGATGCTTTTCTCTGGTATCACGCGGGGGTCGCAGGCTGACGCGAAGGCGCTGCGATGCACGCAGCCGATGCGGCTTCACGATGGTGGGTCCGACATACACATCTTCCGGACATGGAGCGAAATTGTATCGTGGCCAGCGCAAAAGCCCCTGCTGATCGCTGTTTGTCATCTCTAGAATACCATCGGCTTCCACACTTGTCCCGAGCTGTAGAAGTCGGCGCAGCAACTCGAAAATCACTTGGTGGCGCGAGCGCTCGTGGCCCAACCGAAGTCCGTACTTTTCCGCAAGCTCCATCAACCTCGGAAGTGGGCTCGCCTGCAGGTCGTTCAGCACCAAAGCTTCCGGCGGCGGAGGAAGATTCGGAATTGCGACGGTCACATGAGCCGGAGGCTCGACTCGCGGCTCATCGGCCTGCGCCGCCGTCTGGTCGCCCGGTTGTTCGCCGCCTTCTGCAAGTTCGCTTCGTGCTGCGTCGGAAGGCGGTGCTTCACGCTCATCGCTCGCAGCTGGCGGATCGCCGGCAGGATCCGGAGGAATCGACGCGTGAGTGGACTCATCCAGCGGTTTGACCTCCCGCGCAGGCGGTTCTCCCTGTGTGTGAAGAAATTCCTCATTGGACCCGGCATTAGGCGACACATCTGTGGATTCAGAAACTGCGTCTGCCGACGCAATCAATGCTTCAGGCTCGGGAACCTCGGCGATGGCGGAATCCTCGGGCACAGGCGAAACGTCAACCTGCCTTGCTTTTCCAGGCGTCTTTTTTGCTGATGAACTCTCAGTCATGAGTTTGGGAGACCGAAACGCCAAGCAACGCGAGTAATTCGGAGACCTGACCCAAGAGGATTGACTCCACACATTCGGTCCAGATCACGTAATCGGCGCGCTCGATCTTGCGTTCCAATGGCCACTGGGCTGCTATCACGCGCCCCGCAGCTTTAGGGTCAAGCTGCCTCTGCCCGGCCAGACGTTCATGTTGAACGTTGGGCGAACAAGCGGCGACGACAACCGCATCGCAATCCCGGTCGGCACCGGTCTCAAAGAGTAAAGGTACGTCGGCGAGGAACAGATTGCAAGTGGCCCTTTCGCGCGCTTCGGCCATGGCGTGGCGCAGGCTTGCCAGCACGGGGGGATGGAGGATGGTCTCGAGCCGTGCGCGATCCTGGGGCGAGGCAAAAACCCGTTCCCGAAGGCGTGCCCGATCGATCTGCCCGGAGGAATCGAACGCGTCTCCTCCAAAGGCCGTACACACTGCGCCGCGGATGGCTTCATCGTTCGCAAGGAGACGATGGACCTCGGCGTCCGCATCGAACGCCATGGCAGCAGTGACGCCGCGCACAGCTCGCGTGACGGTGCTCTTACCGGTAGCGGGCCCGCCAGTGATGCCAAGGGCGATCATACAAAGAAAAAGCGGGTAAACATCGACAGGCGACAAAAAGGCTTAACGAGGATTTGAACTTAAAAAGCACATGGGGACGATCGGAAAGATCGTCCCCACCCAAAAAACGAAACTCAGCGCCGCAGAGATCCCGGAGCCCTTGAGAACCGATCAGGGAGTAGACAGCACGTCGGCAGGAGGAAGAAGCAGCCCGGGTTCCTCAATGCTCTGGTCTTCGTTAAGGATCGCTTCCTCGGCCCGACTCAATTTGATGGGCTGTCCGGCCGGATCGATCAGGCGCGTCGTGACAAAGATGATCAGGTTGCGTTTGAGATGCTGGTCGACAGAACTGCGGAACGCGCGTCCGAGCAGAGGGATATCTCCGAGCACCGGCACTTTATCTTCGACCTTTTGAACATCCTCACGCATCAGGCCACCGATGACGACGGTCTGACCGTCCCAGATGGTCACGCTGGTCTGCACCTTGCGTGTACTGAACACGGGCTGGTTGATGACGTTGTCAGTAAGAAGCACGCTGTCCGACGAACTAAAAAAGCCCAGATCGTCCGTGGAAAGGCCTAAGCCAAAAATCGGACTGCCGTAATTGATGAAGCCTTCAAACTCGACCACCTGCGGAATGAGATTGAGATCGATCGTATAACCGTCGGGCCCGACGGTTGGCTCGACTTCAAGGGTCACGCCCGTGTTACGCGTTTCGAATGTGGTCGGAGTGGTCGGAGCGACCACCACACTCCCGCCTTGAATTTCCTGAGGCACCTGCGGTGATTCAAACTCGGTCGGATAACGCAATTCGCGGATGATCTCGATGACAGCCCTCTGGCCACTGCGCGTCGTGACGCGGGGTGCCGACAGGAGGTCGACCCCCTTCTTCTGGTCAAGAGCCCGGATGACCAGCTGGAATTGAGGATCGGTAAATACCCCCGCCAGGCTGAATGTGCCGGGGGCAACCCCGCTGGGGATACCAAAGAGCAATGAGTCGATCGCATTGCCCGTAATGGCGCCGAGGGCTCCGGTGCCGGTCCGGTTTCCTCCTGTTAAAGGATTGTTTCCAATGGGATTGTTGTTAACCGGATCGGTGAAGGGAAATTCAGCACCGGTGATGGTATCCGAGCGAAGGGGCCCCGGGGTGCCGCCACCGCCAAAAGTGCGGGCGCTTGAGCCCACGTTGAACTGGCCAAGCAGCCAATCGAAGCTGAGTTCCTTAAGATCGTTCTGTGTGACCTCGACAAACTTGGATTCGATCTCGACCTGGCGCGGTTTGAGCTGCTGGGTTTGGGCAACAAGTTCGTCTATCAGGTCGAGATTCGTCTGCGTATTCTTGACGATTAACCGGCTGGTTGCGGGGAAGTACGTGGCGCTTGCACCTTCAGGGAAGGTGACTCCGGCGTTCTCAAGAAATTCGCGTGCCGTCGGGGGCGCGGCACCACCGGCTCCGGGATCCATGCCAAACTGCGGTTCGGCACCCGTTCCCGTGGGCGTCGCTGAGAGAGGTGTCAGCAAAAAGGTGGGCGGAACGCGGTAGGTCTTTGTGAAGAGATCGTCGGTCGCGACATTCAGCGGGACGACGAGGACGGCAAAAGGCTCCACCTTGTACTTGAGCCCGGCCAGGTTTGTGACGTAACGCAGCGCTTCACGCAGGGGAATATTGCTCAACTCGACGGTGATGCGAAGATTGTTGGGATCGAGTCCCGCTCCAGGTAATCCGCCGGCTTCTCCGGCTTCGGGAGCGGCTGCTGCCGCATCTACGCCGGCATCGAGATTTACAACGATATTGATACCCCTTTGGCCACCGAGCCCCGTTTCGTCGCGCCGGACAGATTCCTGTTTAAGGAAGTCGATCGCTTCACGCACGGTGGCATCCCGCAGATCGATGCGAGGGATGACGACTTGATCGAGCTTGGCGTTGTTCGCAGCCAGCAGGCTTTGATCCTGCCCATCGGCATCAATCGGACCCGCCGCGGGCCCATCGAGAAACGGCTGGACGGGCGGTTGCCATGCGCGCTGCAGATCGCTGAGGTAACGCTGACGAGCGGTGTTGTACGCATCCTTGCCATAGCGATCAAGTTCGACATACACTTCTTCCTGAAGTCGTCGTGCGGCCTTGTTGTAAGGATCGAGATTGAGAACCTGATCCGTCCGCTTGATGGCGAGATCGAACTGGCCTGTCTTGTAAAAATTTTCTGCGTCAAGCAGCCACTGGCGCACCTGCTCCACGTCCGCGACATACGTGGGCGTGACAGCGGTGTTATAAAACGTGGGATCTTCAAGACGCGCAAGAAGCACCAGCGCAGGTTTGTAGTGCGGATTGAGTTCCAGAATGCCCTCGGCGATTTCGCGTGCCTGAGCGTACTCGCCCTCCGTAATGCGCTGCTCCGCGAGACGCATGCTGGCAGCGCAGAACTTGTCGAGTGCCTCGGCGCGGAGCGATGCGCTGACATCCGCGTCCGGAAGCATTTCAAAAGCCCCACGGTACAAGCCCACGGCCTGTTCATAATCCTTGTCGCGCATGGCCTGATCGCCCTGCGCAATCAGATCGCGCGCCTCATTCATGGCTTGTTGCCGCCTCGCAATCTCCCGTTCAGCAACGCCGACAAGATCGCCACCGCCGCCCGGCTCGCCCATCGTCCCCGAAAATCCGGACGGCGCGACACCGAGCAACATTGCAGTCGCAATGAAGAGGGGGATAAGTTTCGATGCGTTGATAGCGACTGGGCTGTGGGTTTGGCGGTGATGCGACATAAACTGCACTCGGGGTTGCTCGGAGGGATTGGTCATTGCGTTGGAAGGTTCGAAAACGTTGGAGACAGCATCTGCACCGACAGGGGTGGCTTTGCCGAAAAATCGACCGAATCGAAGGCAGGTTGGAGGGATCTGAGCATGCTGCGTCTTAAAAATCTCTTCCGAGTATTGTGAATAAGTCGCGAAAAAGAAAGGAATCTTTTTTGGCGAAAATTGCGATTTTCCTGGCGCGCCCTAAACCTGGACCTCGATTCGGACTGGGACTTGGATTCGAATTTGGATTCGGATTTGGGTCTGAAAATCCTGCGACCCCGAGAAACCCGACGGGGTGAAAGACCAGATCGCCCAAATCAACTCCCTGGGCTGAGCATTTTCCCCGAATCAATTCTGCCCTCCAAAAATCTCGCCAAGGCCCCCTGAATCTTCCGTCGGCTGATCGACTTCCACGGGCGGAACCAGAAATTCTTCGCCGGTTTCGAGATTGACGATTACGGCGTTGGCGTCGCGCACTTCCTTGTATTGCAGGCGCAGGGCGTTGTCAGGCGGCAAGGTAAACTCTTCGTTGCGTTTGAGGCGGATTTCGCTGTCATCAAGCAAATACTTAAGCACAACGAATCCCTCGCCAAGGTCTGTGATACGTTCCCTGACGAGAACGAACGTTTCTCCGGTCTCCGTGTTTTCGAGTGTCACCTCAGAGATATCAACCTCGATTGTGCTTCCCCCGAGATTGCGTTCCTCGGTTTTGGGTTCGAGTTTTGCAATTCGGAATTTCGTGCCGCGCACCTCCTGCCCAACCTCAAGAAACTGAGAGGGTTGCCGGATATCGATGGTGTTGATCGTCACCACGTCCTCTGTGTAGGAGGTGAAGACAAGACGGTTCGGAACCTGCCTCGCTTCCTGCAGGCGCAGAAGCAGGTATCTTGGCGGTGAAGAAGCTGCGTCGGTCGGATCGGCACCACTTTCGTACTCCTGCAGGTTTGTAAATTTGTCCCCGTCGGAATCGGTCAGGAGGATGCGGGGATCCTGAATATCGAGTTCCGGATGTTCTGCGAACCACGCGTTGGGAACGGGCGGATGGATCGGCGGGGAACCCGGGGAGGTTGGATCGATGAGGCGCCCCTCAGGCGATACAAGGTAGGGCTTGGATACGTAGAGGGAGGCTCCTCGCGCCTGCCATTCGGGCGGAGCGTCAATAGCCGCGCCCGCGTTCTCCAGTGCGGCGAGTTCCATCTCGGGCATCTTGTTGCCCTGAGGAGCAGCAGCCTGCAGTTGGGCGAACACCTCGTTGAAAGCGCGCGCCTGCAGCAACAGAAGAGCCGAAGATGCAGCCAGGCTGAGTGCCACGACAAGTAGCACGGTTTTGCCGTAGTTCGCTTTAAACCATTCCATGCATCAATTCTCCTGCGCAGGTTGAAGATTCAGAGGGTTGAATGCAAGCAGCTCGATGAGGATGCCCGCCTCGATTTCTTCGGTGCCAACGATGAATTCCATGCGGCCTGAACCCTCGGCTCCGGGCGGGGTGCGCGGGGGCGGCGTGGGATCGGTGTTGTCCAGATTGAGCGAGCGGACGACGAGGAAAAACGGGAGTTTCGGAATGGCGTTCAGGGCATCACGCAGACGCGATTGGCCACCGACGAAATTCACAGTGAACGGGTAGCGCTCTATGAGAGGCTGGGGCGCGCGGCGTTCGTCTCCGCGGGCGGGGCGACGCTCGGGGCGTCGAGGTTGCGCTGCTTCCGCGCGAGGCGCGGTGGTGACGGGCGCTCCGGCTTCCCCAGGGACAGGCGTGCGTGCGACACCCCGAATTTCGCGGATGCCTGCGTCGGCAAGGACGCCGAGCACGCCGAGAATGGCATTGAGCTGACGGGCGAGGAGCGTGGCTGTTGCGTCGTCGGGCGGAACGATATCCTGGTAGGCCTCGAATCCGAGAAAGAAGTTTTCGGGAATTGCAACGTTCGCCTCGCGGGCTTTCTCACGGAAGGCATCACGTTCCCGGGTAAGGCGGGCCTTGAATTCCGTGGGCGAAATTGGCTCCACGCTTTCGGCGCGTTTGGCCATACGGTTGTGCAGATCTTCGAGCGCGACGCGATAGGCCTCGTTCTGCTCTGCGAGACGCGCCTCGTTTTCCTTGCTGGGATAAAGCGGGAGAGAACTCAGGCGTTGCAACTCACGGACTTGGGCATCGTAACGCTGGGAGACCTCGGCGTTACGTGCGCCGGCTTGAAAAGTCAGCCAGCCGAGTCCGGCAACCCCGGCGAGCACCACCGCAAAAAATGCTGTGAACAGCTTGTTCTGGGCAAACCACGCGGTGTTCATGAAAAAAGTCAGCGCTGAGGGATAGGAACGGGATTTGACAATGGCAACTGCAGCTCGAACCCGAACGCCCAGGCCTGGTCGTCGGGCGCATCCACCCGGCGGAGAACGCTGCGCTGTTGTGTGTTGTAATCAAAGTCGAAGTATTCCGACTTTTCGAGAGCGCGCGCAAACTGGTGCACAATACGCTCGCTGTCAGCCGGATTCTCGAGATCGACGAGATAAAGCCCTGTGAGTTGAATGCCATCAATGGCTGGCTCTGCAGCGCGGGATGCACTCTCAGCGGGGGCACCGGGCCTGGGGCGGGACGCCTGCCCGCCGAGCGGGTTGGCGACCGGGCCTGCACCGGCGCGCTCGGCAATCCGGGAAACGCCCCCAGCGGCATCGACCACGGCCCCTCCAGAGGTTGGGCGGAATTGTGTCACCCAGAGACCGTCCTCAGGAATGCGTTGGGCAATTTCGTCAATGACGGCAAGGAAAAACCCGCGGTCGCTGGCCACCTGCACGAGTTGCGCAGCCTTTATTTGAAGCGTCTCGCGGTCGCGTTCGAGCTGATCGAAGCGCTTTTCGTAGCGAGCCAGCTCGGAAACCTTCGCAGAGACACTTGCAACAACGTCCTCTTTAATGCTCGCACTTTTATCAAAGTAAACCCACCAACCCGCCAGCGTGGCAAGCAATCCGAAGCCAGCAGCCAAAAGGAACGGTTTTTGAGCAGCCATGGCCTGCGCCTGCACAACCGAACTCGGGCGCAGATTCAATTCAATGGGGCAGGAATTTTCTGCACGAAGCGCCAGCCCGACAAGCTCGCCAAGTGTGTGCGCATCTTTTGCCGCCGCCTCGAGCGCCACCTTTTTGGAAACGGCCACGTTGCGCAGGGGATTGTAGAATTCGATCGGGATCTGCAATTTTTCCTGAAAGAACTCGCGCATGTACGGAAGGCTTGCAGACCCCCCGCACAGAAATGCGCGCTGAGGCGCTGCTCCGCCCTGTTGACTTTTGAAAAAGCTGATGGAACGCCCGATCTCCGCGTGAATGCGGGTCATGGTATTGCGGATGATCTTGGACATCCTTGCAACGACGGGATCGGACGGCTCGGCATAGGCACCGCCGAGGCTGACAAATCCCTGGGCGCGCTTGCGGGATTCCGCCGCCACAAAATTCTCATCCAGCTCCTTGGCAAGGGCGGATGTGATTGTACTGCCCCCCACCGCGATGCTCCGGAGAAACACTTTGCCCGGCTCAATAAAGATCAGGTTGGTAGATCGGGAACCAAGATCGATAAGGAGCGAGCAGCCTTCCAGATCGCTGTAATTGTATCGAAACGCGTTGTACAGCGCCGCGGAAGCCACATCCACAATCCGGGTTTTGAACCCGTTACCTTCAATTGCGGAATTAAGTTCGTCGAGCAAGTCGGCCTTGATCGCGACCAGCACCACTTCCATTTGGGAACTCGCGGAGGACTGACCGCTAACAATCTGATAATCCCAGACCACTTCGTCGATCGGGAACGGCACGTTCTGTTGCGCCTCGTATCGGACGATCTGCTCGACTTTTTCTTCCCCCACGGAAGGAAGCTTGACGAGACGCGCAAAGACGGACTGACCGCTGACGGCAAAAATTGCCGGGCCGGACTTGAGACCGAGTCGACCGGCGGCTTCGCCAATAGCAAACTGAGCCTGGGACACGCGCGTGGAATCGGCAGCGGGATCGCCGAGAACCTCGCTGGTCTCATACCCGTCAAGAATCAGGCCGCCGTTTGCGGTGCTCAGAAAGCGCCCGACGGAGATGGTTTGTGTTCCGAGATTAGCGACGAAGATTGGGGAACTGGCGGGCATGCCGGGAAGAAAACGGCGACGGAATGAAAAACGTTGAGACGGGACGAAGGGTGAACGCTGGCTACGTGGAGAAGAAGCGTGTGGAAGTCGGCGTTATAAGCAAGTGAATGTTATCGGGTTCAACACGGCAAATTTACCGGTCGGCTTTAATGGCTTCATAACGATCCCAGAACAGCGGCGCAAAAGGTGTCTGATTTTTCGCGACAAGCAGGCCGGGCACCTGCGTCATGGTCTGCCACCATGACGCACCGGCACCGCGATCCAGCGCTTCGACCACCTGAATAGCACCCTGCTTGCGGATTTCCACTGCAATATTCCTGATGTCGTTCACCCGCGGTGCGCGGCCTTCGAGCAAACGCTCAAGCGAACGCGGAGGAACGTACATCACCGAGTACAGCCCGCGTCCCTCGGGAATATTCACATGCGTCACCTCGCCAACCAGAAGCTGATCGGCGATGAGCACGTAATAGTTGAACGTGAGTTCTTCGGTGAAATCCTCCTTGGACTCGAACTCCACTTCAACTTCAAGCCACTCCCCGGAGCGGGTCGGGGTGCGTTTGCGATCTCCCTGGAATTCGTACTCCGGGGTTGAAACAATCTGTGGGGTGATGGACTTGATTGCGAAAGCGCTGCGGCGCGATTGAGCAACGGCCGTGGCTGGCACCATCATGACGGCAGACAAAACGACGACGACAATCGACCAGGTTCTGAAAGGCCAGGTTCTGAAAGGCCAGGTTTTAAAATTGTAGAGAAGGCCGAAGATGCGGTCGCCAGCGGTTTGGGACGCAGGATGCAACTGAGCGGCCATGCTCTGGGGAGTGGACCGGGGAAAAGAAGCGAACTTCATAGAACGATTTAGATACATGCACGGCGGGGGATGGGAAGCAAAATGAAATCTTTCGGCGGCGCAATCGGCAAGCAATTACCAGGAATGGCGTTGAACGGAAGCCGGCGCAACATGTTGCGATGCCACGAAATCGGTGTCGGCCCGTATTGACGTTGCGGTCCATAATTTACGTCTCGCAGGTTCCCCCGCTTCGCCATTTAGATTAGATTACGCGCCCTCGGAAAAAATCGATAGTCTTGACGATACCCTCTTCGAACGGCACGCGAGGCTCCCACCCGAGCAGTTCACGCGCCCGGGAGATATCCGGCTGCCGCACCTTGGGATCGTCCTCAGGGAGCGGTTTCTCAATAATCGGGGATTTTGCTCCGGTGATGCGAATGATGTGCCCGGCAAACTCGCGTATGGTCATTTCCCTTGGGTTTCCAATGTTCACAGGATCGTGCGTGCCACTCATCATGAGGCGAAAGATCCCGTCAATAAGATCCGAGACGTAGCAAAAACTCCGCGTCTGCGAGCCATCACCAAAAAGAGTCAGCGGAGCGCCACGCAGCGCCTGGCCGATGAAAGCCGGGACCACGCGTCCGTCGTACAGGCGCATGCGCGGTCCGTAAGTATTGAAGATGCGAACGATTTTGGTGTCCACCCCGTGCGAGCGGTGGTAGGCCATGGTAATCGCCTCGGCGAAGCGTTTGGCTTCGTCGTAGACGCCACGCGGGCCGATGGGGTTCACATTGCCCCAATACGATTCGTTCTGCGGATGAATGAGCGGGTCGCCATACACTTCCGACGTCGAAGCGAGGAGGAAGCGGGCGTTTTTCGCCTTGGCCAACCCAAGGGCATTGTGGGTACCGAGAGCACCGACTTTCAGCGTCGGAATCGGGTGTTCCAGATAATCGATGGGGCTGGCAGGCGATGCAAAATGAAAAACAAAATCCACCTCTTCGTTGAGAAAAATGTAGCTCGTGACGTTGTGCCTGATGAATCGGAAATTCTCATTGCCGACGAGGTGCGCGATGTTTTCCGTGTTGCCGGTGAGCAGATTGTCGATTGCAATCACGCGATGCCCCTCGGCGAGGAGACGGTCGGTGAGATGCGAGCCGAGGAAGCCGGCGCCACCGGTTACGACGGAGACGGGTTTGCGCGAAGGATCAGGAAGCATGGGATGGGCTACTTAGGGATTACGCACGCGCTGCGCAACCGAAAACGGCGGTGGCACCTTAATGCCATCGCAAGTGCGCACAATGCGGAGAATGCAGCGCCGGGGGCTGTGCAATGGCCCCCGGCGGCTTTTCTTCAACAGAAAGAATTTTCTGCTTGGAAAATCGCGAAGCATCGGTCAAATGAGAAACCTGACTGTTCAAAACCTGTCCAATTCCCGTGCAAACACTCCAGATTTCCACAGACAATAATCGGCCTCGCAATAATCAAACTGTAACGACGCCTGCGGAATATTTCCGGGCGGTCGGTGCGACCCATTTCGGGACCAGCACCGGAGGGCCATCCCTCCCAACGCTGATCGCAACTCTCCTGCTCGCGATTTCCTTTAATGCCGGACATGTCGTTCGCGCTCAGGACGTGCCCGTGGAATCCTACACCTCCGCTTCGACGGAGGCTTTCATGCCGACTCCCGAAACCGGTCAGACCGGGCTGGACGCCGGGGCGCAGGGTTCTGTTGGAGCCAGTGACCCGGATATCTCGCCCACCGGCACTGATCGCTTTCAAGGCAAACGATTCCGGACGACTGTAAATGTGCGCGGCGGCTACGACGACAACGTTTACACCCAGTCCGTTGGTGAGGAGGAAAGCACTTTCGTCGGTGGCGGCATCAATTTTAATTACGACTTCGGCACGGACCGCACCCAGCTCACATTTGGATTGGGCGCAGACGCCGATTATTATCTGGATGTCACCAACGACGACGTCTTTTACAATCTGCGCCTCGATTTCGGCGTAACGCATCGCGTCACTCCGCGGCTAACGGTCGGAGCAAGCACGTATACCACATACCAGTCCCGCCCGGATTTTTCCGTCCCGCTCGCCAGTACACGCGATTCGGGCGAATATTTTTACACCGGTTCGCGGCTCTTTGTCACATATCTCTGGTCGCCGAAGTTTCAGACGGTTACCGGTCTTACGATTAACGGCATTCTTTATTCCGAAGACGATGTTTCTGACAGCCTTGACCGCTTTGAAGGCACGTTCAATCAGGAGTTCCGCTATTTATGGACACCGACCACCACGGCGATCGCGGAGTATCGACTCGGCGGGTTTGCTTACGTCGAAGAATCTGATCGGGACTCCATCGCGCACTTCGCCCTTCTGGGCATCGACCATCAGCTGGCGCCTCGCTCCTCGGTAACCGGTCGTGTTGGAGCAGAGTTTCGCGACTTCGATGACGGCGAGAACCTGACCCGACCCTACGGAGAACTCAGTGTGTCGTATCGCGCAGGCGAGAATACCTCGCTGTCCTGGTTCAACCGCCTCGGCCTTGAGCAGTCCGAGTTCGCCGATGTGGACGAGCGCTACACGTATCGCACAGGCCTTTCCGCAAGCCAGCAATGGACGCCGAAATTCAGCACGTCGTTGTCTGTGTTCTACACGCACGATGAGTACGGCGACCAGGATAACGCAGAAGGGTTTACCGAAGACTCCGTCGATTTATCTCTGGGCCTTAACTACGCGTTCACCCGTCTTCTTTCTGCGTCGCTCTCGTATCGGTTTTCCGAAGTCTTCAGCGACAGCGAATTCCGGGAATATTCCCGCAACACCATTTCGCTCGGACTTGTGGCGAGCTTTTAAAGCGCGTCCTGCCACGTCTGCAAGCAATCGAACAACTTCATCGGGAAGGAGGGACGAAGGGAAGCAGCCATCGCAGATTATACGGTTCACCCAATCGTTCATCGGGGCGGGGCTCCACCACGCTCGATCATTCTGTGGTGTCGGCGTAATCACCCATCCTCGTTGAACGGCCCGCGCGGCTCCGTTTCCTGCTCCATCCTCGTTTTAGGTGCCTCGGTCCCTCGACGGGCAGTTGCCATGCGAGCGGCCTTCTGTATGTTCGATGAATAGTGCGGGTGCTGCTGCATTGTTAAGCTTCCTGCCTTCTCCTTTTTGGTCTCTGTCGCCCTCCACCTCTCCTCTCAATCGCTTTCGTCAACCCTGTTGCAGTTTCCAATCCGCCTCTCCCGGCTCCGCCATTCCGCACCTCCGGGTTAATCAAGCCGTTTGCCACTCAGTTCCACAGATCCACAACACGCACAGCGCATGAACGACAACGATTCCACGGCCAGCGATTCCAAACTGCATTTCCTCGATTATTGGCGGGTCATCCGCGTTCGCTACGGCATTATTCTCCTGGCATTTCTGTTGGTGGTGATTACCACCGGCGTCACCACGTATTACATGAAGCGGGAATACCGCTCCTCGGTCTTCATGCAGGTGTCCAACCGCATGCAAACCATGCCGCTGTTTGGAGGCGGCAACGAGGGCGGTGAGCGCCGAATTGACACCACCTATGCGGGTACACAATTTGAGATCCTGCAACGCAAGGAAATCCTGTATCCCGTTGTAGAAGAGCTGGGTCTGCGGCAGCGGTGGGGCAGCGCGGGAAGTCCGTTGCCTGAAGAGTTCGCCTACTACCGGCTCCGGGGCATGATGGAGGTGCGCGCAGTCCGCAACACCGACCTGATTCAGGTGGACGTCTACAGTGCAGACCCTAAGGAAGCCGCTGAGATTGCGAATAAAATTGCCGATGTCTATGTGCAACGGCGCATTGATCTCTTCCGCGCATTGCAGGAAGGGGCACTCGGCACCCTCGATGACGAGGTGGAGAAGCAGGATCGCGAGGTCAAGGAATTGAGCGCCAAAATGGCGAGGCTTCGGGAGGAACTCGAAATCGTCGATTTGAACCCCGACAATGCCGAGGAACCCGTGCAGGTCGTCGAACGCAACCTTCTGAGCAAGCAAAGCGAGGTGAACGAATCCAAGTCGCGGATCACGCGGCTGGAAAGTCTGATCAAACAAATCTCGTTCCTGAGCATGGAGGAGCTCAAGAACGCGCTCACGATGCTCAACATTCCGGATCCGCTTGTATCCAAGAACCTCCCCCAGTTGCAGGATGCACGGGCGCAGCGGGCCAGACTGCTGGAAGCCGGTCTTGGAGAACGGCACTCCAAAATTCGCGAGCTTGATGCGTTGATTGAAACGTACACTCAGCAACTCGACGACCAGATGGGCACGCTGGAAAAATCGATGAACGCGCAACTGGCCGTCGAAAAAGAGAACCTCGAGCGGCTTGACTCACAGCTGACTGATTTCGAGCAGGAATTGCTGGCGTCGCGTAAAAACATCCAGGATTATAACCGGGCGAAATCCGACTACAACGATGCGCGACGGCTCCTGGAAGCCGCAAAGATGCGATTGCAAACCAGGATGATGGAATTGCAACTGCCGCTGGAGCCGGCGACCATCTGGGAATACGCCGAGGAATCCGCCGTTCCTGCCCGCCCGAACGTCTTCCTGAACATTGCCCTGGGCGTAATCGTGGGGCTGCTCACAGGTGTAGGCCTCGCCTTCTTCATCGAGTACCTCGACACCAGCGTGAAGACAATGGAAGACGTGGAGACATTTTTGGGTGTACCAGTGCTGGCGGTGATCCCCAAAGGTATTGGACTCCTTCACAACATGTCTTCGGAAAGCGCGGATGCCGAAGCGTACCGCATCATGCGCACGAACATCGAATTCAACCGCAAGAGCGCGGATGCCAACGCGATCACGATCGTCAGCGGAGGCACCGGCGAGGGCAAATCGACGACGCTGGCCAATCTTGCGTTCATCTGCGCCCAGGGCGGATACAACGCGCTGATTGTCGACGCCGACCTGCGTCGGCCGGTTCAGCACAAATTGTTCGGCGTGAATAATAGTTTCGGCCTGACCAATTACCTCACGACGAACATCACGCTTGAGGATGTCATTATTCAGACTGAAGTGGACAATCTCTACCTCATGCCGAGCGGCGTGCTCCCCTCAGACGCCGTCGGAATCCTCAACTCCCAGCGCATGTCCGACATGATCGCGGAACTCAAAACGCGATTCGACCTCGTCTTTTTCGACAGCCCCCCAATCCTTGGCGTAAGCGACGCTTCCGTGCTGGCCAGCGAGGTGGATCTGACCATTATCGTGGTGCAGCACCGGCGTTTTCCAAGGAACATGCTCCTGCGCGTGAAGCAATCCATTCAAAACGTCGGTGGTACAGTACTTGGAGTTGTCCTCAACAACGTGGACCTCAAACACGACCCGAATTACCAGTACTACACAAGCTATTATCATTATTACTACAAAACGCCCGGACGCGTGACGCCAGCGGAAGCCATGGCCGGTCCCGCCGGAGCGGAGACCGAGCCGGTCGGCCAGACGATGGACGAACCAGCAAGACGGTCCTCGCGTTCCAGTTCGCACCATGACGCTGATTACTGACGCCACCTCATCGCGGATGCACCGCAGGGAGCCCGCAGTCCTTCAACCCACTGCAACACGGCACCGCATGCTGCGGAATCTCCTCTTCGGTTGTCTCACGTTTTTCATGGCGCTCGGGGGCCCACCACCCGCCGCTCATGCCCAACAGGAAGCTCGACTTCGCGTGGGCGACGTGATCCTGATCCGTCTCAGTGGCGTTCCGGCCGATGAAACGGCCATGTTCGGCGAAATGCGTCTTGCCGACGACGGAACCATCAACCTCCCCTGGATCGGTCGCATCCAGGCCGCAGGGATGACAGCTTCCCAGCTTCAGAGATCCATCGAGGAGCGCTACGTTAGCGAACAGATTTATTCCAATCCCACAGTGATCATCACCGGGCAGGATGCGGCGCGGTTCGTGAACGTGGGCGGCGCAGTGCGCGCCCCGCAACGGGTTTCGTGGACGCCGGATATGACGCTTCTTACCGCCATCAACGCTGCAGGCGGTTTCAACGATTTCGCCAATCAGAAGCGGGTGCGTCTGCTGCGCAGTGGCCAAGCCAGCACGCATAACGTCGCCGAATTCCGAGCCGATCCTTCGCGCGACATCCCGGTCCAACCAGGCGACACCATCGAAGTGCCGCAGAAATTGTTTTAGTGCGCCCTTCGACGGCGGCAGCTTCGCCTTCGGTCCACATGACGACCCGCTCAACGCCTGCGGTATCGCACTGAACATGGCTGGCACCGATCCTCCGGATCTGCTGGACGGGACATTTCTGGCGCGGCTTGAAAAGTTGCGAATCCTGTCCAAACGCCTTTTCCGCGGGCGACAACGGGCTGAGCGGCGATCGAAAACCACCGGGGCCAGCCTTGAATTCGCGGATTATCGCGAATTTGTGCCCGGTGACGATCTCCGCAACGTCGATTGGACGGTGTACGGCCGCTCAGACCGCCTCTATCTGAAGCTTTATGAGGAGGAGGAAGACGTCGATATTCATCTCCTCGTCGATTGCAGCGCTTCCATGAACTGGCCGACCGATTCGTCGCGGGACACAGTCACAAAATTCGGATGGGCGCGGCGGACCGCCGCCGCCTTGAGCTACATTGCATTGTGCAACCTGGACCGGGTTTGCGTTCATGGCTTTTCCTCGCAGCTCGGCGCAAACGCAGGACTGCGGCGGGGCCGTCAACAGTTCCACGTGGTGCTGCGTTTCCTGCGTTCACTGGAGATATCTCCAGCCCCGACGAGCCTCGCAATGGCTGCCCGGGAAACAGTTGCCCGGGTGCGCCGGGCGGGATTGTTGATTGTGCTGTCGGACTTTCTGGATCCGGCTGGTTGGGACCAGCCGCTGACGCTGTTGAAGCATCACGGTTTCGACGTGCACCTGATCCATATTTTGGATCCGCGGGAGATTGCCCCGGAGGCAGCGGGCGATCTGCGGATTGTCGATTCGGAATCCGGAGAGCAAGTCGACGTGAACGCCTCACCCGCCGCACTCGAAGCGTACAAACATGCAATCGCTGCCTGGACCGAAGATCTGGACGGCTTTTGCGCCCGCCGGGAGATCGGGATCGCTCGCATGACGACCGGCAGCGATTTTGAACGTTTCATTTTAAAAGCGCTGCGGGAGGTGCGCCTGCTGGGCTGAGACACGCAAGCAGCTTGCGGGTTGGAATCGGTCCGTTTATAGAAGATCATGCTGGACTTGATGAGCAAAGGCGGCCCGCTGATGTGGGTTCTGCTCCTGTGCAGTGTGGCACTCGTTGGTGTATTTCTGGAACGTCTCATCCATTTTCACCGGGCGACAATCCACGTCGGCGAATTTCTTCAGGGGCTGTCCACGTTGATCCGTCGACGTTCCTACGCAGAGGCGCTCCACGAAACCAGCGGCATGCCAGGGCCCGTCGCGCGTGTGATTCACGCTGCGTTATTGAACCACGGTATGCCGCGGGCAGATCTCAAAGCCATCGTACAGGAGTCCGGCCAGTTGGAAGTTCCAAAGCTGGAGCGCTACCTGTTCGTGATTTCGACCATCGCGTATGCGGCACCGCTTATTGGTTTCCTTGGCACGGTCACCGGCCTGCTCGATGCGTTTACAGAGCTGACAACCCGCAGCGGATACGCAACCGCGACGGATCTTTCCGCTGGAATTTATCAGGCATTGATTACCACCAGCACAGGTCTGGCAGTCGGCATCGCCGCGTTCGTGGCTCACAATTACCTGTCGGCACGGGTCAATTCCCTGCTGCATGACATGGAGCGGGGCGGGATCGAAGCGCTGCATCTGATTTGCGACGAGACGATGCCGGCTTCAATCGTCGCGTTTGCGCCCGGTACACGTTCTTCGCCGCAACTGCCATCCCAGCCCGCCACTCAAGGATGAAGCTCGAGCGAAGCCGGCGCACAGAGTTTGCGCCCGTGATTTTTTTTCCGATGCTCAACGTGGTGCTGTTGTTGCTGCTGTTTTTCATTCTCGGATCCCAATTCGTCCTGCAGCCCGGCATTTCGTTGTCGCTCCCGGGCACTTCGTTTGCGCTGCCTCCGCAGCCCGGCGCGCGCTTTATCAGCGTTACTGCGGGTAATCCTGCCCGGATTTTTGTCGATGAAATCCAGACCACAGTGGACGGATTGCGGGAAATTCTTGCGGAAACCAGTGCACCAGCAGCTCCCATCATCATTCGTGCTGATCGTGGCGCGCGGTTCGAATCCGTGCTGGAGGTCGCCGACCGCGTGCTGGGTCTTGGTTATCCGGTTGCTGTGGCCGGCGTTTCGCAAGCGCAATGAACACCGCCACGGTTTTCGATCATGCAGCAAAAGACGGTTCGACATCTGGCGCGCGGTCTCGGCTGGGCGGGTTTTTGCTGCTTTCAGCCGTGCTGCACGCCGGGGCTGTGCAAGCGTTTCTTGTGGTGTATCCGCCCCCGACACCACAATTTCCGGAGAATGCACGGTTGGAAGTCCTAACGCCGACCACGGTGCCTCAACCGGTACTTCACTGGGTGGAAAGCCAGGGGGCTCCAGCGGCTGCGCGGATGCTGCGAGCAGGGGGCAGTGAACGCGAAAGCGTGCTCGCATACCAACCGGGCTATGAACGCACGGAACTTACCTTGCGCAACGGGCCTCGCGCCCGCGCGTTGAGTCCAGCCGCAACATTCCCCCCTGCGCCACCGCCGCTCCCATCCGGAGCCCCCAACCAAACAGAGCCAGAGCGCATCGCTGCACGCGTTGTGCCGACAGGCAGGCTGGATCCGGAGTTGTCCCGCATTTTGGGAATGCAACGGATTGCCATTCCCATTAAAGCCCGGGAGCTGGTCGGCACACCGCCGCGTCAGATTGACATCGTCTTCTTGCCGTCACTCGCGGGGCCGCTGGCATTTGAGCGCAACCCCGGCACGCCGCCGCTCAATCGCGATGTCGTCGGGGCTCTTGCGCGCTTGCGCCCGGCGGTGCCGGTTGATGGTCCGATCATCGGCCAGACAACCATCCAGCTTGCCGGGATGCAGCGCGCGGAAAATCCCGCCAAAGAAACGGGGGGAGAAGAATGATCGCTCTTTCGCTGGCATGGGCAATTGCAATTTATCTCGCTCTTTTTCTTGGAGCGATCGCCGTGGTTTGGGTAGTGTACTCCTTCGACCAAAGACGGCGCGAGGCGCGCCTCGTTCGGCGGCGCGTCCGATGCCATATCTGTATGTGCGAATTTGAAGATCCTGCGGCAACAGCCCTTGTGCGTTGCCCGGTTTGCGACAGTTTGAACGAGCGGACAGGCGTGGAAAGGATTTAATTTTATGGGAATGTGGATAGGAAAAAATCGGAAGGCACGGGTGACCTACGGCTTTGACGAGATCGCCCTCGTGCCGGGCCGCGTCACCATCAATCCGAATGAAGTCGACATCGGGTTCGAGATCCCCAGAGGCGATGGTGCGCCCCTTAAGCTCGATATCCCGATATTCGCCAGCGCCATGGACGGTGTTGTCGACGTGCGGTTCGCAGCGGAGATGGCACGCCTCGGCGGGATGGGTGTTTTGAATCTGGAAGGCGTGCAGACACGCTACGAAAACCCCTCCGACGTCCTGCAGGAGGTGGTGCGATGCGATAAGGACCGGGTCACCGCTCTGATCCAAAAGATCTATACTGAACCCATCAAGGAACATCTCATTGCGCAACGGGTGCGCGAAATCAAGGAGTGCGGAGTTCCGGCTGCAGTGAGTTCCATCCCGCAAAAAGCCGATTCCTGCGGTCGAATCGCTGCTGAAGCCGGCGCAGATGTGTTTGTCGTGCAAAGCACCGTTTCCACGGTACGCCATATTTCCAGCGAGTACCGCTCTCTGGATCTTGCAAAATTCTGTGCGGAAATGCCAATCCCGGTGATTGTCGGCAACACCGTTGGCTATGAGGTCACGCTGGAGATCATGGGCTGCGGACCGGCAGGCGTATTAATTGGCGTGGGACCGGGGGCAGCCTGCACATCCCGCGGTGTGCTCGGACTCGGCGTACCGCAGGTGACGGCGACGGTCGACTGCGCTGCGGCGCGCGATACCCATTTCAAAAAAACCGGGCGGTACGTACCGATCATTACGGATGGCGGCATGAGCAAGGGAGGCGACGTCTGCAAGGCCTTCGCCTGCGGGGCCGATGCAGTGATGGTGGGGAGCGCGTTTGCCAAAGCCCAGGAAGCGCCTGGCGGCGGATATCATTGGGGTATGGCAACGCCTCACGCCAATCTGCCGCGCGGCACGCGCATCCACGTTGGCACAACAGGCCCACTGAAGCAGATCTTATTCGGGCCCGCAGAAATCGATGATGGCAGCCAGAACCTCGTTGGAGCCATCACAACCTGCATGGGCAACGTTGGGGCATTCACCATCCGTGAACTGCAGGAGACCGAAATCATCATTGCCCCATCCATCCGCACAGAAGGCAAAGTGTTTCAAACTGTGCAAAGCGTGGGCATGGCGCGATGAACAGCGAGCGGGTGCTGGTCATTCCCCGGACGGTGTTCGAAAACGCCGGCGCCTTTCAGGGGCTGCAGGTCACTGGATTGCCGGTTTATCTCAAGGCATTTTTCGATCCCGGATCCAATCTTTTCCTCGAACGCTCTGTTGCGGAGACCGATCCGGGACACAAGCAACTCATCCCCTACGCCATCCTGAAGCGGAGCGGACGACTTCTTCACTATGTGCGTGGCGGCGGGTCCGGGGAAAAACGGCTTGTCGCCAAAGGATCCATCGGAATAGGGGGACATCTTAACGAATTGGACTCCATGCATTTGGACGAAAACGCCTACGAGCGGCTCGTCCTGAGGGAGCTGCACGAGGAACTCGACATCGACGGATCATTCGACAACCGCATTGTTGCACTATTGAATGACGACAGCACCGAGGTT
This sequence comes from uncultured Chthoniobacterales bacterium, assembly GCA_964652295.1. GTDB lineage: Bacteria > Verrucomicrobiota > Verrucomicrobiia > Chthoniobacterales > CALDSX01 > CAZZCL01. The sequence goes on from CAZZCL010000003.1 coordinate 35,156, forward strand.
GGTCGCGTGCATCTCGGAATCGTGCATGTGCTGGACCTGGATTCCTCAGCCTCCATCAAAGTGCGGGAACAGGACATCCAGGATCTCCAATGGCGGTCTCCCGACGAACTCCGTCAGCACCTTGGCGAGTTGGAAACGTGGTCGCGTTTGTGTGTGGAAAATCTTTCGCGGCTTGGAATCGGTGGCATGGACGATTTTCAGTAATCCCCCTGACCACTGGCAAAGATCAGGAATGCTGTGGCCAGATTGCCGCGAAATATGCGGCATAGGCAGCCAACAACACGGCTCCTTCAAAACGTTGCAACCGCCTGCCGCTCCATAACAACGGCAATAGAAGCAGTGAGATGCCCAGCATCGCCGCAATATCCAGCATTCCAATACCGGGCGCCGAGATCGGAGCGACAACACCCGCTGCGCCAAGAATGCAGAGAATGTTGAAGATGTTCGATCCCACGACATTTCCGACTGCGATGTCTGGCTCCTTTTTGATCGCCGCAACGGCGGATGTGGCCAGTTCAGGCACACTTGTCCCAGCGGCCACAATGGTCAGGCCGATCAGCGCCTCGCTGACACCAAAATCGCGGGCAATCTCAGATGCACTTTCGACAAGCAGCCGCGCACCAACAACAAGCGCTCCCAACCCGCCGACGATCAGAAGTAAATCCTTCCTCAGACTCCCGCTGAGATGCGGAATGCCTTCCTCGTACTCGGCAACAAGCTCTGCGCTGACGTTCCTGCGGGCCAATACCACGTTCATAAGAGTGTAGCCGACGATCCCCGAAAAAAGCAGGACGCCTTCCAGCCGGTCGATCTGCCCGTCCAACAGAAGAACCGGCACCGCAAAGGACACCGCCACCATGATGGGAGCGTCGACCCGAAGAATCTGCGATTTGACAGGCACCGGACACAGCAGAGCGGTCAGACCAAGAATCACCCCGATATTGAACAGGTTGGAGCCGACTACGTTCCCGAGTGCAATATCGCCCTGCCCAATTGAGGCGGCTTTCACGCACACGACAAGCTCCGGAGAGCTGGTGCTGAAACTTACGATGGTCAACCCGATCATCAGCGGCGTCAGCCCGGCCCGCAAAGCCAGCGAGGCGCTGCCTTTTACCAGGAATTCAGCACCGAAGTAAAGGATGCCAACTGAAAGAGCAAGAACCGTAAAATGTATCGCCATGACCCGGATAGTTCGCAGCTGCCAAGTGTGCTACTACATGCCAAGGAGAAACTCGAACGCGGCATCTTCCCATCCGGGAAGGGATTCGTGTCGGAAATCCGGATAGGTCAGCGTGCGCTTCGGGCCACGAATTTTGTTGAAAGCCGCGAACTGCGTTGAAGGCGGACAAATACTGTCCATCAGGCCGACGCCCATCAGAACTTCCGCCTGGATCCGCTCCGCAAGATGCTGCACATCGATGTAGCCGAGACGTGTGAAAATCTCCTCCTCACGTTCATGCCGCGGATCGTGATGGCGAAAAAACGTCGTCAGCTCGTTGTAAGCATCCTTCGCAAGATCCATTTCCCAGACGCGTTGATAATCGCACAGAAACGGGAACCGCGGCGCAGCCCGGCGGATGCGGGGCTCCAAAGCCGCGCACGCAAGTGTCAGTCCGCCGCCTTGCGACCCGCCGCATGCGCCGATCCTTCCGGCATCCACAGTATCGAATGCCATGACGACCCGCGCGAGCTGGACGGTATCCAAAAAAATCTGCCGAAACAGCAACCGGCGGGGATCGGGATCGTCAAGGCCACGAACGATCTGGCCGCAGTGCGTTGTGCCGCGGACTCCGCCGGGATCTTCGCTCAATCCCCCCTGCCCCCGGCAATCCATGGTGGCGATTTCCAATCCGGCCGCGGTCCACGGAAGCAGTTCGATCCAATCGCCGCTCGCACCTGAGTATCCATGAAAACGCAGCACGGCAGCGCGCGGCGTTGAAGTCTCTCCGACAGGCCGCGCATGTTTGGCATGGATGCGCGCGCCGCCCACGCCCGTGAACCACAGGTGGGAACACTGTGCCACGCCCGCCCCAAACCCTGCAGGCTCCAGTTGCACATCCGGATCTACGGCATCCAGCTCGGAAAGTGCGGCAGCCCAGTAAGCATCGAAATCTTTGGGACGCGGGTTCATCCCGCGATACGTCTCGAGAGATTTCAGCGGCAGATCGACAAGCGGCATGCGCAGATCGTACGCTGCCTCTTTGGCGCGGCAACCCGAATCGTCCCTACCCGAAGCCCATGGCACATTGTCATCGACTGTGGCGTTGAGGATCTGAGCATGTATCGTAATTCTGATCTGATGCTTGCCTGCATCCGCCGCAGGGTCGGCGCTGCCGTCACCCTTCCACGTCTATCCAGTCTCTGTGCTGCTCTCGTTGCTCTGACCGGCCTTGCCAACGCCCAGATCGATCCGCGCGCGGTTGACAAGCTATCCGGCATGGGGCGGCGCCCGCTCGCTTTCTTTTCGCGCGAAAATAGCCGGGTGGATATCGATGTATCTGCCGTCGTACGCAACACCAGCCCCGAACGCCTTGTGCAAACGGCAGCCGCCTTTCCGTACTATGCAGCGTGGCGTTTCCCGATCGTTTCGAAGAGCGAATCTCTCGGTCCATACCGCACGCAGTTAACTTTTCACCTGCTCGGGTTCACGACGATTGCAGTACCCAGGATCCGCGAGTTTCGCGTCCGGGACAATGGTGCTGCCCTTGCGACATGGAACCTTGCTGGAGAACCTGCTCCGCGCGATTTCCACGTTTTCGCGGGTTCAGCATACGCACAGCCTCTTGGCAGCGGGCGCGTCTACTTTCGCTACCGCCTGAGCGTTGAGTCTGCCTACACACCTCCGGAATGGCTTATGACGCTTGTATTCGATACGTTGGGCCGGAAGTTTGCGCGCGATGCAGTCAAAGCACTCCTTCGCGCAGCGGAAAATCCGGAGCCCGCTCGACTCGGACGGCCTTGATCGAGGCCGGAGCGCCCTTTCAGCTCCGGCCAGGAATCAGGGGGCCGAATGCGCCAATTCCAATCCGCATTGCGCGCGCTGGCGCAGGGCATGATCGCAAAGCACCAGCCAGACCATGGCTTCCACCATCGGCACAGCCCGAGGCAGCACACACGGATCGTGGCGCCCGCGGGCGGCCAGGACCGTTTGTTCGCCCTCCGTCGTGACGGTGTCCTGCGCCTTTGCAATGGTTGCTGTCGGTTTGAACGCTACACGAAACACAATGTCCTCGCCGTTGCTGATCCCCCCTTGAATCCCTCCGGAACGATTCGTACGTGTGTGCACCCGTCCGTTCTCGACTTCGAAGGCGTCGTTGTGCTCCGACCCGGTAAGCGACGTTCCTGCAAATCCGGAACCGATTTCAAATCCCTTGGTCGCCGGCAAACTCATCATGGCTCCGGCGAGATCGGCTTCGAGCTTGTCGAAAACCGGTTCCCCAAGCCCGGGAGGCAGGTTGCGCACAAGACATTCCACTACACCGCCGACGGAATCGCCCCGGCTACGCACGTCCTCAATCAGCGAAATCATCCGCTCGGAAGCCTCGGCGTCCGGGCAGCGCACGATGCTGGCTTCCACCGCTTCCCGGGTGACGTCCGCCGAGTCGATGGCTGCCGCAATCGTGTGCACCCGGGAAACATAGGCCACAACTCTAACTCCGGGAACAATCTCTTCCATGGCCTTCCGCGCCACGACACCACCTGCCACACGCCCGATGGTTTCACGCGCCGAAGCCCGTCCTCCGCCTTGCCAATTACGGATGCCATACTTGGCTTCGTACGTGTAGTCCGCGTGTGATGGGCGATAAGCCGTTACCATCTCAGAATAGGCTTCCGGGCGCGCGTCCGTATTCCGCACCATGATAGAGATCGGAGTGCCCAACGTGCGCCCTTCAAAAACGCCCGAAAGAATTTCGCAGGTGTCAGCCTCCTTACGGGGCGTCACAATCCGGCTTTGACCAGGACGACGCCGGTCCAGTTCCCGTTGGAGATCCTCCTCAGACAGTGCGATTCGCGGCGGACAGCCATCGACAACGACGCCAACGCCGCCTCCATGCGATTCACCCCACGTCGAGATCCGAAACACCGTTCCGAAAATGCTTCCCATTCGACTTGCCAATTAACCCGGGCACGGCGTTGCCGCAACCATCTCCCGCAAAGGATGGACTCGCAAAAATCTCCGGAACAAGCCATAAATACCCGAACGCGTGGTTTCGATCCGTCCACGTCATTCAGCTATGAAAATGCTTCCTCGATTTGCCATGGTCGTTGCGCTGGCGCTCGCTCTTTCCCTGACCTCCTGCTACACCCCGGAAGGCCGTGGTGCACTCTACGGCGCGACAGCCGGTGCGGTCGTCGGAAATCTGGTCAACCCTCAGGCCAGCACGACCCTCCGAGGTGCCGCACTCGGTGCCGGCATCGGCGCACTCCTCGGCGCATTGGTCGGCCGCCCATACCGCGAGCCCTACTACCCATACCACTACGACGCCTACCCGGGCTATTATCGGCATTACTCCAGAAGATACGATCAGGGGTATTATCCCCGGCCATCCCAGGGTTATCCCGTGGGGGAACCAGCCAGCGCACCCGGTTTTGTGCGAAGCCCTTACCCACCCAACAACGTGATCGATGTACGCGGCATTCCTTCCGGCAGTCTTGTGGTCGATCCTTCGACCGATATGGTCTTCCGGACGCCCTAAAGGGGGCTGCGCCCCACCGGGAAATCGGCTCCGGCTGGCGGCACCGCCATCAGTGGCCTGGTGGCGGATACCACACGTACAACATCAGGTAAATCACCACGCCGGTCACTGAAACATATAGCCAGACGGGCATCGTAACCCGCCCCAGTTTCCGATGCTTGTCGTAACGCGCCCGCAATGCCGGGATAACGGTCAACGCCACCAGCACCGGTACGGCAAACGCAAGAACCACATGGCTGATCAAGATGGCAAAATACACCGGGCGAACCCAGCCTTCGGCAGTGAATTTTACGGAGCCGACATTGGCGTGATAGATCACGTAGCTGACAAGAAATGCCGTCGACGTGAAGATGGCTGCAATCATGCAGGCGGCATGCGCGCGTTTGCGCTCGCGCAGAATCAGGATCCAGCCTACGACGATAAAAAGGGTGCTTAACCCGTTCAAGGACGCATTCAGCGCTGGGAGATCCTTCAGCGTCATGGATTGCCGGCTATTGCGCGCGCGGCTTCCCGCAGACTCGCACGCGAATCCTCGTCCAAACCCTCGAAATATCCACGGATGGAAGCCGCGCGATCCAACAGGATAAACTTTGTGCTATGTACAATGGGACCGTGTTCACTCTGCGCAATGTCTTCCTCCGGCACATCCTGCACGGCCAGACGCAGGCCAGTCATGAGAAACTTGCGCACCGACAGCTTGTCTCCGGTCAGAAACCACCAGCGCTCCGGATCAGCACCATGTTGGGCAGCGTACGTGGAAAGCACCGGCGGCGTGTCGTACTCGGGATCCACACTGACACTCAGAAAACGCACGGGAACATCCGCAAGCGCACTTTGAAGACGTGCCATTTCCTGAGTCATCCGCGCGCAGGGACCAGGGCAGCGGGTAAAGATCGCATTGACGATCCACACCGATCCCTCGAGATCCCCCCGTGTCACAGTGCGACCAGCGCTTTCCGTGAATGCGAAATCCGGCACGTCGAACGCAACCTGGATGGTCGCCACACCGGCGTTGCGCGCCGGACTGCGCTGCGCATTCAGGAAAAGATAAGCCGCTGCAGACGCCACCGCCAGCACAGCGGCCGCAATGATGAAAACCGTTCCTGTGGTGCCGCGCGAGTTCATGCAATGAGCACCGCTGCAAGAAGCATCGACGGCAAATAGACGATGGAAACAAAAAACATCCGGCGGGCGGCTGTCACATCACGCACCTCCAGAAACCTGAGCGCTGAACCTGCCAGCGGCACGGTCAGCGCTACGGCAGCCGCGAGAAACCAATGGGTTGTACGCCCCAGATAAGCAAACTCGACACACAACGCGCCCAGCGCAAGCGCGCCCCCGAGTGCAAGCGCTCCGATTCTCACCGCAGCCCCCGGCCCGCGCGGCAACACACGAAACCCTGCGCGCTCGTATTCCTCACGATATATCCATGCAATGGCGTAGAAATGCGGCAGCTGCCACAGTGCCACCATACAAAAAAGGAACCAGCCCGCAGCAGGCAATCGTCCGTTCACCGCCGCGGCTCCGATCAACGGGGGAAGTGCGCCGGCCACCGCCCCAACAGGTACGCACCATGGCGTCAGCCGTTTGAGCGGCGTGTAAAGGCCGAGGTACAACCCCAGTGTCGCAATGGCAAGCAGCGCAGCCAGACTCCCAGCCGCCTGCCACAGCCACACAACGCCTGCAAAAGCCATGCCTGCACCCACTGCGAGGGCGACCCCAGGAGCGATGCGTCCGGCCGCCACAGGACGTTGGGCGGTGCGCGGCATCCGCACATCGTGCTGCCGTTCCATCCACTGATTCAACGCGGCTGCTGCCGCGGCAACCAGCCCGATGCCAAGCACACTCTGCACAAACCGACCGACATCCAACAGACCCGGGCCGGTCCGTTCAGACAGCAGATACCCCGCGGCTGCAGACAACAAGACAAAGGATGTCAGCCGCGCCTTGATCAATTCCAGAAAATCGGAGAGCCGCCCCGACAACCGCGTCGCCTCTTCCGCAGTCTGAGTCATGGCATTCATGAACTTGCCTCCGCGGCGATGCGCAATGCAATCCGGGCTCGCACGGCCAGCGCCATTGCAAGCAACAGCGTCACCGCGCCAATCACAACGTGCCATGTTGCAAAAGCGGGGTTTCGTCCGGTCAACACCACATGCGCGCCGAGAGCGATTTGCACCGTCAACGCCATGTTGAACCAGAACAGCGGCGCACCCAGCCAGCGCCGACGGAATCCGCCTGCAAATGCACACGCCGTCGCCATCGCAACAATAACCAAGGCAAGCACCCGGTGCGCGAAATGGATAGCTATAGGAAAGGTTTCCATTGGCGGCACGATCTGCCCAAACGCGAGCGGAAAATCGGGGATCGCCATCCCAGCCTTGTAATGACGCATCACCGCTGCCACCACGAGTTGCACAAGCGTAACGCTCAAGGTTCCAATTGCGAGCCATGCCGCGGCTGGAGAGACGCCGCGTGTGCGTTCCCTTCGCGTGTCCGGATTGCCACGCAAAAACCCCAGCCGCATCGCGACCCCAGCCAACAACAGCAGAAAAACCTGACCGAACACACCGTGGACAATCGCAAGTTCACGCGAAATCAGTGTCACGCGCAATCCACCCATAACGCCCTGCACAATCACCGCCACCACACACCACAACGCAAGCCAACGCGCGAACCGGTCGCGGTGCAAACACCATACACCCGCCGCAAGTCCCATGGTCAACAGGCCAATCGCCGCGCCAACAAGTCTGTGGCCATGTTCCAGGCGGACATCCTCCAGGTCCATCCAGCCTGGCGGATTGAGTTCCCCGAAGCTCAAAGGCCAATCGGGCACTGCCATGCCCGCGTCTTTCGTGGTCACATGACCCCCGACCGTGATTAGAAAAAGGGTGGCCACCACGACCGCCCATGCGTATGCCCGCAGCATGCCGGCTGCCACCGAAGATTGCCAGGCCGGTCGTGCGCGCTGTACTCCAAATACATCGGGCCGCGGAGACTTGTCCACGCGCTCTGCAATCTGCACATCTCCTTGGCTCACCCCGGTTTCCCCCCTGCGCGCTCAGATCTCCTCGAGCGGCTTCGGCAGTGCGGCAAGCGCCGCCTCATAATCGTCCTCCGCCATCACCTCGATCTCGGCCCGCATCAGCGAGTGACCAGCCCCGCAAAGCTGGCCGCAAATAACTTCAAAAGTGCCTTCGCGAACAGGAGTGAACCACATCGGTACTTCCATTCCGGGAATGGCGTCCTGTGCGATGCGCATCTGATGAATTGCGAAATTGTGGATAACATCCTGCGACGTCACCCGAATGATTACAGGTCTGTTCACCGGCAACGGCAGCGTGTTCAGCGTATTCAACCGGTCATCTTTGCCGGCTTCATCGGTTGGATCCAGACCCACACGGTTGTTATCCGTCACGAATCGGACGTCCCGCCTTCCAAAAAGCCCGTCCTCACCCGGGAAATGGAAATACCATCCGAACTGATATCCATAAGCCCGCACAGTTACCGCCTCGTCGCCGGGTGGAAGATCATTCACACGGTTCGCCCACAGGGGAAACGCAAACCCCACCAGCAACACCGCCTCGATCAGCACCACGCCAATCTCAAGATGCGTCGAAAGCCCGTTGCGGACGCCGCGATAGTTTGCGGAAGGACTGCGCGAACGGCGGAAGCGCCACAGTGTAATGATAAAAAACAACGACCAGCCTATGAGCAGTGCAAGCATGAACCAATGCACAAATTCAAGCATCATATCGATCTCAAATCCGTGTTGCGAAGCGCTCTCGGGCAATCCGAGCAGCTTGTTTATAGGACCCTGAGCAGCGGCGAGCGGCAGTGATATCATGGCTGGCAGGTTCCAAGGGATGCGGCATGAGATTCGCCGACGCTTCTTGCTTCGTCCATACGCACCTTGTGGCTTAGGCGTGCAAGATGTCGGATAAACAACCCGACACAGGCAAGGACCGACACGATAAATCCAAATAGAACAAGGATCGACCAGGAGGCCACACCGGTCATCTTGTCTCCCGGCGCACCAAAACACACAGCGCACGCATGCACCTCCGTCGCGCTTGTGATCATGGCAACACTAAGCCACGCCAACCCCGCGAAGGATGGAAAATGAAGTCCCAAACATTTCGCAGGACGCGTCGATACCGATATTCTGGGAGGAGTGTCGTTCATCGGGTCATTCGCTGTCTTTCCTCGATAAGCGGCGGAGCTTGCGCGCCATCCAAACACCATACAGAAGTAATGCCGCTCCGGCAACAAGACAAACCACCGCGCCAATGGTGCTCTCCGGCCCGGGAGACAACTCCCGCTCGCGCAGAAAGAGGACTGCCGTGCTCAAACTCATGATGCACGCCAGCGCAATGAACAAAAGGTGAAAGCTTTTGAGGCCCATAACTCACTTCAGCCGGTGAAAAATGTCGGGATGATCGAAGTACGCAAACAACGAAAGAAAAATGAGTCCCAGAAAGAAGATGCCGGTAAAGGCGAGGATCCGATGGATCAGACGCCGCTCGGATATCAGATGCATGAAAAACAACGCCACCAAAGCGGCTTTGATTGCGGCGATCAACAGCGCCACCACGACATGACCCTGTGTGCTGATTGGCAGATAGGAAGCCCAAACCGTCACCAGGGTCAGCGCACCCAGCGTCAGGAACACATAGATGTAAGTCCGGATATGTTTCCGGAGATGTGCAACGTCGTCAGCCATCGGATACCGGGGTCAAAAGTGGGGGGAGCGTTTGTGGGGGTTGTTGGGGGGGGGAGCGTTTTATCCTTAAAGAAGGTACAGCACAGGAAAGAGAAAGATCCAGACCAGATCCACAAAATGCCAGAACAAACCGCCAACCTCGACCCGGTTGGCAAGATGCTCGGGATCGTTCAGATAAAGGCGGCGTTGCGTCAGCCAGAAATATGCAAGAACAACCATGCCGCCGATCACATGAAGCGCATGCAATCCTGTGAGCGTGAAGTAAATGGCCATGTAAGCGCTGTATTTGGGCTGGAAATTACTCCACCAACGCACGTCGTCTTTCGCAACACGAATAATCCCATGGCTTTCGGCCCCTCCTTTATCTGCCCGGGCTTCGCCCTCGCCCTGATCGGTGTCATGCGCTTCATGACTGCCTGCGCCATGCCCGCTTGTAGCGGGATCGGGGGCGATCGTAAAATGCGTCTCCCCCTCGCTGTAAGGTTCGGCGAAGTGTCCGGTGATCTCCATTTCGCCGCTTTCCTCACCAACAGTGAATTTGGCGCCCAATTTTTCCAGCTCCGGTCGGTACTTCTCCGCCGCGTCGGAATGCAGAATAAAGCCGTAATGTTTGAACTTCTCGGCGTACTCGAGGCTCTTAATACCGAGGAACGCGATCCCGCATAGCAGGGTGATCCCCAGCCAGAGTTTGAAGCGTCCGTACTCACGAAATTTCAACGAGGCCCACGCCAGCACCATTGTGATTGACGACGTGATCAGAATGAACGTGTTGGTCAATCCAAGCGGCACGTTCAGAATGTGCCACGGCCAGATTTCCGCTCCGAGACGCAGGAAGATGTAGGCGGAAAACAACCCGCCAAAGAGCATGACTTCGGAAGCGAGGAAGAGCCAGATGCCAAGCTTTGCGTTGTAAAGGCCGGTGTCCGGCCTGGGCTCCACGGTGTGAGGAATCTGCATGATGTCGATTCTGAGGGGCGGGTTGAAACGCTGCGCGTCAGTGCGCACCTTTCAGCACCGGAGGTTCGGGGTGCGCAACGCTGACCGGCTCCGCCTGCATGGAAAAATCGGAAGCCGCCCCGGGCACGCTGTATTCGTACGGACCACGATGCGCTTCAACGGGACGGTCAAAGTTGCCGTGGGGCGGCGGCGACGGAGCGCTCCACTCCAGCGTGGTGGACTGCCACGGGTTGTCATCCACCTTTTTTCCCCACCAAATACTGACGAAGAAATTCACCAGGAACGGGATCTGCACGATGCCGAGTGCAAACGCCGAGAACGACATGAATTCGTTGAGTTTAAACACGTCTCTTGTCAGATCCCATGTATCCGGGCTGCCGCCGTTGTACCAACGCCTGTGCATTCCTGCCATCCCCTGCACGAACATCGGGAGAAAGATGCCGTTCATGAAAATCAACGACGGCCAGAAGTGCACTCTTCCCCAGAACTCGCTCATCCGCCTGCCTGTCGCCTTGGGGAACCAATGATAAACGCCGGCAAAAATCGCGAAGATGGTGCCCGGTGCGACGATATAGTGAAAATGACCAATGACATAATACGTGTCGTGCAATGTCAGGTCGATGGTGTTGAAGGCAAGCGGCAGGCCGGTCAACCCTCCGATGCCGAACATCGGCAGAAACGCCGCTGCAAACAGCATCGGCGTATTGAAACGCAATGACCCGCCCCACAATGAGATGAACAGGCAGGACAAAACAATGACGGACGGCACCGAAATCAGAACTGTCGTGGTCTGGAAGAACGTGCTTACCGCCGTGCCCATGCCCGTCAGGTACATATGATGCGCCCAGACAATGAATGAGAGAAAACCCAGCACAAGGATCGAGTAGACCATCATGCGGTAACCCCACAGGGGCTTGCGCGAGTTGGTCGTGATGATCTCCGCAACGATCCCGAGCGCGGGCAGAATCAGCACGTAAACTTCAGGGTGCGCAAGAAACCAGAACAGGTGCTGCCACAACAGCGGGCTGCCGCCCCCGCTGATGTTGGCCTGCTGTCCACTCCACATCAGGCCGCTCGGCAGAAAAAAGCTGGTGCCCGCAACGCGATCCATGAGCTGCATGATTCCCGCAGCTTCCAGGGGCGGAAACGCAAGGAGCAGCAGAAAAGCCGTCACCAGCATCGCCCAACAGAAGAACGGCATCCGGAACCAGCTCATACCCCTGGCCCGCAACTGTACAATGGTCGTGATGAAATTGACGGAGCCCAGCAGGGATGACGTGATAAGGAAGATCATCCCGACTAACCAAAGCGACTGGCCGGTGAGCCACACGCTGGGGAGAGTCTCCAAACCCTGCGCCTGCGCAATAATCTCCGGACGGTCAGCTTCGCTGGCCAATGGGGAATAAGACGTCCAGCCCGATTTCGCGGCGCCGCCCGGCACAAAAAAGCTGAAAACCATGACCACTCCCCCCGCAAGATAGCTCCAGTAACTCGCGGCGTTCAGTTTCGGGAAGGCCATGTCCGGCGCCCCAATCTGCAGCGGCGTTACGTAGTTTCCAAACGCTGCGAACGCCACCGGCACGATTGCAAGGAAAACCATGATCGTGCCGTGCATGGCCCCAAAGGAATTGTAGGTCTCCGGACTCATGGCCCCGCGCGGGAAATTTTCCGCCACGCCTTGCATCAAGGCACCAACACGCCCTGGCTGGGCCTCCACGTTCTCAACGATGTTCTTAAGAATGGGCAGCGGTTCGCCGGGGTATGCCAGCTGCCATCGCATGAACAACATCAAAATAAACCCGAACAATAAAAAGAACAGACCGGTCAGCGCATACTGGATCCCGATGGTCTTATGATCGGTGGAAAAGATATACTTCCTCCAAAATCCGAGCCTCGGGTGGGAATGCGGTTGACCCTGAAGAACCTCGTCGTGACTGTGCATCGTAGGCGTTGACTTAAAACGGTTTCTGCACATGCCGCCATGCGTCGGGGCGCGATACAAGCCATGCCATGGCGAGAGCGGTGTGCATGAAACTACGCTAGCGGCATCAAACTATTCTGGCAATACCGCTTTTTCACTTCGCCGCATCCATTTCAAGTGGCTCGGTTGCACTCAAAATCGCGTCTTCAAAAACATCTCCGTCTTTCAAGAATGCAGATGACTGCTGCGTTCGTAAACCGCAATAAACCTCAACGCACCCCCGCGCTCTGGAGAATCCCGCTCTTTAGAGCTTTACGGCATTAGGGCTGCCGTGGCTGGGGCAGCGCTTTCAGCCGGGGAGCCTTCGCCATTGTCTTCTCCCGCAGGCGCTTCGCCATCTCCTTCGCCGACGGCGGGCAGCTCGTCGGGTTGAGCCGCCAGCTCTTCGTATGTCCACGATTCTTTGCGGTCTCCCACACTCGTCCGGATCGCGGCGACATGGTCCGGAGTGATCTCAGAAGCGTCATTTCCCCACGATTTGCGCACATATGTGGCGACAGCCGCAACCTGCTCGTCCTTTAACTGCGCCCATGGCTGCATCACGCCGTTGTAATTGCCGCTTGCAGCCTGCCATGGGCCCTGTGCGCCCTTGAGTATGATTTTGACTAGCCGCGCTCCGCCACCGGTCGCAATCGTGGATCCGATCAACGACGGATATTGTCCCGCGGCACCCTGCCCGGACGCCTGATGGCACGCGGCGCAGTTGCGATACACTTTGCGGCCAATCTCCATGGGATCGTCGGGTGCATCCCCCGACGCAGTCGAGGCCGCAACGAGCGTTCTGGCGCTGCCGTCAGTTCGAAACACGGCCGGCGCTCCGACGCGTTCGTCAAAGACTTCCGGGTCGAATCCCCCACTGAAGGCTCCGAGATACCAACCGCCGATCATCAACAAGATAAAACAGAACGTAATGAATGAGAGGGAGAGAGGTTCATTGCCATCGTGAGGCTCGGCCTGCTCCCGGATAACGGCGGCATGAATATCGCGAATCTCCCGATCTTCCGCATAATCAAGATCATCCTCGTACAAGGCGTTGTCTTCCATGGGACGCGGGGTGTCCTGGTTCAGGGGCGAGTCTTCGATGGGATCGGTTGGAGACATGGGAGCGGGATGAGCAGGCGCGCCGGAGCTTACTCCAAAGGCGCTTCCGGCAACTCATAAGATTTGTCCAGGGAAAGCAGGTATTCGACGAGCGCTTCCGCTTCGGGGGTTGGCACAACCTCGAAACCTGATGGCGGTGCATCATCGCCGTCGAGCTTCAACGCGTTTGGCGAAGGTTGCCCGACGATCTTCTGCACGCGGTAAAGATAGGCGTATGGCGGCATGGTCGACCACGCCGCGATGCTCTGCGGGTTGTAGAGATGACGGTGATGCCATTCGCGGCCGGCATCTCCGGAATACCGCGTGGCGACGTTGGCCAGGTCGGGACCGGTGCGCATGGTGCCAAGGGAATGGCGCCGTTCGTGGATGTAGTCACGCGGGCGTGTCGCGCGCACACCCCACCCCCTCGGGATGTCGTGCCCCGCATGCTCAGGCCGAACCTGTTGGCTGTGGCAATACACGCAGCCGTTCGCGGCGTACACTTCGCGTCCACGCTGCGCAAGACCGGACAAGGCCGGAGGCAACGAGATCGCATTGCCTTCCGCGTCTTCGGTTTCATGCGGCTGCAACTGGCCAATCTGAACGAGGGGGGCCAGCACCAGACCGAGCCACGAACTCAGAAATGTCGCGGTAATCCCCACGAACAACAGCGGCAACTTGTTCATGCGGGCACTTCCTTTCGTTCACGCTGCTCCGCCGACGTGGTGAACAGAGTGGGAGTGCCGGGATTGCGCCCCAGGCGAAGCAGCATAAGCGCGAAATGCCACGCAAAGATCACATGCGCCGCCGTCAGCAAAATGCCGGACAAACTCCGTCCTCGCAGCCAGGGCATGGTCGCTTTTGTCACCTCCTCGAACGTCCGCGCCACATCATCCAACATCAGACCCTGAATCAGTCCGCCTGCGGTTAGAAGAAAAATCATCAACGTAATGCCGTAGAACGACAGCCAGAAATGCAGCTTGATCATGGTCGGCGACGGCCATTCGCGGCCGACGAGACGCGGCACGATATAATACATGCTGCCGAACATGACCATCGTGAAAAAGGCATAAAGACCAAGGTGGGAATGCCCGATGGTGTAATGGGTAAAGTGCGTGATTTTATTCAGCTCACGGATGGCCATGGAGCTGCCCTGCAGACTGGCCAGCGTGTAGGCCATTGCACCCAGCACAACGAAACGCAGCGTCGGACTGCGGGAAAGCATGTGAAAATTGCCGACCATCGTCAGGTGATGGTTGATTGCGGTGGTAATGACCGGAATCACCATCATCACGCTCGCAACCACACTCGCAGTGATCATCCATGCCGGGAACGGTCCGCCAATGAGATGATGCATCCCATTCCAGCTGTAAAAGAGCGCCAATGACCAGAACCCCAGCGCCGACAGATAATAACTGTGCACCGGACGCCCGATGACTTTCGGAATGAAATAATAGGCTGACGCAAGGCCGATTGGCGTGAACCATAATCCCAACACATTGTGTCCGAACCACCAGTTCACGGCCGCCTGCACCGCTCCCTGCACCGGCATGAGATGGATCATGATATTCGCCGTGCCGTACAACCATGGGAACCAGAAAAACGCGGCAATCAGATACCATTCCGAGACGTAAACATGGCCGGCCTGACGGAATCGGAACATCACAACCGCCCAGACGCTCAACAGGGCATACGCGCAGAAGAGCAGGAACACCGCTACACCCGGAAACTCCAGCCATTCGATCCCCTGACTGTATCCCGTGAGGACCGCTACAGTTCCCACCGCCACCCCGGTATTCCATAGGATCCCGGCTCCAACGATCAGGGGCGCGTTCATCACCCGCACACGGCACAGACGCGCCATGAGCCAGACGCCCACTCCGATTCCGACCTGCGCAGCCCAACCGTATGCGACAAGATTGAGGTGTAGGGGACGGATCCGCCCAAAATTCAGCCAGCTCCACTCCGCAAGAAACTGAGGATCATGAAGCTTCCACGAGGCCAGAAAGCCAAGCAATGAACCGAACAAAAGCCAGAACAAGGCTCCTCCAAAGCACAACAGAACAGGTGTGCGCGCACTCAGATCGATGGCGGTGCGGTGTGCCAGTTCCACGCGTTGCGGTGAGGTGGATGGCGCCAGCGTTTCAGTCAGTGTCGGGCTCATGAACGTGTTTTTCTCCAATTTCCTGAGAAGACCGGTCAGTCTTAGCGGCGAAGTTTTTGCTCCTTCCGGCGTTCCATCGGTGTCTTAAAAATCATATCTGTCGGCTGACCAACCGGTTCATCCTTGTCGAAGATACTCTCCGCCCCACCGCGCATATCGCGGAACTGGCCGGTTTTCGATGCCCACCATAATCCAATGAGCGCAGTGCAGCCCATGAGAAGAGTGGAACCAAAAATGAGAAGATAAGCGGCAGCCATGGCAGAATGAGAAAAGAGAAAACGCGATGCAATTAAAGATTCGTCTGGGACACCTCGCCGGAGGCAGGCGGTGGCGTATTCGATTCATCACCGCTTGAATCCAGAGCATCCGGCGCGGTCTGCCCAGGTTCCTGCGGCCCGGTTTCCGGAGCAGCGTTCTGGTCGATCGGCGGAGCATCTTCGGCATCTTCTGCATTTGCAGCGTCAGCCGCCGCCTTGGCAGCCATGGCCTTGTCTGTCAGCACCTGAGACGGCCGAACGGGTTTGTCGCGCAGCTTTACAAGCGCCATACCCATGGCGTCATCAATGGGGATCCTGGCTATTCCGCCAGCTTCGTCAACCCAACCTGCTGTCGTGGCCAGATTCTTTTGTGCAGCCAGCGTTTCATCGAGGATCTGACGCCGCTCCACTGCCCGCTCTTCATCCAGCGAGACAGCCCGATTGTTTACAACCGTAAACCATGTTAATGCCGAGAAGAGTAGGAATCCGCCCGCAACAAGCAGAAAGCTGACACTAACGGATCGGCGGGGGCGAATTGAGGAACGGGGTGCGGCGTCCATATCAGTTGATAGTGTTCAGCGATTCCTGCAGGCGCGGATCGCGTGCCGGAAAGAGCGGGCGACCAGGCAACCGAAAGAGGAAAATCGCCGCCAGCGGCGCCAGCACCGCCACCAAGGCGACGAAATCCGACAGACGCGGACTGAACGCCGCGCGTGCGGCAGCTTCGAAGCCTTCTGTCGCAAGCGCTTTCAAACCGTAGTTCGGAATCACAACCAGATACATGTCGACAAGATGCATGAGCAGCGTCCAAACCGCGACGAGACTCAACGGCACCGGCGCCCGTTTTACATCCCGAAGAATCAGGATGAGAAACGGAGCAAAGAAATGACCTGCGACAAGCGCAAGACTAAAGTAATACCAAGCGTCTGTGTTGCGAAACAGGAAATAGACTGTTTCCTCGGGGATGTTCGCATACCAGATCAGGAAGAACTGGCTAAATGCGATGTAGGCCCAGAAGACGGTGAATGCGAAGAGCAGCTTCCCCATGAGATGAAAATGCTCGAGGGTGACGACGCCTTCCAGATGGCCCGTGGACCGCAGCGCGGTCATAACCACAATCAATACGGCCATGGCGTTTAAAGCCGATCCGGCAAAGATGTACACACCCCACATGGTGGAGAACCAGTGGTGATTGAGCGCCATGAGATAATCGATCACCGCAAGGGTCAGCGTGAGGGCAAACGGCAGCAGAAGCCCGTAGGTCCAGCCCTGCGAACGGATTGTCCACCGCGGATCGCCGTCCTTGTCCTGGCGCAGGGACCAACGTCGCAATCCCAGGGCCAGCCCGCAGAACAACAGCGCATAAAATGCGGCCCGCACAAAAAAGAACGGTTCGTTGAGATAGGCGCGCTTGTTATCAAGCAGGGCATCGACGCCCGGCTCGGAAATTGTCATCCACTTATAGAGATCATGCCGCATGATCAGCACCGGCGTCAGCAGCAGGAAGATCCATGGGAGCAGACTTGCGAGATTCTCCATCTGCCGACGCACCACGGTCGACCAGGAGGAATTCGTGGCGTGATGAAGCATGACCCAGAACAGCGACCCCAACCCGAGCGTAAACCCCACACTGAAGGCGAATAGATAGGAAAATGCGAACCGCTGTGGATCCCGCTGATACAACAGCCACGACGCTCCCCATGCGGCTGCAGTAAGCAGCAGGCAGAAGATGGCTGGCGGATAAGCCGTGCGCCGCTCAATGAATTCTTCGGGCAGCGAAAATGGCTCGTGCGTGGCGGTGGAAGCTTCGGCGGATGCGCTCATGTCAATTCTCCATCTTTGCGCGTAGCGCGGGTGTCAGTTCTGCGGCAGGCACGTTCTGGCTTGTCTGCAGCGCCCGCACATACGCCACAATGGCCCAGCGATCCGCAACGGAGATGTTGGCTGCGTAACCGTACATCTGGCCCTTGCCATACGCGATGGTGTTGTAAATCTGGCCGTCGGGCATTTCACGCAACCGGTCGGAATGATACGTTGCCACCAAACCCTGAAGACCGGTGTATTGCGCTGCCACACCGCCGCCATCTCCGGTTTTGCCGTGGCAAATCGCGCAGTTGATGTCGTACCGCTCCTGCCCACGCGCGAGAAACGCCGGTGTCACCTCAAAGGGAATGCCATCTCCCCATACTTCACCCATCATGCCGGTATCGGGATAGCTGTCACCGCTTGCAAAGGCGTAGGGCAGCTGGCTCCATCCAGCGGGTTCGACCGTTTCTCCCGGGGTGTTCTGACGGGGCTGCGTCGGAACCTGATAACCGAGCGGCACCGCGCCCGGCACAGGCGCCCGCGCGCCAAGGCGGTCGCCAAAGAAATCGCTTGGCTTCTGCGCTTTGACCTTCGCCTGGCGGTCCATGTCCGGAAAAATTTCGATCGGTGTCAGTTCCGTTTTCTGACCGCGGAATCCGAACAGCGCGACAACAAGGATCGTCACGAAAAAGAATGTCAGCAGGCTGTACTTAATCATGAGCGGCTCCCTTCCCCATCAACGAAGGGAATAACGTCGACGGCACTGGCGCCGAGCGACTCGAAGAGTTCCACCAGGGTGTCCACATCGAATTGCTGGTCACGCGCTTCCACCACTGCGAAAAATCCGTCGTCAGTGACTTTCGCAAATCTCTCCCAATCGAAGAGCGGATGATGCCAGCGTGGAAGGCCGGTAAAAAGCATCAACCCGAACACGGCGGTGAACGCAGAGAACAGAATCGTCAACTCGAACGTGACCGGGAAGAATGCAGGCAGGGTGCCGAAAAATTCGACGGGTTTGCCGTGCACGACCAGAGGGTAATCGAAGATGTTCGTAAACCATTGCAACCCCAGCGCCGCGAATAATCCGGCGAATCCGCCCAGAAACACAAGGTATCCAAGCGGGGACTTGCCCAGACCCATTGCGGCATCCATGCCATGGATCGGAAACGGCGAATGCACGTCCCAGCGTTTATAGCCGGCATCGCGCAGTTTCTCTGCGGCAACATGCAACTCCGCCGCGCTGGAGAACTCCGCTCCTACGGCGTACACACGCTCCGGATGCGTCTGCATTTCGACAGATGCAATCACGAGGCAGCCTCCGGAGTTGCCCCAATCTGGCCGCCGGAAGCACTGGGGATGTCGCCGCGTTTGGGGTGCCTGTGATGCCCACGGTGCCCATGATGCCCATGCCCGTGGTGGGGATCGGCCTCAGGAAGTACGCCTTTCACTTCAGCCATCGCGATCATGGGCAAGAAGCGGATAAAGAGCAGGAACAAAAAGATAAACAAACCGATGGTGCCGACAAATGTGGCGATATCCACCCACGTCGGGTAAAAATTTTGCCAGCTGCCCGGAAGAAAATCCCGCGAAAGCGATGTGCAGATAATGACAAACCGCTCGAACCACATGCCCACATTAACGCACATGCACACCAACATCACGGTGAGCAGGTTGCGGCGGAATGCGCGGAACCAGAACAATTGTGGCGCAAGCACGTTGCACGAGATCATCGACCAATACGACGCCGCGTAGTGACCGGTCGCGCGGTCGATGAAGACAGATAATTCATAAGGATTCCCGCCGTACCATGCGATGAAAAATTCCATCAGATACGCATACCCCACGATCGTGCCAGTGAGCAGGATGATCTTGCACATGTTGTCGATGTGCCGCGCGGTGATCATGTCCTGCAGGCCAAAGATCGCCCGCGCAGGGATCATGAGGGTGAGCACCATGGCAAACCCGCCGAAGATCGCTCCCGCAACGAAGTAAGGCGGAAAAATGGTGGTATGCCAACCGGGGATGACGGACGTCGCGAAATCGAATGAAACGACGGTGTGAACGGAAAGCACCAGCGGCGTCGAGATCCCGGCAAGAATAAGGTAGGCCATTTCGTAATGGCGCCACTGCCGGTTTCCACCGCGCCAACCCAGGCTGAAAAACCCGTAGATTCCCTTGGTCACCGCATTCTTTGCCCGGTCGCGCAACGTGGCCAGATCCGGAACCAATCCGGTGTACCAGAACAGCAACGAGACGGTAAAATAGGTCGACACCGCGAACACATCCCACAACAGCGGACTTTTGAAGTTCGGCCAGATCCAGTTGGCATTCGGCAATGGCGCGAGGAACCACACCATCCACACGCGCCCTACGTGGATCGCGGGGAAGATACCTGCGCAGATCACCGCAAAGATGGTCATGGCTTCGGCGGCACGGTTAATGGACGTGCGCCAACGCTGCCGTGTCAGAAACAGAATCGCCGAGATCAGCGTACCGGCGTGTCCGATGCCGATCCAGAACACAAAGTTTGTGATGTCGTACGCCCAGAAGTTGGGACTTGCCAGCCCCCAAACGCCGACGCCGGTCGAAATCTGATAGGCGATGCAGGCAAATCCAACTGACGCAATCAGCCCCGTCACGACAACGCCAATCCACCACCACAACGGCGCGGTGGGCGATTCCACAATGCCCGCCACCCGCTCTGTGATCCAATTCATGCTGCGCCGGTTCTGCACAAGAGCCGGACGCGCCACGAATTCGCGCGCTGCCTCAATGGCAGCCTGCTGTTCTATAGTTAAAGTTCCGTTCGCCATGATCCTCGGTTAATGATTCCCACCTTCGCCCGCGCCGTGGGCGGTTTCCTCATGCGCATCATGTACGCCGTCCCCATGCCCATGATGACCACCGACGTTGAAGGCTCCCACGCCTGCGGCGTCCGGCATGGCAGGGTTTGGATTCTTTAATCGGGCGAGATAACTCACGCGCGGATTGACATTGAGATATTTCAGCAACACATAAGCACGCGGTTCGGAACGGGCCTTGCTCACGGCGCTTTCCGCATCGGCAATGTTCCCGAACGCGATGGCCTGAGTCGGGCACGCCTGTTGGCACGCGGTTTTCACGCTGTCCCGCGGGATGACAACATCCGCCGTGCCGGCGTTGCGCACTTTATGGTCGATCTTTGCCTCTTCGAGGCGTTGTACGCAGAACGTGCATTTCTCGATCACGCCCCGCATGCGTACCGTTACGTTCGGATTCTTCTGCATCTCGATCATGCGATCGTCGTTCACGGCGCCAAGCGGGCCAAGATAAAGATTGCCCGTTTTGAACCCCGGAAGAATCTCCGCCTGGGTAATCCTGCGCTTGTTGTAATCGAAATAGTTGAACCGCCGGACCTTGTAGGGGCAGTTATTCGCGCAATACCGCGTGCCGATGCAGCGGTTGTAGGTCATGACGTTCAACCCCTCCTCGTTGTGTACAGTGGCATTGACCGGACACACAACTTCGCAGGGCGCGTTCTCGCAATGCATGCAGGGCACCGGCTGCATGACCATCTCGGGGTTCGGATCGGCGGCGTCTTTCGACGCGTAATACCGGTCAATCCGGATCCAGTGCATTTCACGGCCATTGATGACCTGCTCACGACCCACAATCGGGATGTTGTTCTCTGCCTGACAAGCGACCGTGCAGACATTGCAACCGGTGCAAAGGTTGAGATCGATCGTCATCCCCCACTGGTGCGGCGCCGTCATTGGCGGGGCATGATAAAGGGAGATATTGGGCGGGATATGGCTGTCAATACCCATCCCTGCGGCAAACGCCGGATCCTCGGCAAAACGCTCCAGGGTGCCTTCGCGGACGTGATCGCGTCCCTCCATGGAGTGATGTTCCTGAGTATTCGCGTTGTCATGTTGCCCACCCGCCCGCGCCACAGTGGCACCGGAGCGGATCATGGGATTCAGCCCGCCCAGAAGTGGGTAAACGTCGAACCCGGCTCCATCAAGCACGCGACGTCCCGGATCGTTGCGCCCAAACCCTAGCGCTAGCGTGGCGACATTATCGGCCGCTCCAGGTCCGACATAGACGGGCAACGTCACGCTGCGACCATCTACACTAATTCGCACGAGATCGTTGTCGCGCACACCAAGAGCGCGAGACGTGGCAGGGCTCAGCACGGCCGCATTGCCCCATGTGATGCGGGTGACAGGATCGGGCAACTCCTGCAACCAGCCATTGTTGGCATAGCGACCGTCGTAGAGGAACGGGTGCGGCGCCAAGGCCACTTCCATCGCGTCGGGTCCGGGCGCAGCAGATGCCGATCCGGCCGTCCGGACAAGCTCCACGGCAGCTGCGGCGTTGTAATCCGACGCCGACACCTCCGCCCTCGGGTTTGAAGAGAGATAAAATCCGTCTCGCAAACACACATGCCACCCCGCCTTGAGATCTTCCAACTCAAAGAGCGCATGAAATGTCTCCTGCACGAGTTGCATGGCAGGCGCCGCCGGGAGCTCCGGTTTCATCCCGTTGGGCGGGGGACCTTCGGGCATGGGCTCCTGCTCAGGCAGGACGCCGGCCATTCTTGCGAGCAACTCGATTTCCGATAGCCCTCCAAACAAGGGAGCAATCAATGGTTGAACGACGCTGTATGTGCCACCGGAAGAAAATGTGTCACCCCACGATTCGAGGTAATGCGCTGCCGGCACATGCCAGAGCGATGCCTTTGATGTGTCGTCATAATGCAGCCCGTGGCGCACCACGGTTTTGACGCTGCGCTGCAAATCCGTCCAGCCAAGGTCAGCCGGAGCGGTGAAGGCAGGATCCGCACCGAGAACGAACAAGGTTGCAATGCGACCTTCGTTGACGGCGGATGCAAGCTCGCGAATCGTCGCGGGTTCAGCCAGATCGCCCGCATCGGGCGGGGCGGGCATCCGCACAATGTCCATGGTGCGACCAAACGCGCCGAGCGCCTCGTTTATTGCGCACACAAGTGCGTGCACCGCACGCGGCTGGCGTTCGCCAACGATCACGGCCGCTTCGCCGCGATGCGCCTGCAAATCGGCGGCAATCGCCCCGATCATGGCGGAATCAAACTCGCCTTCGTCCGGCGCAAATGCGCGCGCCATTTCTGCGAGTGGCCCGTCTGCACCGAGCTGCAGGGCCAGCGCAGCCGCAAACACACCAATCCGCCCGGGGGCACAGCGCACACGATGATCGGCCATTCCTCCCGTGACCGTAAACGCCGGTTCTACAACATACAGGCGGTTCATACCCCCGCCCTCCTCCTGCGCCGTCGCAAACGCCCTCCGGCGTGCGGCAAAACCTGCGGAAGCTTCCAGTGGCCCGCCGACACCGGGCTCAGCCCCCAGAACATCCGCATCCAACGCGAGGATTGTGGTGGCCGCATCCAGCCGTGGCCGCAGAGTCACGCCCGAACCGAACACGGCCCGGTGCGCAGCGGCGCGCTCTCCACTTTCAGCGGCTTCGTACTCGGCCCAGAGCAACTTCGGAAACTTTTTCTGCACAAGACGGCGAATGCGGGCCCGCGTCGGGGAATTGTCCGACCCTGCAAGAATTGCAGCCCCACCCCCACCTGCAATCCCGATCTCCGCAAGAACGGCGTCCAGAAATGCGTCGAATTCGTCTTGCGAAGCCGGCGCCCCACCGCGCACGAACCCGCGGGCGCGGTCGGGATCATAAAGGTCGAGCACCGACGCCTGCGCAATGGCGTCTGTTCCCCCGTTGCTGCCGGGATGAAGGGGGTTGCCTTCAATTTTTGTTGGGCGTCCATCGTGCGTGGTTACGATCAACGGCATTGCTCCGCCAGGCCGGGGCATGGCTGTCGCGTATAGCAGGGGTTTACCCGGAATCTGCCACTCCGGGCTGCGCACATAGGGCACCACATAACCTTCCGGCCTGCGGCATCCGGCCATGCCAAATCCCGCCAAAGCCATCGAGGCTCCCATCAGCCGCAGGAAACTGCGGCGGGAAACCGGATCCATCTCCAGTTCATTCGCGCCACGGGGAAATTCCCGATGCAGCCACTCGCGGAATTGCGGCGTGTCCTCGAGATCGCCAAGGCTCCGCCAGTAGCGACGGCCTCCGCCTGTGCGTTCGGGATGATCAACAATGTGCTTCATGAAAATGGCTCGTCAGCGGTGGCAACCGGCGCAGGTTTGGGGCGGATTCACCGCCCAGCGATCTTTCAGCTCCAGCCCGATTTCGCGCTGCGTTTGGCCTTCGGGTTTCCAGTCGAGGTTATAGACCTGGTTCAGCGGCCGAAGATGATTCTCCGGCGCGCGATGACAGTCCAGACACCAACCCATGCTCAACGATTGATCGTGCCAGACGACCTCCATTTCATTGATCTGCCCGTGGCAACTCACGCACGACACGCCGCGGCTCACATGGATTGCGTGGTTGAAATACACGTAATCGGGCGCCTGATGGATTCGGACCCAGCGCACCGGTTCGTTGCGCTCATAACTCTGGCGAATGATAGCCAGTTTGGGGCTGGCTGTCTGCACGAGCGAATGACATTTCATACAGGTCTCGGTGGCCGGCACGTTCGAATGCGAGGACACATCGACGAAACTATGGCAATAGCGGCAGTCCATTCCGAGCTGACCGGCATGAAGGCTGTGATCGAAAGCGACAGGCTGCGTTGGCATGTACCCCGCCCGGGTATACTCGGGCGTGAAATAATACCAATACGCCAACGTGACAAACCCACCAAGGACAAAGGCGATCACAAGGATCTTCCAGGGCAGTTGATTGGTCCAGCGGGGATAAAAGTTAGCCATTCAGTCCGAACACGATGCGCGAGTTGCCACCGGCGCACCGGAAAGTCCCCGCAGAAACACGGGCCAGATTACCGGGCAGCGGAAGGCGATCAATAAAATAATCAGCCCAACCACTATAAAGTTTTCTAATGC
Organism: uncultured Chthoniobacterales bacterium; assembly: GCA_964652295.1. Lineage (GTDB taxonomy): Bacteria > Verrucomicrobiota > Verrucomicrobiia > Chthoniobacterales > CALDSX01 > CAZZCL01. The sequence goes on from CAZZCL010000003.1 coordinate 59,753, forward strand.
AAACAGGTCTCATTAAGGTTCGTCTCGTCCCCTATCTTTCAACAGTCCACTCCACTCCTGCCGCCCTGTGAGGATTCTCCGCTCAGCGAACGCACAGACCGCTTTCCGTCAGCACGGACCGTTCCATCCCGCATAAAATCAAGGCTTGAAAAGATCTCCCACGCACAGCGTCCCGCCACGGCAAGGCTTCCCTTTGCGTTGCGCTGCGTGCGGAGAGCCCTGCGGAACGGGTTCGAGTGTTTATAAGTTATTCTAATAGATCGCGCACTCCGCCTGCTTCGTCAAGCGCCGACCGCCCCAGGACCTGCCTCAACAGGCAGCCCCGCGTCGCTCCGGCAGCCCCTCCGATCTTTACCGGTCCGTCCCACCCATTCACGGTGTCGTCGCATGGATTTTCCGCTTTCCCGAAGCCGCTGCCCACGCATTATCCTCACAGTTTATGCGATTTGAAAACCGAACAGCCATTGTAACCGGCGCAGGACGCGGAATCGGCCTCGCCATCGCCACACGGCTGGCATCCGAAGGCGCCCGCGTCGCCGTCGTCAGCCGGTCCTCCGGCAACGCGCAAGCCGCCGCCGCTGCCATCGAAACTGCACACCCGGGACAAGCAACGCCCTTTGCCGTGGATGTCGCCGACCGCGCCGCCGTGGACTCGGCGCTTCCCCGCATGGTGGAAGCGCTTGGCGGCCGGGTGGATATCCTCGTCAACAACGCGGGTATCACGCGGGACGGGCTTCTCATGCGAATGACTCAGGAAGATTGGGATGCCACAATCGCCACCAATCTGACCGGGGTGTTTCATATGACCGCGCCGCTTCTGCGCACCTTTTTAAAGCAGCGCAGCGGGCGTATCGTAAACATCAGCTCCATCGCAGGTGTGAGCGGCAACGCGGGGCAATGCAATTATGCAGCCAGCAAAGCGGGGCTGATTGGCTTTACAAAATCCCTCGCCCGCGAGGCGGCAGGGCGCGGCGTCACGGCAAACGTTGTTGCTCCGGGCTTCATCAAAACCGATATGACAGATGTGCTTTCCGAAGACATCAAAGCTTCCGTTCTCCAAAAGATCCCGCTCGGCGTCTTCGGCGAACCGGAGGATATTGCAGCCGCCACCGCTTTTCTTGCAAGCGACGAAGCAAAATTCATTACTGGGCAGGTCTTGATCGTCGATGGCGGAATGGTCATGTAACCCTTCCGACATACATTGAACCGCGGCACCGATTTTGCCATCCCCCGGGGTGCTGCCGCTGAGTACAATCCCAACACCGTTTTTCATGAAGCTGTTCATCCTGCGACACGCCGATGCCGAACCCGCCCGGACCGGCGAGAACGACCGCGACCGCGCGCTGACCGACAAGGGACGCGAACAAAGCCGAAAGGTCGGCCGATTTCTTCGCACGCGGGAGCTGACGCCCGACGCAGTGTTCACCAGCCCCTGCACGCGGGCGCGGCAGACTGCTGAGGTTGTCTGCGAAGAAGCGTGCCTCGACGATCCGGAACTGGCCCCATGGCTGGCACCAGGGGCCAACCCCGAAGATATCGCAGCTGCTTTGAACGATTGCCTTCGGCTTGAGGATCTTCTCATAGTGGGGCATCAACCCGATCTGGGACGACTCGCAGCGTTTCTCATGGGTCTTCCCAAGGAGATGTCTATCCGCGTGCGCAAAAGCCAACTGGTTGAGCTGGAACTGGAACGTCCCACCGCAGTAGGCGCACGGCTTCTCGCCAGTGTGCCGGTCCTCTACATGTGACCGCGCTCGATTCCCATTCATGAAACGCAAAGCCATCATCCTCGCGGGCGGCGCCGGAACCCGTCTGCATCCCTTAACAAGTATCGTCTGCAAACAGCTTTTGCCGATCTACGATAAACCCATGATTTATTACCCGCTGGCCACCCTGATGCTCGGCGGGCTGAAGGAAATCCTGATCGTTTCGACCCCGAAAGATCTTCCCGTGTTTCGCACTCTGTTCGGCTCGGGCGAGCGGCTGGGCCTGCGGATCGAGTATGCCGAACAACCCCGGCCCGAAGGTCTCGCGCAGGCGTTTCATATCGGCGCGGATTTCATCGGATCCGATGGCGCCGTGTTGATCCTCGGCGACAACATTTTTTACGGCAAACTCGACTTCTTTCGCGACGCCCTCGCCTTGGAATCGGGCGCCTGCATTTTTGGCTATCGCGTGGGTGATCCCGAGCGTTACGGCGTGGTGGAATTCGACGATGCAGGGCGGGCGGTCAGCCTCGAGGAAAAACCCAGGGCGCCGAAAAGCAATTTTGCGGTGCCCGGTCTTTATGTCTACGACAATGAAATCCTTGAGATCGCACGAAACCAGAAACCCAGCGCCCGAGGCGAGCTGGAAATCACCGATGCCAATCGCATGTATCTTGAACGCGGAGCGCTGCAGGTGCGCGTGCTGGGCCGCGGCGTAGCATGGCTGGACACCGGCACACCCACCAGCCTACTCGAGGCGGGTAACTACATCGCCGCAATCGAACACCGGCAGGGGTTGAAAATCGCCTGCCTCGAAGAAATCGCTTACAATATGGGCTTCATCGACGGCACCGGACTACAGGCAAACATCGATGCACTGCCGAAAAACGATTATCGCGAGTACCTCATCCGCGTGGCGAAAGAAGCGGCGTAGGAACGCGCCCCACCCTCCGATTCAGACATTGAACCGGAATTCGATGACGTCGCCATCCTGCACCTCGTACTCCTTGCCCTCGATGCGCAGCTTTCCCGCTTCCCGAGCGCGGGCATGGGAACCCAGCCGCACCAGCTCCTCGTAGGCAACCACCTCCGCAGCGATGAATCCGCGCTCGAAATCGCTGTGGATTGCGCCCGCAGCGGCTGGCGCTTTATCGCCGGCGTGGATTGTCCAGGCTCGCGTCTCCTTTTCTCCCGTGGTGAGATACGTCCGCAACCCAAGGACCTGGTATGCAGCCCTGATCAATGAGCCCACGCCGCTTTCCTGTACTCCGAGGTCTGCAAGGTACGCGGCGGCTTCTTCGGGACTAAGTTCCGCCAGCTCGCTTTCAATCTGGGCGCTCACCACAACCGCCTCCGCACCGGCACGCTCGGCGGCGTATGATCGGACCGCGTACACATGAACTGCAGCCGGAGTCGCATGGCCGGCAGCCAGCGCTCCGAGATCCGCCTCCGAAACGTTGCAGGCAAACAGCATGCGTTTGGCTGTAAGCAGAAAAAATTCCCGCATCGTCGAGCGTTCGTCCTCAGAAAATTCCGCGATGCCGGCCAGCTGGCCCTGGTCAAGATGCGGGATGAGCTTGTCGAGTACCGCCAATTCGGCCTTTGCCGTTTTATCTCCGCCCCGGGCAGCTTTCACATTTTTCTCCGCACGCTTCTGGCAGGACGCCAGATCCGCGAGTACGAGTTCGGTGTTGATGGTCTCGATATCGCGCAGCGGATCGATGCTCCCGCTCACATGATGAATGTCTTCGCTCTCGAAACACCGTACCACCTGCACAATGGCGTCCACCTCGCGGATGTGGCTCAGAAACTGGTTGCCCAGCCCTTCCCCTTTGCTTGCCCCCCGGACCAGCCCCGCGATATCCACAAATTCGACCGCTGCGGGCACGACCTTTTTCGAGTTCGACAACCGCGCAAGCGCGTCCAGACGCGAGTCCGGCACCTGCACGACTCCCGTGTTCGGATCGATCGTGCAGAACGGATAGTTCGCCGCCTCGGCTTTCCGCGTGCGGGTCAACGCATTGAAAAGGGTGCTTTTTCCCACATTGGGGAGACCAACAATTCCGGCTTTCAGCATGCCGCACAAAAGCAGATCGTCGTGCAGGTTCAAAGGGCGGACGCACGAAAAGCAAAACCCACACAGCAAACATTGAATCCGCACCAGGACTGGTCTTAAAGTTCCCCACTAATCATGGATGATGCACCCAACTTCGATGCGGAAGATTTCGAGGACGCCGAACCCGGGATGGACGAACCGCTCAATGTGCTCGGCGAAGCGCTTGAACCCTGTTCGATGGATCCGTTGACCGGCTTCTATCGCGATGGCTGCTGCAATACCGGAGCCGACGATAACGGCGAACACACCGTTTGCGCCCGTGTGACGGCGGAATTTCTCGAGTTCTCCAGGCGCGTGGGCAACGATCTCTCCACACCCGTGCCTGAGTACGGGTTTCCAGGGCTCAACCCCGGCGACCGCTGGTGCATCTGCGCCGCACGCTGGAAACAGGCGCTCGACGCCGGAGTGGCTCCGCCTGTCATCCTTGAAGCGACGCACAAATCCGTTCTACATCTGGTTGCACTCAGCCAGCTGCAGGAACATGCCCTGATCGAGTCGGCCCCCGACGAATAACATAACCGCTGGCGCCAACGTGTAGTGGCGCACAGCGTCGAAACTAATCCGCTCAAGGTCGCAGCACGAGCTGGCCGGCTGGCAAACTGCTGACGCCTGACCCAACCCCCACCGCGTCGTCTGTCGTCCCGACTTGCAAAAGCTGCGATTGCCCGCTTGCTATTTTCGTACCGCTTGAACGACAGTGTGTTGGTATGAGCGCATCGCAACTCGACATCCGCCTCGACACTCTTCCCCGCTACGACAAAGTCGTCGTCTCCGGCCGACTGGATTCCGACACCGCGCCGCAGCTTGAAGCGGCGATTGTGCAGCATTTGCGCTCTAAGCCGCGCAATGTGCTGATCGATTTTCAGCATCTCGATTACATCAGTAGCGCCGGTCTCCGTGTCGTCACGCTCGCACTGAAAACCATGCGCAGTTACGGCGGCAACCTCCAGCTTGCGCGCATGCAGCCGCAGGTAAAGAAAGTCTTCGATATTGTCCGGCTTGTGCCGGTAAACCAGATCTTCACCAGCATCGAGGAGTTGGACGATTACCTCGACAAAATGCAGAAGGACGAGCTTGAACGCCTCAAACAATTCGGCGACGGCTCAACCACCGCCTAATCGTTCAGAATAACAGCTCAGTATAACGCAACGCCAGGCACTCCGGTCGCTGCAGTCTGCGCCGCGAGAATTTCACGCGCTCTGACCATCGCTTCCGGCCAGCCGCCTCCAGGGTGAGGTGTCACGGGCATGAATTCCGGTCGGGCGCGAAACCACGTGCGCTGGCGTCTGGCGTATTGGCGCGTGGCAGCCTCGATTTCCGCCTCGCACCTGGCTCGGTCCAATTGCGCTTGCAACAGCGCGGTAATCTCGCGGAATCCAATGGCGGATTGCACCCCCGGCGCAAGGTCGGTCTCCAATAATGCAGCCACCTCCGCAATTGCGCCTTTTTCCAGCATTGTTTTTGTCCGCATCGCAATCCGCGAGTGGAGCGTCTCGCGGGGCATGTCCAGCCAGAGTCCGGCCGGAGCAGCGAGGGCGCGGTTCCACATGCCGGCAGCCGCATCCACCCATGCGCCGGGTTGTGCGGCTTTTTCAATGGCGCGCACAAGACGTCTCGGGTTATTGGCATCAATCCGTTGCAATGCCTCCGGATCGCGTGCGGCCAGCTCAGCGCGGAGCGTCGCCGCATCCATCCGTTCAAGCCGCTCCCGCAATTCCGGATCGGCAGGCGGAGAAGGATCCAACCCGTGCGTCAGCGCCCGGATGTAAAGCCCGGTGCCGCCTGTCACAATAGGAAGCCGTCCGCGAGCACGGATTTCCCCGGCAATCGCCGTGGCCATTTCCACATAACGCACCGCGTCGCACGCAGCGTCGGGAGGCAGCACACCGACGAGATGATGGGGGACCGCCTCGCGCTCCCTTTGGTCCGGCGCACACGTCAACGTTTCCACACCTGCGTACACTTGGCGCGCATCCGCGCTAAGCACCTCGCCGTTGAACGCACGCGCGAGTTCAATAGCCAGCGCCGTTTTCCCGGAGGCTGTCGGTCCGGCAACGACAAGATATGGAAAATCCAGCGGCATGAAAAATCTGGCAAACCACCGACGCATTCAGACCGTGGCGGCCGATACAGCCACCTTCTCGCTTGATGCTCCGGCCGTCTCTGCGATGATGACATTTGATCGCGACATGAAGATCTACATCGACGGCGCCCTGACAGACAAGGCCGACGCAAAAATTTCGGTGTTCGACCACGGATTGCTTTACGGCGACGGGGTTTTCGAAGGCATTCGCTTCTACAACGGGCGCGTCTTCAAACTTCACGAACACCTTGAGCGGCTGTGGAACAGCGCGCGCGTCCTCATGCTCGAAATTCCCCTGACGCAGGAAGACATGACCGACGCGGTACTCGATACCATTCGTGCCAACGGTCTGAGGGACGGGTACGTGCGCCTTATCGTCACGCGCGGCCCCGGGAATCTCGGGTTGAACCCCGCGAGCTGCCCGCGTGCATCCGTCATCGTGATCGCCGATTCCATTGAGCTCTATACTGAGGAATGCTACCTCAACGGTCTCGAAATCGTGACCTGCGCAACACGCCGCATCTCGCCGTCCGCACTCGATCCTTCAATTAAATCGCTCAATTATCTCAATAACATCCTCGCCAAGATCGAGGCCATTCGCAGCGGCGGCAACGAAGGGCTTATGCTGAATGAACAGGGCTACGTGGCAGAATGCACCGGCGACAACGTGTTCGTGGCACGCAACGGCGCTTTGTCCACCCCGCCGGTCTCGGCCGGTGCGCGCGGCGCGGTGCGTGTCGCGCGGGGGGAGGACT
>CAZZCL010000003.1:66422-73570 GCA_964652295.1 uncultured Chthoniobacterales bacterium
CGGTCTCGGCCGGTGCGCTTCGGGGCATCACGCGCGCAGTGGTGATCGAACTCGCAGGGGAACTTGGCTACGCCGTCCGGGAGGAGCAGCTCACCCGCTACGATCTTTTCACTGCGGACGAATGTTTTCTCACCGGCACGGCCGCCGAGATCATCCCCGCAGTCCGGCTCGATGGCCGCCTGATCGGCGACGGCAAGCCCGGTCCGATCACGCAACGGCTTATCGACTGCTATCGCACACTCGCCGCAGCCGAAGGCGTGGCCATCTGAGTGAAGAGGCAACCGTCGCTTCCCGCAGGCCTTTCGCGCTCCGCAACAACCGCTTCTCCCGCGGGAAACGCTTGCATCCAGCCCACGCCCGGCCTCATGATTTCACCAAGCGCAGTAGCTGAAACCTGACCTATGTCCGAATCGAATTCCTCCCCACAGACTTCTCATCCGCACCCCAAAGATCCCCCGGCAAAGGACACCTCACGGCGCGATATCCTTGTGGCATCCATGGTCGGCGTGTTGCTGATCGGGTTTTTGATCTATGGCTTTCTCACAATGTCCGCCGATGTAAGCGGGCGCGGGCAGACCGGGATCATCGTTGAAAAAATCTTTCTCGAAGCACCCGAAACACAATTCACCGTCGGGGCCGCCGGCGGGCTGCGGCGGGATGAATTGCCCGGCCGTTTCAGTCTGCGGGTTCAGGTCGGCGGAGAAACCGGACCGATCTATCGCATCGCCGTCCCCCAATCGGTCTTCGAATCGGTTAACGAAGGTGACTCCTACTTTTTTGTGCCCACACCGGAGGCCATGCTGGCGTCGACCATCCAGACGCCTCAGAACGACGCTGCCGCCGACCCTCTGCCATCGCCAGCCGCTGCGGAAACCGCGGAGTCCGTCGCACCGTAAAGCCCTGTGTATCGCGGCAAATGCCCGCGTGGCCTGCCCGCCCCCGAAGGCAGGAGCGCCGCGTTGGTCTGTACCTGCTCCAATTGGACTGCCCGCAGAACCGAGCCAATCCACTGCAGCGTATCTTTTCCCAATGAAACCTTCTTCGCACGACTTCAAACCCAAGGCTGCTTCCGGACGGTGCTACCTCGTCGGTGCCGGACCAGGCGACCTTGGCCTCGTCACCCTCCGAGCCCGTGAGCTTGTCGAATTGGCCGACACCATCGTGTGCGATTACCTTGCCAATCCCCGCATTCTGGGATGGAGCAAACCGGGAGCGGAAATCGTGCACGCGGGCAAACAAGCCGGGCAACACACCCTCACCCAAGATCAGATCAACGCGCTGCTCGTCGAGAAAACCCGTGCCGGTCGGCAGGTGGTGCGGCTTAAAGGCGGCGATCCCTTTGTGTTCGGCCGCGGAGGAGAAGAAGCGCTGGCCCTTGCCGATGCGGGTTTACCTTTCGAAATCGTACCCGGAGTCACATCGGCAATCGCTGGCCCCGCGTACGCGGGCATCCCGGTCACACACCGCAAAATGGCTTCTTCGGTGACCTTCGTCACCGGAAACGAAGATCCCGGCAAGTCGGATAGCGCAATCGATTATGAAACGCTCGCCCGCGATCCGGGGGCCAAAGTTTTTCTCATGGGCATGGAACGCGTCGGCGCGATTGCGGAGCGGCTCATGGCCGCAGGGCTTCCCGGCAGCACACCAGCGGCTGCCATCCGTTGGGCCACAACGCCCCGCCAGGAAACGCTCGTTTCGGATCTGCAACATCTCGCGCAGGAAGCCGCGGCCGCCAGTTTCGCTCCGCCAGCCATCATCATTGTCGGGGAAACGGTGCGCCTGCGCGAACGCATTGCGTGGTACGAAAAACGGCCCCTCACCGGAAAACGCATCGTCGTTACCCGCACGCGGGAACAGGCTGGCGCACTCTCGCGACGATTGGAAGTGCTTGGCGCCGAAGTCGACGAGTTGCCGACCATTCGCATCGAGCCTCCTCCCGATCTCGATGCGCTTCGCGACGCCGCCGCTGCTGTCCACACCTACGATTGGCTCGTTTTTACAAGTCCAAACGGCGTCCGCGCATTCTTCGAACAGTTTTTCCAGCGTTACAACGATGCCCGTGAAATCGGCGGTGTGCGCATCGCGGCAATCGGTCCCGCCACCGCCACGGAAGTCCGGAGATTTCATCTCACCGTGGACCTCCAACCCGCGGAGTATATTGCAGAAGGCGTTGTCGAAGCCATTCTGGAACAGGGTTCCGTGGAGAACCTCACATTTCTGCTGCCGCGCGCCGAGACGGCGCGCGACGTTCTACCCGACGAACTCACCAAACGCGGGGCCATCGTCGATGTGGTGACAGCCTATCGCACAGCGCCCGAGTCCGACGATCTGACGGGCGCACGCGCGCGTCTGGAGCAGCAGGGCGCCGACTACATCACCTTCACAAGTTCTTCCACCGTGGAAAACTTTGCCGCGCTCAGCCTCGCCGCACCGCGCGGCTGGCGCAGCGCCAGCATCGGGCCTGTCACATCCCAAGCCCTCCGTCATGCGGGGTTCGCCGTCGATGTCGAGGCGGCACAACATGACATTCCAGGTCTTGTCGAAGCGATCCTCCACGACACGTTCCGCGCCTGATCGCATCCTTTACGAGCGCATGCGGTGCCACGCCACAAAAATAGCCCTGGAATTGCCGCACAAACTCCCGGAGTTCGATCGACTTGAACCAATCGCCCGTTCCACTCAGCCCAAATCACGGCCACGTATTACACAGTGCGCTTTCTCAATTCCATGCGATTCCATTCCATGAAACACATTCTGATCATACAAGGTCACCCAGGAAAGCCGAGTTTATGCAGCGCGCTTGAAGAGGCTTACCTCGACGGGTGCGGCGCCCGATCCAGCGTGAAATCCATCCACCTGCGCGACCTCGCATTCGATCCCATTCTCCGGGAGCGCGATGGCAACAGCCAGCGTCTTGAGCCGGATCTTGTCGAGGCCCAGACACAAATTAAACAGGCCGATCACATCGTCCTTTTCTATCCAACATGGTGGGGTTCTGTGCCCGCCTTGCTCAAAGGGTTCGTGGACAGGGTCTTCCTTCCGGATTTCGCATTCTCCTACCGGCCGGATTCACTCGGTTGGGATAAACTCCTATCCGGGAAGACGGCCCGCATTGTTTCCACCATGGATGCTCCGTCATGGTATGACCGGTTCGTTTACGGACGATCCGCCATGAAACAAATCGAGAAAGCCACATTCGCCTTCTGCGGAATCCGGACGGTTGGACGTCACGTTCATGCCATGGTGCGAAAATCGTCTCCTAAAACCCGCGAAACATGGATCGCCGCCATGAAACAGCTTGGCAAAGAAGACGCGTGTTGAACCACTCACGCCCCACGGCGTTGAACCATAAGGCCAAAACGTCGCGCCGGAAGCCGTCACACGGGCAGCGCGGTTTCGATCGCTGGATAACGCGGTGACCATCCAAGCGCGCGCAACCTGGCGTTGCTCACGCGTTTGTTCGTCACTGCGCGCCGACGATTTCCAACACGCACACCCCCGTACGGCGGCATCGGCAGTTTGTAATGTTCCGCCAACGCTTCGTAAAGATTCGCGATTGTGCGCGGAGTGTCATCGGTCACGTTGTACACGCTGCCTGCATCGCCTTTGGCAAGCAGGAATACCAGGGCGCAGGCTGCATCATCCCGATGCAACTGGTTAACCCAACGCCCACCATCGCCCTCAATCTCGGCTGTTCCCTCCAGAAGTCTGCGCACATAAACGCAGCGGCCCGGCCCGTACAACCCGCTGAATCGCGCTGCGATCCCACCGTGGTCCGTAACAAGACGTTCAGCTTCAAGCAATGTCCGGCTGTTCTCCGCCATCGGTTCAGCCGGACTGAGCTCATCCACCCATGAACCGTCCGTTTGACCGTAAACCGAGGTACTGCTCGCAAGCACGACGCGCGCGGGGCGCCATTCCCGAAGCAACGCGCCAAGCGCATCAATGAACAATGCGCGAAACGTCTCCGGACCGCGCCCGCCGGCGCTGGCTGCGAACACAAGATGCAACGGGCCATCCTCAAGGCTTAAGGTCTCGGCAACGGCCCGCCGCTGCGCCGCATCATTGAGATCCGCAGCCATCATAACCTCACCGGGTGCAGGCGATTCCGGTACGTTTGACCGGACGATCCCGGCGACACTGCAATATGTGCCCCGCGCCTGACGAAGCGTTTCCCGACCTACAAAACCCGCTCCGGCAACAAGCAACACCGGCGCGCGCCCTCCGTCAGCAAGATCAGCCCGCAGCGCTTCAGCGGCGTTCAGCGGCATAATGAGTCCGGAGACCGTCCACAACGGCGTCCGCGTATTCCCGAAAGATCGATTTGCGCGGTCGCCCCCCGAAATTCCTTACGCCGTCGTAATCACCCGCCTGGATGCGGGCATAATCTCCGCGGCTATTCATGACGTACGGCTCGCAGTACACGACCGGACATTCAAAGAGACGGTTTGCCAGCAGATTGCGCGACCAAACGAAACGGGACAAGCGCGTGGCATTGGCCCCGCGATACACGTATGGCGGCAATCCACTTGCCTCTGCGAGCGCATCGCCGACGCGCTTCGACGCGGCCAGCTCCTCGGCATGCGAACGCCCCAGCAGTTTCAACAACATTTCGAAACGCGCATCGTCGTACGACAATTCGCGGCGGCTGTATGTGCCATTGACGAGCATGTGCAAATGACTGCCCTCCACAAGATCGGGGTTCTCCGGGTCGCCCCATGCCTCGGCGTTGAAGTGCAGGCACACCACGATGTCCGGACGCGCCTGCGTGTTAACCTTCTCAGCGCGCCGTCGGATCTCGCTCACACGGTAAAACAGGCGTTCCGCCTCGTATTGTACGGTGCTTCCGCGCCCGGGGTCATTGGGAGAAAGGTAGCGCTCGCCCGAAATTGGAATTCCGCGATCGGCAAGCGAACGTCGCGCGGCATTCATCAATTCCCCCGCGCGCAGGCGGGTCACAGGAGCATTTGACCTGCGCAGGAGAGTAACTCTCGCACCCAGCCCTTTTAACCGGGCCTCCATCAGGCGCGCGACGAGCAGGGTCATCTCCCCTTCCAACACCGGTTTGCCGCGCCCGATCTGGAACCAGCGTTCCTCCACTCGCGCGTAACGCCCGCCAATATGTCCCGGATCGATTGCAATGTGCACACCTTCAAGCTCGCGCCCGGCCCCGCGCGCGGGTTCCATCTCAGCCGCCACACGCCACCAACGCCCGGGCATAGCCGAACCCTCCGCAAAGCGCAGGGTAAACCCGGCAGGCGGCGAGAGACGGGTCGCAATACGCGCAGATTCGGTGTCCACCATGATAAAGGGTTTCCATGCGCCGCCGGGAGCGTAAACGCCGTCCAAAAGCCGTAAAAAGTCCTCCCGCGTTATGGTGTTCTGAAAGGCATCCAGCCGCTCCCAGTCCGGAGGCGATGATAGGGGCGTAAGACGCTGCGCAACCACAGGCTGAATCCCGTACGCCACGCCGATAGCCGCGATGGTTGCCGCAAGGGCGAATCTCTTCCGGATGCAGAAATGAACGCGCAACGTCAGGCAACCCGCAGCATCATTTCCGTTCGAGTCGGACGCCACACTTTGCGGCACCAATTGCACAGGCTCAGCGCGATTCCTGAGCACCTGCACCGGTGGGCAGTTTGTTGACCATCCGCACCAGATCCGCCACGGCGCGCTTCGCCGGGCTGTCGTCGTTGCCTGCCATCACCCCACCCCGCGAGCTTTGACCGGCGATGGCTTTTTTATAATTCAAAACGCCTTCCGCAATCGCAGACGCAATGCGCTCGCGGTAAGCGCCTGAGGCAAGCTTGCGACCCTCACCGATGTTGTTGATAAACCCGCCCTCCAACAACACCGACGGGAGTCGGTTGTTTCGCAGCACATGAAACCGGGCATGTTTGACCCCACGATCAGCCGACGGCAAACGGGCACGCATGGCACCATGCATGGCTGCAGCGAGGGCGATATTCAGCGAATCGTTGCCATTGCCCGGATGCGCGCGCAGATCGGACGAACTCAACCCCTCGTTGTTCGTGGACGCGACACCAGCCGGGGCGAGCGCGAACGTTTCAATACCGTTGGACGATCCTTTCCCATGGTTGAAATGGATGCTCACAAAAATTGCGTCCTTATGTTTATTGGCCATGGCCGCCCGGTTGGGCAGCGAAATAAATACATCCGACGAACGCGTCATGACCACGTTGAACCCCTGCTTTCGGAGCAACCGCTCCGCGCGTTTGGCAACATCGAGCGTGACATCCTTTTCCCGCCCATAAGGACCCTTGGCCCCGGCGTCGTGACCGCCATGCCCGGCATCCAGCACCACCGTCCGAACAGGACGCGCTCCCCGAATCTTGTGCGGACGCAGCACCGGTTCGAGAATTTTTACCAGATCCATCCGTGAAATCACCGGCTGACCGTTGTACTCAGCCACCGGCAGGCTCAGGTTGAATCGCACGTTGTTGATGTAAAACCCCTGCGAACCGATCGTCCCCCGCAGTGACGTCGATTTGCCTCGTGAACTCGAAACATTCTTGGAAACGCGTTGAATACCGTCGAATCCATAAAAATCCGCCACGTCCTTGACGTAAACATAATCGCGCTGGCGAACTTCCACGACATCCCATGAGCGCGCCGTATTCGGGGTTGCCCCAACAACGCCCGCCACCACTGCAGCCCAGATGGAAACGCCAAAAAACCTGCTTCGCAAGCCCTGACCCGAACGTGCCGCCTGCACGGTTGCCGGAGACACATCCCCCCTGTTCGATTCCGGTTTCCGCCTCATATCGAGCAGCAATTACGGGGAAAACACACCCTGCGCAAGCTGAAAACGCATCCTGTCCGCCGTCCGTGATCGGATGAGGTCGCGGAGATCGCACCACGCTCGCGTATAAAACGACCATGAGTCTGGCCCCCTTACCCCAAGTGGCGCGCACTACTTGAGAGCCGGGTCGTACAAAGCTCCTCCGACCGCGCCCCAGGGCAAGGAGGCCGGAGGACGCCAAGGACAAAAAGGAAACCATGGACACCCGCTGGATCCCCGGCGTCAACCAACTCGGCACCCACGGCCGCTGGGCCTTCGCCGAATTCACCGACATCTGGGAAATGGAAGCCGACCTCGAAAACAAAATCAGCGAACAACTCGATGC
>CAZZCL010000004.1:0-64219 GCA_964652295.1 uncultured Chthoniobacterales bacterium
GTAGCGCAGGTCGCTGACCTGCGATCCGGAATCAGGTCAACGACCTGATCTACAGGATGCGCGGAGGAGTTGATCCTGCGTTTCGCAGCCAGCATGTGCCGCCGGGCTTCGATCTGCTATGGGTATCGGGTCAACTTGTTCACGGTGACGTATCTCTATTTCCATCTGGTTTTTATTCTGCCGGTGATCGCGATGCTGATCTGGCTTGTGCGCCGACGCGGGCTTGCGTTGCGCTGTCCGGCGGCGGGAATTGCGCTTCTTGCGGCGATCGCCGGTGTGTACACCACGCCGTGGGACAGTTACCTGATCGAAATCGGCATCTGGACCCATGAAGCCGGGCGGACGTTGGGGCTCGATATTGCCGGGATTCCCGTGGAAGAATTCGCGTTCTTCTTTTTGCAACCGGCAATGACGGGTTTGTTTATGCTGCATTTCGCGGCGGCGATGCCGGGTCAAACGGCGTTGCTTTTGGGAACGCCGTGGGCGGGAGTGTGGCCGAGACTTGCGGGAGCGTTGGCGGGGCTGGCGATCAGCGGCGTGGGGGCAGTTATGACGTGGCGATGGAGGGAAGGCTGGACGTATCTGGGACTTATCCTCGTCTGGGCCGGGCCTGTGATCGCATTCCAATGGGCGGTGGGCGGCAACGCGTTATGGCGCGCAAGACGGTTGCTGTTTACGTGCGTGGCCGGTCCCTCGATCTATTTGTGGGTTGTGGACATGATCGCGATCGAGTGGGGGATATGGAGTATCGCGGCTGAAACGTCTACAGGCGCCACGATCCTGTCTTTGCCGGTGGAAGAAGCGGTGTTTTTCCTGATTGCGAACGTGATGATTGTGCAGGGGTTGGCTTTATATTTCTGGGTGCTGGAGCGGATGTCCGTTGGGCGTGGTCGCGGAGCGATTTGTGGGGGGGGTACGGTGTGATGGGCACTGGGTTGGAAGCGGGCGTTGGGTGGTGGACGGTGGTGCCGTTTGCCGTGAGCCTTCTGGTTTTTGGGCTGCCGCATGGCGCAGTCGATCACATTGCGGCGGTGCGATTGTTGGGCTGGGGGCGTCCCGGGTTGGGCGGTTGGGTTGTGGTGATTCTAGGATACCTTGCGGTTGCCGGGGCGGGCGTTGCGTTGTGGTACGCCGACGCGCGGGTGGCGTTTGCGGCGTTTATCGCGCTGACATGGTACCACTGGGGCCAGGGCGAATTGGAAGCGGCGCGACGGTGGCGACCCGGCTGGTTGGGAGGGCGATGGCATCGTGCGGCGTATCTGGCGTGGCGGGGGAGCCAGCCCATGGTGTTGCCGCTGGTTTTTAGTGCGGAAATTTATGGCGTTGTGGCTGAGGCTTGCACGGAATTGTTTGGGGTGGCAGACCCGGAATTCCTTGCGTGGATTCGCGGAACCGGTGTGTTGGCCGGGCTATTGAGTGCGGGGTTATGGGTGTGCGAGAAGATTTTGGCGCCATCAGCCACTCGTTGGGCTATCGATAAGCTGGCGTTGGATGGTGTGTTGGCGGCTTTGTTCCTTTTTGTGCATCCGGTCTTTGCGGTTGGGTTGTACTTTCTATGTTGGCATTCGCCGCATCATATGAATCGTTTGAGACACTTTTTTGGGGGTACATGCGGGGGCCGAGACGGCTGCGGGGTTTGGACATGGCGCAGGCTGATTTTAGCAGCTGCGCCATTGACTATTGCCACGTGCGCCGGACTGGTGCTGATAGGTTGGGGAGCAATGGGGCGTGGAATCAGCGCTGTCGGATTGTTGGGAGTGTATCTGGTGGGGCTGGCATGTTTGACATGGCCGCACGCAATTTTGGTGAGTGCGGAAGATGCAAAAGAAAAAATCTGGGAAACCCCCTAAAAAAAGCATCTAAAGCCAGCGACACGACGTAAATCCCTTGACGTTCAATTATGATTGAACGCCAGTGTTCCTTAACTATTCACCTGTCTAAGTAATCAATATGCCAAACTTATCAGTCGAGCAGTATATCATCGTGTATAACATGCTCTCGCTCACTATCGCGAGTATGTTCGCGTCCTTCGTCTTTTTCGTTCTGGTCCGGAACGAAATCCTGCCGAAGTATCGCGGCGCAATCGTGGCTTCCGCGCTTGTTGTGTTCATTGCCGGGTATCACTATTTCCGGATCTTCGGAAGCTGGCAGGATGCCTACATGCTTTCCGGAAACGAATACGTTGCGACCGGCAAGCCGTTCAACGACGCGTACCGTTATGTCGATTGGCTGCTCACAGTGCCATTGCTCATGGTTGAACTCGTGCTTGTGCTCGGGTTGACCAAGGCGAAAACCCAGTCGTTGCTTTTCAAGCTTGTCATTGCCGCTTTCCTGATGATTGCGCTCGGTTATCCCGGCGAAGTCGATCGCGAAAGCAGCCAACTCGTTTCAAACCGCGGTTTGTGGGGGTTGCTGAGCACGATCCCGTTCCTGTATATCCTCGTGGTATTGGTCGGCGAGCTTCGCAAGGCAATGAAAGACGCTCCGAACAAGCAGGTTGGCGTGTTGCTGCGCAACATCGGCTTGTTGACCCTGTTCACATGGGGCTTCTATCCCATAGCGTTCATGGCACCGTTCTACGGTTTGTCGGGCGCGAATGCTGAGGTCGGCCTTCAGGTCGGGTACAGCATCGCTGACATCACAGCCAAGTGCGGTTATGGCCTTCTGATTTATCACATCGCCCGCCTGCGCTCCGAGGCGGAGGACGGTGTGCCGAATCGGGAAGCAGCCGTTGCTCCGGCGGCCGCCTGATCGCGGAATCGCAATGATATAAGTCGGCGCGCGACCAGTTTGCGGCCGAGGTATTGAAATCGAAATCTTGCGCGCGGGATGCCCATTGCGGGTGTCCCGCGCGTTTTTTCTTGCCGGAGGCATGGCGGCATGTTTGTTGCCGCTTCGATGGAAGCCATTCTTGCGCTTGAAGACGGCAGAATTTTCGAGGGACGCTCGTTCGCAGCCGGCGGCACGACGACCGGCGAAGTTTGTTTTAACACGAGCATGACTGGTTATCAGGAGGTTCTCACAGATCCTTCGTATGCCGGCCAAATCGTGGCGATGACCTACCCGTTGATCGGCAATTACGGCACCACGCCGCAGGATAACGAAAGTTGCAGACCGTTTGTGCGGGGGTTTGTCATCGAAGAATTGTGCGAGGAACCCAGCAACTGGCGTTCGCAGGAGCCGCTTCAGGATTTTCTGGCGCGGTGGGGGGTGTTGGGCATCTGCGGGATCGATACCCGCGCACTCACGCGGCATTTGCGGGAGAAAGGCGCGATGAAAGCGTGCCTGACCACCGAGCTGGAATCGCGGAAAGCCGTGGCGACAGCGCGAGACGGCGAGGGGGTTGTCAACATGGATTTCGTCAGGGACGTCACGACCAGGACGATCTACCAGTGGGATCCGGATGGCATTATGAGTCCGCAATGGACTGTGGCGCGGGGGACGGTCGAGGGTGGCACTGCGGAATATCGCAAGCCATTGCCGCCTGTGCGGCACCGCATTGTGGCCATCGACTATGGGATTAAGCGCAATATTCTGCGGCGCCTGCGTCAGGAAGGGTTCGGGGTCACGGTGATGCCTGCGTCCAGCACTACCGAAGACGTGCTGGCCTGCAAACCGGAAGGCATCTTTCTTTCGAACGGACCGGGCGACCCGGCCGCGCTCGATTACGCGCACAAGACGCTGCGGGAGCTGGTGGGGAGGAAACCGATCTTCGGGATCTGCTTGGGTCATCAGCTGTTGGGCTGTGCTCTCGGGGGAAAGACCTATAAGTTGAAGTTTGGACACCGCGGAGGGAATCAGCCGGTGCAGGATCTTCGCACCGGGCGCGTGAGTATTACCTCGCAGAATCACGGCTTTGCGGTGGATGCAGAATCGTTGCGGGCCAACGTGGAAGTCACGCACATCAATCTTAACGACAAAACTGTGGAAGGGTTGCGTTTGCGGGACGACCCGGTGTTCAGCGTGCAATACCACCCGGAAGCTGCGCCGGGACCGAGCGATGCCTCCTACTTTTTTGCGGAGTTCGCCCGGCTGATTGCCGGAATGGAACCTGGGGGCGGCGCCTGATGCCGGGGAGCGCTCCGCGTCTACCGGAACCGACACACAAATCCGCGCTTGATTGAAGGCCGGGCCGGCGTTCTTGTGGGGGCGATTATAGCGCGTTTTTTCTCCTCATGGCCAAGCTCACCATTACAACACCCGAGGGTCCCGAAGTCAGCCACGATCTCGTCGATGATGTGGTGACCATCGGTCGCCTGGAGGATAACATGATCCAGATCGATCATCCTTCTGTGTCCAGCCATCATGCTCAGCTGGCGGTGACCGGTGGCGATTATCATTTGAAGGATCTGAACTCGACGAATGGAACGCGCGTCAACGGGCAGCCGGTGACCGATTACCAGTTGCATGGTGGCGACCGCATTCGCTTTGGGCGTGTGGAAGCTTTGTATCTGACCGGGCGTGCGGACGAAGATTTGAAGCCGCTACCGGCTGCACCGAGACCCGAAGCCACAATTGGCAGCGGCACGCAGCGCCCGTCAGATTTTCGGTCGGCATCGCCATTTGCCCGGCGCGTGCGCAGGAAGGATCCCATGACGGCGGGAGTCGTTGCGGTCACGGTGGTTGCGGTTCTTCTGTTTGCCGCCGCGTTGGGGTCTGTGCTCCTGCTCGCGGCTCCGCCGGCGATTTAGTTCGAACCCTTTTTTGGAGCGGCCATGCGGACAACGACCAGCGCCAGGCTTTGGGCGACGCTCACCCATTTCTCTGCGCTCTGTTTGTATATTGGCATCCCGTTGGGGAACGTGCTCGGGCCGCTGGCGGTGTGGTTTGCAAACCGTAACCGATGGCCGGAGAACGATGAAACCGCGAGGGAAGCTGTGAATTTCCAGCTCACAGCGACACTTGCCTTTGCAGGGGCATGGATTGTGGGTGCCATTCTGAGTTGGCCAACCGGCGGCTTATTGTGGCCGGTGGGTGCCGTGTTGGCCGGGCTTGTGCTTGTGGCGCATGCCACGTTCACCATCCGCGGTATTGTGGCGGTGGATCGTGGTGGGTGGCATTCCTATCCGTACACATTGCGCATCTGGCGTTGATTGCGCGCGGGCGGAGCGCCCTCACGCCGGGTTGGAAGGCGTTTGCGCGGGGGGAAGATCGATGAAAACAGGAGCATGCCTGCGAAGCACGGCCACGCGGGAGACGCCGGCCTGGTGCAGTGTCATCCGCAGATGTTCATAGTTTCGCGCCAGTTGATCGAACGCGCGCGCATCGGAACCGAGTGTGATGGTCACGCCCATGCGGACGGCCTCGCGGAGGATGTCCGGCCCCGGAAACGGCATGCGCACGGGATGATCCCAGCCGGAAGAACAGATCATCAGAGCGAGGCCGGAATCCTTCATGACGCCCAGCAACTCGCGGATTTCCGCGGTAAAATCCTCGCTGGGCTGCGCGCCATGAATGCGAATAAGATCGAATTGGGCGATGCAATCCACCAGACCCGTGGCGATCAAAAGGCGCAGCTCATGATAGTAGGCGGCGAACAAACGGTCCGGATCGCGACGGCAAAATTCTTCGCGCGATTCTGCGCGCGCAAACGGCCAGTTGCCGAGGTGGTTGACCACGCCCAGCACAAGATCGAGCCGGTCCCGCATGGCGGCGACTGCGCCCCGCGTTGGCGCGTTGCCGGGTGCGTTGTCCAGTTCCAACCCGCATCCGACCGTCAACCGGTCGTCGCTCAAATCGCGTGCCATTTCCGGGTCGACAGCATCGGCGAATGCCGCGAAATCCGTGAACACGATTTCCGACAATCCGAGATGCCGCGCGCTCTGGATCCATTCGGCGAGCAGCGTCTCGCGGTAGACCTGGCGGCGCAGACCCTGCGGATGCGTATGACAATCGGCAGGAGGGAGTCTCAACGCGGGGAGGGTTGCGGAATAACGATTCGGTCGGTGCGAACACGATCATGGCCGGGCAGAAAGACCTCCACCCGGTATGGCTGGCCGGGAATCATGCCGCGCGTTGGAAATTGCAGGTCGAACACAGCTTTTTCGCCGGGGTTCACGGCAAGATTCGTCGCGGCCGGGCCGATGTGCCTGTCGTCCGACCAACGGTACAGGCGGGTGTTGTCCAGATCGCGCAATTCGAGGTCGATCCGTTGGGATGAGGCGAACAACACATTCACGAAGCGACGGGAAACATTTTCGACGGCAGCACGCACATTGATCCTGCGATCATCGGGAAGCTGCGGCGGGTCGGGTTCAAGAACGATGTCAATGGCGAGAGGGGGCGTCGCTGAGTCTGAGGGCGCCATCGCGGATTGGCAGCCGGTAAATGCGGTGAGCGCCACGCACACTGCGGTCGCCGCGATTATGATCGTGCTGCTGCGGGCGTGCATGAGGCACTGACACCGGGATTGAATGGACTGACAGGAAAATGCAACGGGCATGAACAGGGGCGCGACTGCGGTCGAGAGAAATTAAATGCGTGCAGGGAGAAAACGCAATTTCGATTGCGGGAAACGGGTGCAACCGGCTAGGGGTGGGCATGAGCGAATTGAGCGATCAGGCCATGCGGTCGGGTGTCGGAGCGACGTTGGCTGTGGTGACACTGGCGGTTGCGGCGTTTTTTGGTCCGTTGATTCAGGATGGCGCAGCGGGATCGCGCAAACCCGAGGTGTTATTTCGGGTGCACGATCAAACGGATCGGGATGACAGCGGGAAATTCGCCATTCCAC
This sequence comes from uncultured Chthoniobacterales bacterium, assembly GCA_964652295.1. Lineage (GTDB taxonomy): Bacteria > Verrucomicrobiota > Verrucomicrobiia > Chthoniobacterales > CALDSX01 > CAZZCL01. The sequence goes on from CAZZCL010000004.1 coordinate 6,731, forward strand.
TTGAGAGTCCGAGTCGCCCGGGAGAAGAAATTTTTGTGGGCAAAATTCCTGTGGTGACCGAGCGCGACATTACGGGGATCCACGTTTATGACAACGAGCGGGGTGCTCAGGGCGTGGCGTTTCTGCTTAATGCGCATGGAAGATTGTCGCTGAGTGTTACGAGCGCGCAGCGTACCGGCAAACTGCTGTTTGTGTTTATGAACGGGCGTACCATCGCGGAACTGTATATCGACAGGCACGTGCAGGACGGTATTTTGAATGTGCCCCGCGGGTGGCTGCCGGAGGAGATCGCATTGTTGCGCAAACTTTATGAGGGAGAAAAGAAGCGTGGTGATGATGGGCGGGAACCTTCGGACGATGCGGGGATTGGGCGCCAGACGGAGATTTGACATGCGAATGGGGCGCCGACTGGCAGCGGTGATGCTGGCGGGGGGGTGTGTGGCGTGGAGTCTTCCCCCTGGCCCGGTTTCCGCAGCCGAGGCGCCCGTGTTGCCGACGCCCAACAGGGCGTTGCTGGATCGGGGTGGCGGACGTGAATTCTACATGCATATCGTGCGCAAATTCGAGGGCCGCACGACGCACCCGTGGGAAGGCGGGCAATATGGGTTCGTACGAAACCCGAAGGTCACGGATGCGGGGTTGGTTTATTCGCGGTTTCACGAGGGCGTGGATATCCGTCCGGTGCGACGCGACGCGGCGGGGGAGCCGTTGGACGAAGTGCGCGCGATTCTTTCTGGTCGGGTTGTGTATGTGTCCGCGCCGGGGTCGGGGTCGGGTTATGGCAACTATGTCGTGATTGAACACGATTGGGATGGCGCGCCGTATTACTCGCTGTCGGCGCATCTGGCGCGTGCGGAGGTGAATGTCGGCCAGAGAGTGGCGCGGGGCGAAGTGATCGGCACTATGGGACACACCGGTCCCGGGCTGGATCGCGAGCGGGCGCATCTGCATTTCGAAATCAACCTGCTGTTGAATAGCGATTTTGAGGCGTGGCATGCGCAATGGTTTCCCAACGATGTAAACCGGCATGACCTGTACAACGGATTGAATCTGGCAGGCCTCGACGTGGCTGCGCTCTATCTGACGTTGCGCAACGAACCGGATGTCGGCCCCGCGGATATTATCCGGCGCAAGACCCCGTTCTGGCGCGCCCGCCTTCCGCGCAAACCGGAGATTATGGAGCGTTACCCATGGCTGGTGAGCGGATCAGGCGGCCGGTCGTGGGAGGTGACTTTTGACGCCTCTGGTCTTCCTCTGAACGTTAAGCCTTCGGAAGAACCGTGCGACGCGCCCACAGTCGTCTGGGCCAAACCCACCCGTGTGGCATACAGTTATCTGACACGCGGACGTCTGCGTGGCAGCGGTGGCAAGGCGGAGCTGACTTCTTCCGGCGTTCATTATCTTGATCTCATCGCGCGCTGAGGTGGCTGCAGGATCTGACCGCAAACAGTCCACTGCGACCGCCATCGGCGTGGTGGTTGCGCTCGGGGCCGTTGCCCTCTCCGTGTTCGGCGGCTGGGGAGCGCTACTGCTGCGCACGTATAACTCCGGCGATATTCTGGTGCGCGGGGTTGTCCTTTACGTGGACGGCGATTGTTACGCCCGGATGATACGTGCGCAGATGGTGGAGGCCACACCGGGTATGACGGTTGTAAAACGGCATGAATTTGAGAACTGGCCCGACGGCGTGGCACCGCACACGACGGCACCGTTGGACTGGATGATTGCGGGTCTTGGCGGAGCGCTTCGCGCCGCAGGGCTTGACTCCGGCCCGCCCGGTGCGCGCGATCTCGCCGGGGCATGGATTGGTCCGTTGCTCGGCGGGTTGGCGGTGGCAGGCCTCTTTGGGTTATGGCTTGCCACGCGTGTGCGACACGGGTGGCTGACTGCGGCAATCGTGGCTGCCGCTCCGGCGACTGTCTGGGCAGGCGCGTTTGGGCGTCCGGATCATCAGGCGCTGCTTTTGCCATTGCTGGGCGCAGCTGTGGCGTGCGAGATGGCCATGCTGGCCGGAGCCGACAATGGAGGCGTGCGCCGGATGCTGCCGTGGACAGCAGGGGCTGCGTGGGGATTGGCGCTGTGGGTTTCCTTATTCGAGCCGCTTGTCTTGTTCGCGACGTTTGTGTGTGCTGCGGCAGCTGTTCAGGGTTGGGTCGGAATAACGCGGCGGCTTGGTGGCTGGGCTATTGCTGGTGTCATCCTGCTTGTTGCGCTGGCGTTGGAAGGCGTGCGAGTCACCGTGCCGGGGGCGGATCCGCATTTTGGTGCTTGGGCTTCGGGACTTGGCGAATTGTTTCCTGCGAATCTGCAGGACGCCGCGCGTTGGGGTGGATGGTGGATGTGGGTTGTGCCCGTCGTGCTTGTGGTCCGAGGCGTTGCCGATGCGCGCGCGGGCCTGCGCTCATGGCGTACATGGGCCATGCTGGCGGTGGTCGTCGCGCTTGTGCTGGGGCTGGCGCTGTGGCAGCGACGTTGGAACGCATACAATGTGCTGGTGACGGCATGCGCCGCGCCTTACGCGGTGCAGATTCTGCCGAGACGTTGGGAGTCGCATCTTGCGGCGATTGTCGCCGCAGTCCTGCTGATGTGGCCCGCGGCAAGAGAATGGGAAGGGTTGTTGTGGGGCGCCGGAGAGAGCCGGGCCGTCGCCTTGGAGCGGCAGCAGGATGGTTTGACTTTGCGCGCGCTGTGCGAAGGACTTCGCGACCGCGGCGGCGGGGAGGAGGCTCGTGGCGGTCCTGGTGGAGTTCTGGCGCCGTATTGGTTTTCATCTGCCATCGCCTACTGGAGCGGTCTGCCATGTGTCGCCGGCGTTTCGCATCAATCGCTGCCGGGTATTGTGGACAGCGCACGCTTTTATCTGGCCACGGATGACGAGGAAGCAGGGGCGATTCTCAGGCAACGTCGGGTGCGGTGGGTGGTCGGGTACGATCCGGCGCGGTTGCTCGCCGAGAGCGCCCGGATTCTTGGCCGGAAGTCTTCGCTTCTTTCCATGGCGTATCTGATGGAGGTGCGGCCGCGTTTGCTGCCTGAATTTATGCGGCGGGAAGCCGCGATCGGTCCGTTCACACTTTACAGGGTGGAATGGTCGGGGCAGGAGGAACCATGACGGCACGCGACGGGAGTGAAGGCAGGGAGGGGATCGATTTTCTTGCGATCGGCGGCGGCAGCGCCGGGTATAATGGAGCTGCAGAAGCGGCGCGGCTCGGATTGCGCACGGCGGTGGTGGACGATGCCGATGAACTGGGCGGTCTGTGCATTTTGCGCGGGTGCATGCCGAGCAAAACGTTAATCGAATCTGCAAACCGCCAGCTGGCAGCGCGGGAAGCGGTGCGGTTTGGGCTGCGCCAGGAGGTCGGCCGACCGGATGTGGCGGCCGTGATTGCGCGCAAACGGAGGTTGGTGGGGGAATTCGCAGCTGACCGCCGTGCACAACTGGAGAACGGGCCGTTTGAACTTATTCGTGGGCGCGCCCGATTTCTTGACGCGCATACGGTGCGCGTCGCGCTGCGCGGCGGCGAGGAGCGGGATGTGCGTGCCGCCACCGTTTTGATTGCCACGGGCTCGTGTCATCGGCCTTGCGAGGTGCCCGGGCTGGCGGAGGCGGGATTTTTTACAAGCGACGACATACTCGACATGGAGGTGCTGCCGAGATCCGCGATTGTGCTCGGGGGCGGGGCGGTGGCGTTGGAGATGGCGCATTATCTTGATGGTATGGGCGTGGCGGTGAAAGTGTTACAACGCAGCCCACGTGTGTTGTCCGCGATGGACGACGACGTCGCGTTGTGCGTGGAGCGCGCCATGAGCGCAAGGGGAATCCGCATTCTGACGGGTGTCACGCTGGTGCGGGTGGAGCGGGAGGGCGCGATCAAACGGGTTTTTTTCGAGCGCGATGGACGCGCGCATTCCGTGGGGGCCGAGGAGATTCTGGTTGCGATGGGGCGTGTGCCCAATGTGGAGGCGTTGAATCCTGCAGTTGCCGGCGTGTTATGCGGGCCGTCCGGCAAGGTGCTCGTCAATGAAGCCCAGCAGAGCCGGGTGGCGCACATCTTCGCGGCGGGGGATGTTTGCGCGGATGTTGAAGTGGTGCACCTGGCCGTGCAACAGGCGGAGTTGGCTGCGCGAAACGCTGCACGGACGATCCGGGGCGGTTGCGCTGTCATGGAGCGGCTGGATACGCGCACGGATTTGTTTGCGGTGTATTGTCAGCCGGAAGCAGCCATGGCGGGCCTGAGCGAGAAGAGCGCGCGGGAACGGGGACGCGCGGTCGTCACGGGAACCTATTCCTTGGCCGATCATGGCAAAGCCATGGTGCGAGGCGATACCGAGGGGTTCGTAAAGCTGCTTGCCGAACGCGGAAGCGGCCAATTGGTGGGAGCTGCAGCGGTCGGACGTACTGCCACGGAAATGATTCATTTGCCGCTTGCACTCATTTATTCCCGAGCGGCGGCACACGATTTGCTGCGAATGCCCCTTTATCATCCCACCATGTCCGAGGTGTGGTCTTATCCCGCCGAACACATCAAAAAAGGGTTGCACGACGCGTTTCCCATGGACAAAGAGAATAAATCTCTGCAATCTGCGCCAGCGTGATCAAGAAATTTACACCACAATCCGGGCAGTCTGAAGGCGATGGCGAGGACATCTACAATGACGGCTTGGATGAGCTGGGTGCCGGAGATGTCGCTGCAGGTTATCCTTCGGATTCGGCAGTCGAGTCTTCGCTTTCCGAGACTGCGGACAGTCCTCCGGAGATGGAGTTTGGAGAGCCGTTCGTCTATCCGTCCCCCGCGACGTCGGATGGCCCGCCGACAGAGCAGCCCGCTACCCCGGGGGCTGCGCCCAAACCGTTTTCAGGGTTTTCCCAGAAATCTCAGAAGAACCAGCCAAACATATCAACCCAACCCGCTTACAGCTCTTACCAGGCCGGGTACGGCCTCGATTCCATGAAGAAAAACATCCTTGCGAACGACGTTGAAGTCAAAGGCACCATCAAGTTCGACGACGAACTCATTTTCGACGGTCGCTTAGAAGGCGAAGTCGTATCCGAAGGCACCTTGATTCTCGGAGAAAATTCCGAAGTCCAGGGCGAAGTCAAAACCAAGGCGGTCAGCCTTTCGGGGCGCGTCCAGGGAAATATCACCGTTGAGGAAAAGTGCGAACTCAAGGGGCGCGCCCAGCTGATTGGCGACTTGAAAGCTGCGCGGCTTGTCATTGAGGAAGGTGCCACCTTCGTCGGACGTTCGGAGGTCACCCCCAACAAAGTGAACATGCCGCGCCAGGAAAGCCTGAGAGCGGAAGACGAAGCGCAGGGTCGGGCGGCGGCTCGCTGAGCTGGCTCCGGCAGACGGCGACGAGATTTTCAACCAACACCATTTACCCACCATGGCAACCCGCGCTTCCAAACCTCTCGTCAAGGTTAACGTTCAATGCCCGCATTGCGGCTTTGAACAACTGGAGGCGCCGGCTGCGAAATCCACAATCTGCCGCAACTGCAGCAGCCATTTTGAGATTGCGGCAAAACGCGTTGAACGGGCGCAGGGACCCCAAGGGTTGTTGTCGCAGTTGGGTCCCGCAAAGCCACGGACCCCCAGCCCTTCCGATCTTACAAGAACCGTCGCGTGCTTCGACTGTTCGGCCACGCACAAAGTCAGCACCCGCGCGAAGACCACGCTCTGCCCGAATTGCGGCAGCTACATCGATCTTCAGGATTTCAACATCACAGGCCTGTTCAGCCGCAGCATCCGCACGCGGGGCCGTCTTGTTATTGCGGCGCGTGGCGATTTAAACTGCGGGCGCGCCATCTGCGGGTCAGCCGTCATTGAAGGGCGCATCCGCGGCAGCCTCGACTGCGAAGGCAAGGCCGTGCTGAAATGCCATGGGAAACTTTCTGGCGACATTGAAGCCAACCATCTTGTAATCGAGCGTGGGGCAGACGTGGAATTTGCGCGTCCGGTGCGCGCAGGACGCGTGGAGATCATGGGCAAAATGTCCGGCCAGATTCTTTGCGGCACCGAGGTGTATATCTACAAGAAAGGTTCCCTTACGGGGTCGGTAAATGCCAAGTCGTTTGTCGTCGATTATGGCGGATATTTTCTTGGTGATCTCGACATCCGTCCTGTATCCGAGTTGGCCATCGGCACCGCGCAGGAAGTTGCCGGAGCGGAAGGCGCAGTTCCCGAACTTGCTGAGGGCTTGTCGTACTCGCACTGAGAGCTTCCGGTTTCAGCCTGGATTGAGCATGCTGGATCCCGCTGGGCAGGCCTGCACTTCGCGCCTGTGCAGGTCTCTCTTAAAAGCGTGGAGTTGAATTCAGGCGTCCACCCGGTATCAGGGGTGCCATGAACCTCCCCAACCAGCTCACGATCGGTCGTCTCGTGATCTCTGCCCTTTTTGTGGTTGTCCTGAGCCTGAGCTTTCACGGCAGCGCCACACTGGCGCTGGTGTTGTTTGTAGTCGGCGGGTTAACCGATTACGCCGATGGGCGGATCGCGCGGGCGCGCAATCTTGTCACGAACTTCGGGAAACTCATGGATCCCCTGGCTGACAAGATCATGGTGTCGGCCGCATTTATTTTTCTTGCGTCGACCCGGATGGTACCCGCGTGGTTTGTGGTGCTGGTGGTGTCGCGCGAATTTCTGGTGACGGGCCTTCGGCTTCTTGCCGCGGCGCAGGGCGTGGTTTTGCCTGCTGAACGCCTTGGCAAACACAAGATGGTCTGGCAGATCGTTGCGGTCGTGTTTTTCTTTTTGGTCATGACCATCCGCGAATGGAATCCCGAGATGCTGGACCAGCTTCCGTCGGCAGGCCTTGAAGCGGCAGGTTGGGTTGTGCTTGGGGGGACCGCCATGCTGACGCTTGTTTCCGGGACCAGTTATTTGTGGAACAACCGCAGTCTGCTTCGCGACGGGTTAAAGGGATGACAGTGCGGGCATGGCGCGCGGGGGTTTCGATTGGCGCACCACGGAGGTTGCGTCTGAACAGAAGGCCTGAGAGACAGGTTGACAGCCGCTTGCCTATGGTGTTCTTATGTGCAGTCAAGGCATGGCTACCAACGTTCCGCTCACACAACGGCAACGCGAGATTATTGACTTCATCCGTTCGTGCCAACGGCGTGATGGTGTGATTCCGTCACGCCGCGAAATCCAGGCCCGGTTCGGTTTCGCAAGTCCCAATGCGGTTACCAAACACATCGAGGCACTTGAGCGCAAAGGGGTGCTCAGCTCCGGCAACGGCAGGGCACGATCCATTGTCTTTCATTTTAAAGATCGTCACAGCGATGAAATGTTGCCGCCGTCATTCTCTGAGATTCCGGTCTACGGCACGATCCCGGCCGGCAATCCCGTGCTCGGAGAGCAGGAAAGCGACGCGTGTCTGCGCGTGGAGCTCGAATCGCTTGGGTTGCCGCGCGGCCCACGAATCTTCGCGTTGAAGGTGCGTGGCAACTCCATGACCGGCGCCGGGATTCTTGATGGCGATATTGTGATCCTCGAACTGAAACCCCCGTACAGCGGGCAGATTGTCGCTGCGTTAATCGATGGGGAGAGCACATTGAAAACGTACATCGTCAGGAATCGGCGTCCGTTTCTTCGCGCGGAGAATCCGCAGTATCCGGATCTCATTCCTGCGCACGAACTTGTGATTCAAGGAGTGATGATCGGTTTGCTGCGTCTGCCGAACCTTTGAGGGCTGTGGGCGACTGCCTCAGGATCGGGTTTGTGGGGCGTTTTGGCTGTGGCTCGTGTGTTTTCCATCGAAAAAGCCATTGTCTGGATGCATTGCCTGCGTTAGGACATTCTTCGTTCGCGCATCTTTTCTTATGAAACACGACGGTTACTCAGAAATCGCTTCCACCGGACATCGGTCTTCGGCGGCAGCTTTGCCTTTGATGGGTGAAACTTTGAAGGTTCAACAACGCCCTGCACGTGGAGGAGCGAACGACGGAATGGGTTCCGCACCGCGATGTGCCGCAGCGGCTCTGTCAGGGTTGACGGTAGTAATCGCTCTCTCCGGTTGTTTTCCTGAGGAGCAGGCCTATCGGCAGAATCGTTATGGCGTGCGTGGAGATGGCTATACCATTTACGATCCGGGTATACCGGGTCCGGCACCTCAGCCGACTCCCGCGCCATCTGAGAGTGCCGTTTCCCAGCCGTCTGCCGACGAGCCTGCGCCAGTAGTCCAGACGCCCACGCCACCACCGCTTGCGGAAAAACTCCAGTACGGCGTGCCCGTTCCGGGTAAACCGGGCTTTATTACAAGCCCACATTCCCCCTATGCGGGCCAGATCGATGCGCGCGGGTATCCGCCGGGAACGGAGTTGAAAGATCCTTACTCCGGCCAGGTTATCCTTGTGCCCTGAGCTGCGGAAAGGGGCGGCAGCGCGAATTTTGCTGCGGGAGAGAGTGGCCATCCGGCGTCATGCACATTGAGCGTTGTGTTGTCGCCGGACCGGGGTTGTTGGGCGCATCCACGGCTCTGGCAGTTATGAACCGGCTGCCGCAGGCCCGCGTTGCGGTTTGGGGTCGGCGCAGGGAATCGGTTGAGGATGCCGTGGAGCGCGGGTTTGCGCATGAAGGCCATACGGATTTCGCCCGCGCCGTGGCGGGGGCGGATCTGATCGTTTTATGCACGCCGGTTGGAGCGATGCACGCGCTGGCCGAAATTGCCGCGCATGCCGCGTCAGCTGACTGCGTTGTGACCGATGTGGGGAGTGTTAAGGGGCGCTTGGTTCGTGCGCTTGAGGCTGTTCTCGGCGGTCGATACGTCGGAGCGCATCCCATGGCAGGCTCTGAAAAGCATGGCATGGAAGCTGCCCGGGAAGATTTGTACGATGGCGCCGTCTGCATCATAACGCCGACATCTTCCACGCAGCCTTCCGCACGGGATTTTGCCGATGCCTTCTGGCGCGTGTTGGGGTGTCGGACTGTGCAGATGGATCCGGACGTACACGACTGTGTTGTCGCGCGGATCAGTCATCTCCCGCATCTTGCGGCGGCATGCATTACAAGAGCAGCGGCTGCTGCCGGGACCGGGGTCTTTGGTTCTGCGGGAGGCGGATTTCGCGACAGCACCCGGATCGCTGCCGCGCCGCCTGCGATGTGGACGGAAATTCTTCTTGAAAACCGTCCAGCTGTACTTGAAAGCCTTTCGGCACTGGAACGCGAGCTGGCAGAGGCCAGACACCATTTGGAGGCGGGGGCTGCGGCAGAGCTGTTGACCTTTCTCGAAAAGGCACGAGACCTGCGGCTTAACATTCCCTGAATTTCCCTTTTTTTGTCATGGCCGAACTGCACATCCGCCGCGCCCCGCTGATTCAAACGGAGATCCATGTCCCGGGCGACAAAAGCATCTCGCACCGGGCTGTAATCCTTGCGTCGCTCTCCAACGGCCCCTGTGCGGTGAGCGGGTTCCTGCCAAGCGAGGATTGTTTCCGCACTGTGGACGCGATGCGGGCGCTGGGCATCAATATCGAGCAATTCAAGGAGAACACGCTCGTTGTCCATGGCCGGAAAGGAAATTTGAATCCGCCCGAACAGGCGATCGACTGTGGCAACTCGGGGACAACCATGCGGTTGCTGGCAGGGTTGCTGGCTGCGCAGCCGTTCAGCAGTCGGCTCACCGGCGACGAATCGCTGACAAGCCGCCCCATGGGCCGCGTCATCGATCCGCTGTCACTGATGGGTGCGCGGATCGCCGGTGTGGATCGCGAGCGGAACGGTCAAAAAATCGCGGCACCGCCTTTGGACATCGAGGGAGGCGAACTGCATGGAATCCGCTTTGAAAGCCGCGTGGCGAGCGCGCAGGTGAAAAGTGCCGTGTTGCTGGCCGGACTATTTGCCCGCGGCAAAACGACCGTCGTGGAGCCTTCCCTCAGCCGCGATCATACGGAGCGGATGCTGCGGCATTTTCAGGTGAACCTGTTGCGTGCGGAGGATGCCCATGAGGTTTCGGTGCATGGAGGGGCGAAGTTGGAGTCGTGCGATTTTGCCGTGCCGGGTGACATATCCAGTGCGGCATTCTGGATGGTGGCCGCGTCGGCGCAACCCGGGTCGCATCTGACGATCTCCCGCGTGGGGTTAAACAAGACGCGCACCGGGGTGCTTGGCGTGTTGTTCCGCATGGGCGCCAGCATCCGCGAAATTCATGAGGAAACGCATGAAGCCGAGCCGTTCGGCAAGATCGAAGTCCGGGGGGCGCGTTTAACGGGCGTGGTCATCCGCAACACGCCCTCGGTGGAGGCGTTGACCCGCGAAGGTTATTTTGACGGCCTTAAAAAGCATGCACCCGCCGAAGCGCTTGCCATTCTGCGCACCGATCTGCTGGACCGCGAATGCATCCGGCGGTTCCGTGCGGCGCTTGCGCGCGAAACTGGCATGAGCGACGCCATGCGTGACGAAATCCTTGCGGAAACGGCGCGGCTGGAAGATTGCGTGGGAGTCGGCATTGCGAATGTGATTGACGAATTGCCCGTGTTGGCGGTGGCAGGTGCGCTGGCCCAGGGGACAACGATTATCCGGGATGCTGCGGAGTTGACGGTGAAGGAAAGCGACCGCATTGCCGCCATTGTGGACGGATTGCGTGCGATGGGCGCGAGGGTCGAGAAACGCGGTGAAGGCGATGGCATGGTCATTCACGGCGGCATGCCGTTGCGGGGGGCAAGGGTGTCTTCCTGCGGCGATCATCGTATTGCCATGGCGTTTGCGATTGCCGGGTTGTTCGCCGAGGGCGAGACGGTTGTGGAGAATACGGATTGTATCGCCACGTCCTACCCGGGGTTCGAAGCGACCCTTCAGCGCATCATGCGTCTGCGTCACAATCGGGGGGCAGAGACCCCGGTCGTCAGTGAGGTACGGGGCTTTGAGTTTGCGGGGCCGGCCGGAGGGAGCGGAGAGTCGGCAGGGATGGAGCGTTGAGTCTTGCGATGAACGGTTCCGACAGTCCGGCAGAAGGCAGTGCGGCGCGCCTGCAGGGCGACGGTTCAGCACCCGTTGTTGTTGCGATCGATGGACCGGCTGCATCGGGCAAAAGCACCGTGGCTCGCCTGGTCGCAGCCCGGTTGGGGTTCGCTCATCTTAACACTGGAGCGATGTATCGTGCCGCAACATGGCTCGCACTTGAGCGCGGATTGAATCCTGCTGATGGCCCGGCTCTGGCAGCCGCGTTGGATGCCGTGCCTGTGCAGTTGTGCGTGAGAGATGGCGAAGCGATTTTCGAAATGGACGGACGCCCTGTGTCCACCGTGGCTGAAGCGTCCGGCGTTGCCGAGCACGTCTCGACGGTGGCACGCTGCCCGGAGGTGCGGCGTCGGCTCGTCGCGTGGCAGAGAAAATTCGCTGCCATGTCCGATCTCGTGGTGGAAGGGCGCGACATTGGGTCGGTGGTGTTTCCAGACACGCCTTACAAATTCTATATCGACGCCGATCCCGAAGTGCGCGCGCGTCGTCGGCAGGCGCAGGGGTTGCGCGATGAAATCTCCAGCCGGGATGCGCTCGACATGTCGCGCACCGTTTCCCCGTTGCAGGTCGCGGATAATGCTGAGCGCATTGATACCAGCCGGATGACTCTCGAAGAGGTTATTGCGTGCGTGCTGCGATGTCTTGCCACACGGGGATTGCATGCCGCCCAGGAGGCCGTGAACAACGTCTTATGAAAAAGCCGGCTTATTGGATCTGCCGATGGCTGGCCGGGGTTGCGTTCAAGGCCAGGTGCCGCTTCCGGATTCATAACCGAGGGCGGTTTATTGGCGACGGCCCGGCAATTCTTGCGGCCAATCATGCCAGCTATTTTGATCCGCCTGCTGTCGGTGTGGCTGCTCCCACCGAAGTCTATTTTCTCGCGCGCAAAACCCTTTTTCAGGAACGCCCCATTGGTTGGCTGCTGCCCTTTCTGAATGTGATCCCTGTGGATCTTGGCGGGCGGGATATTTCGGCGATCAAAACGCTCATACGCCTCATCTCGGAGGGCAACCGGGTGGTGGTGTTTCCGGAAGGTACCCGCACGCCCGACGGTGAATTGCAGCCTGCCCAGCCGGGCGTGGGGTTGATCGTCGCGAAGACCATGGCACCCGTCGTTCCGATCTACATCTCCGGCACGTACGAGGCCTTCGGACGCAACATGAAAAAGCCGAAGGCGGCACCCATAGAAGTTTATGTCGGCGAACCGTTGCGTTTCTGCAAAGAGGATATTGGCGCCGGAAAACGCGAAGATTATGCCCGCATCGGAGACCGGATCATGCAGGCGATCGCCGAGCTGCGCCCGGTTGCCCCCGTCTGCTGAGTCTGCTGAAAAGGGCCGCTCCTGAGTCAGGCGCGCCGTTTTTGGAAGCCGGAACGCAGCTCGGCCAGGCTTGTTGCCCTCAACGCGAGCGTCGCCAACAGGTAAACGCCTGCGCCACCAGCAATCAACGCTCCGAGGGCTGTGAGTTCAAGTGGCGCAGATTCGGACTGCAGCAATCCGGAAAGAGCCAGACGCCCCCCGGCCAGCGCTGCGCTCATCAAGCCGGCGGAGAGTGCCATCATGGCCAGCTGCCGGATGCGCTGCCGACCAAGCTTGAAAAAGCCCTGCAACCCCAAGGCGAGCGCGGCGACATTCACCCACGCAGCTGCCGATGTGGCGATGGCAATGCCGACATGGCCCAGGAAGGGAAATAAGGCGAGACTTAGCGCGATGTTCACCGCAACCATTGCCACGGCCATGATCATTGGGGAGCGCGTGTTTTCCTGTGCGAAATAGCCCGGTTGCAGAACTTTGATCAGGACATAGCCGGGCAGCCCGGCTGCGAACGCTGCAAGAGCCGCGGCGGTTTGTCGGGTGCTTTCCGCATCGAACGCGTTGCGTTCGAACAGCGCCCCCACGATCTCGCGAGGGATTGTCATTAAGGCAACCGCCGCCGGCACGGTTATCAGCATCGAAAGAACGACGCCGCGCGCCATCGTTTCGCCGGCATCGTCCGGACGGCTCTCGCGCAGGCAGCGTGTCAGTTCGGGCAGCAGAACCACGCCAAAAGCGATCCCGATCATGCCCAACGGCAGCTGGCTGATGCGGTCGGCATAATAGAGGAATGGTAATGCACTCTGCTGAGACGAAGCGATCATGGTTCCGACCAGCAGATTGATCTGCTGTACGCCGGCGCTGAGCACTCCGGGACCCATCAACGCAGTGAGCCGTCTCATGCCGGGACTAAACGAGGGTTGCACGGGTAGAATTCGGAATCCTTTGCGCCAGCTTGCAATCCACAGCGCTGCAAGCTGGACCCAGCCGGCAACGAAAACGCACCACACCAGCACGTATCCTGCCCCGACAGGATCGTCGCGAAACCCACCCAGCGGGACGACGATTGTCAGCCCGATCAGAAAGATTGCATTTAGCAACACCGGCGCAAAGGCCGGCATCGCAAAAATTTTGAGGGTGTTCAACACTCCACTCAGGTGCGCAGCGAGCGCCATGCACAAAAGATAGGAGAACGCAATGCGTCCGTAGGCAACCGTAAGCTCCATGACCTCAGGCCGGTCGCGAAAGCCCTGTGTAAACACCGCCATAACCCAATCCATGCCGGGGATGGCGACAAGCGTAACCAGCAACAGCACTCCCCCCAGCAGGGAAAAGCTTTCCCGCGCGAATTTCTGCGCGGCCACGTTGCCACGCTCCGTGAGTTCCCTGCCGAATAACGGCACAAACGCGGCATTAAAGGCGCCTTCCCCGAAGATGCGGCGAAACATGTTAGGGAAACGAAATGCTGCGACAAACGCTTCCGCGGCGAGCCCCGTTCCAAGGTAACGCGCGATGAAGATATCCCGCACAAATCCGAGGATGCGGCTTAATGCGGTAAATCCGCTGATTGTGGCCAGGGAACGCAACATGAAATGAAAGCTGGGTTACGGCGTGCGCGGGGATTCGTCCAGCCCGATTCCTGGGTTGTGCACCCCTCACCCCGCCCGACTCGCGAGAATGCTTTCCACGGCTGCTCCAAAGGGAACTGTTGCGCAACACTCGACAAGCAGCGATGAATAGGCAGCATGAATCCGTATCAGGCTTATTCCCGGATCGAATCCGTTGCAGGGCCGGAGATGGCGCGTGCCATCTCCGAGGTGCTCGGAGCCATGTACGAAGAGCTGAAGGACACGCCGACGCGCGCCGATTTTCAGGGGTTGCAGGAAACGCTGACCGAACTGGGGCGGATCCAACTCGTCACGGAAAACAGAATTGGCGAACTCGTCGAGGCGCAGAAGCGCACGGAAGCTCGTGTGGAAGAACTCGCCGAGGCGCAGAAGCGCACGGAAGCTCGTGTGGAAGAACTCGTCGAGGCGCAGAAGCGCACGGAAGCTCGTGTGGATGCTCTGGCTGTGCGCATGGAAGAACTCGCCGAGGCGCAGAAGCGCACGGATGAAACGCTCAAGCGCCTCATTGAGGCGGTCGAGAAGCTTGAAGGGCGCACGGGCAGGCTGGAAGGCAGCATGTTCGAGATCGAAGTCGCGCAAAAAGCGGTTTCGTTTTTTGCTCCGGTGCTGCGGCGCACGCGCCTTATCCATCATGAGATTGAGGAACGGTTGGAGGGACAGCTTTCCAACGAGGAAATTGGGAAGGTGTTACTCCTCGATCTCATTGTCTCGGGACGCGTGGAATATGAAGGGGAACGGCGTGATGTGATCGTTGCGGTCGAACTTTCGAATACCGTCGATCACAATGACGTAAAGCGCGCTGTGGAACGCGCTGCGTTGTTGCGCAAGGCGGGGTTGCCTGCCGTGCCATTGGCGATGGGTGCCTATATTCGCGAGGATGTTTTTGACTACGCCGGAAGCCTTCATGCTGCCCTCGCGGAGAAAAGGCATTATACGGGCTGGGACGATGCAGTTCGTGCGGTGCTGAATTGAACGACCCGTGTGGTGGCAAGTGACTTGCATCCCGTGCGGAGCGCATCCAGCATGCTCGCAGCCTCGATACCCCTGAAACTGCGATGATACGAACCTTCCATCTAGCACCATTCTGTCTGAGCCTTGCGCTCGTTGCGGCGCCCGTGCAAGCGTGTTCCAGGATCCTCTGGAACGATAACAGCCGATCCGTGATCGTCGGTCGGAATATGGATTGGTTTGAAGATATCCGAAGCAACATGTGGATCCTGCCCCGCGGCATGGAGCGCAAAGGTTTGGCGCAGACGAACCCCCTGCGTTGGACCAGCACCTATGGAAGTCTGATCATCACGGCGTACGACGTGGGGACCGCCGATGGCATCAATGAGAGAGGTCTGGCGGGCCACATGTTGTACCTGCCGGAAACGCGCGTCGGATCGCGGGACGAATCCGTTCCGGGGCTGACGATGTCCCTTTGGGTTCAATATTATCTTGATCGCTTTGCCACTGTGGCCGAGGCCGTGAAATCCCTCGAATCCCAACCGTACCAACTGCTTATGGCGGTCGAACCGTCCAGCGGTAAACCGGCCACTGTGCATATCGCCCTTAACGATGCCAGCGGCGATTCTGCAGTGATCGAGTGTATCGAAGGCGAGATCCAGGTTTATCACGATCGGAGTCATATAGTGATGACCAACCAGCCTTCGTTCGACCAGCAGTTGGAGAATCTCCGGCAGTATCGTGGATTCGGTGGCGAAAACAGACTCCCCGGAACCCACGAGCCCGCTGATCGCTTCGTTCGCGGCGCGTACTACATTAAGCATCTGCCGAAACCGGCTTCGGACCGCGAAGCCATCGCTGCCATGATGAGTGTCATGCGAAATGTTTCGGCACCCTTCGGAATTGCGGATGCAGAGCGTCCCAACGTCTCGACAACCGTTTGGCGAACGGTCACAGACCTGACTAATCGCATTCTTTACTATGATTCCGTCTTCAGCCCACAGGTCTTTTGGGTCGACGTGAAAAAGCTCAATTTCAGTCCCGGACAGCCTGTTCGCAAGTTGACGCTCGTGGACAACTTCGACCACTCGGGAGAAGTCTCGAGCCAATTTGCCGACGCGGACATGTTCGACTTTCTCCCCCCGGAACAATCTGCAGAGTAAGTGGGCGCGACCTGCCGGAATTTTTTTGGCGTAGCGTGTGAGCAAAGCCACTCACGTCTGTTTCCCCCCATGGGTTTGATCAACGGGCTTGCCAGAAAGGAATCGTGTCCCGCCGCATCTCTGTTGGCGGCTATTGCGCGACACTTTTTTTACTGGGAAGCGCCTGCTCAGGACGAAAATAACGCAACGAATTTTTAGTTACGGAGTTATAATGTTGAAATGTTGCCTCCGCTCCCCCCTCAAGCCTGGTCGCTGTCCGCTGCTGCGCATTTGTTGAATCGCGCCGGGTTCGGCGCTTCGCCATCTGAGATCGTCCGCACGCACGAGCGCGGAATGCGACGCGCCGTGGCTGCCCTCGTGGATCCAGTGGCCGTCACCAAACCTGGCGCGGCCTTCCCGCGGCCGCAATGGGCCAACCCGGCTGAAATTGCCGAGGAGTTCCGGAGGGGCCGGCGAGAGAGCGGCGGCGACCCCGACAAGCAGCGGAAAATGTTTGCCGAGAAACTCCGGGAACAACGCTTTTGGCTTGCCGACCTTCAGAACTGCTGGCTGCAGCACATGCTCAAAAGTCCTGCGCCGCTCATCGAAAAGATGACCCTTTTCTGGCATGGCCACTTCGCCACCAGCCAGCAGAAAGTCAGGAATTCCTATTTCATGTATGTGCAGAACGAGACGTTCCGCAGCCATGCGCTTGGGCGGTTTGGACCCCTTGTTAAGGCTGTTTCGCGCGACCCAGCGATGATCATCTGGCTTGATCTGCGCCAGAGCGACAAGAAAAAGCCCAACGAAAATTTTGCACGCGAACTCATGGAGCTATTCACCCTTGGCGAAGGGCTCTATACGGAGGAAGATATTCGCGAGGTGGCGCGCTGTTTCACAGGCTACAAGGTGCGTCCGATGACCCAGTCGTTTGATTTGGATGAAAGCCGCTTTGACGATGGCGAAAAGACTGTTTTTGGCCGGAAAGGTGTCTTCTCGGGTGATGATATCATCGATCTGATCCTTGCGCGTCGTGAATGCGCCGAGTTCATCACGCGCAAGATCTGGGGTTTCTTTGTGTACGAAGATCCGCCCGCCAGCGTGGTCGATCCACTTGCCCGGTGGTGGCAGGGCACGGGGTACGATCTGCGGGTGCTCATGAGCAACATTCTGTCATCGGCTGAGTTCTACTCTCCGCGCGCGCTTCAGGCACAGATCAAGAGCCCTGTGCAATGGCTTGTTCAGGCTTGCCGTGAACTCGAAATGACCGCCGTGCCAACCGTTACCGCATTGCGCGCTATGCGCGAGCTTGGCCAGGAGTTGCTGCTGCCGCCCAACGTGAAGGGATGGGATGGTGGCAAGACATGGATCACCACCGCAACCCTGCTCGCCCGCTACAATCTTGCGGCTGACCTCGCAAAGAACAGCGAATCCGACGCCCGATCGCGCATGCTGCGCGAGTTTGCACAGCGGCGCGGTATCCAGCCGCAGGATGCCGCACCGGATTTCGCTGCTCTCGTTCCGGCTGGTGTGCGGGAAGATCCGGCTGCACTGGTGGAAACCCTGGCGCACCGCTTTTTTCCGCAGGGTTTGCCGGGGACGGAACTCACTGCATTCATTGAGTTTGCCGCCACGAATGTGCCGCTGGATGACCGCGCCATTGCTTCGCTGGCGCATATCATGATGAGTACGCCCCGTTATCAGCTCTGCTGAATCTGCCGCAGCCGATCTCTTTAGGAACAAACCGCCGCACGCACCCATGAACGATCACGCCACCCTGAAAACTCGCCGCGAATTTCTGCGCACATCCGCCCTCGGGGCGGGATTGTCGTGGACCCTGCCGCTCTTTCTTGAGCGCACGTTTTCCACATTGCACACCATGGCTGCCGGTGCCCTTGTGCAAACGCCGACTGGAAGGGATGCGCCCATCCTCGTCGTACTCCAGCTTGCCGGCGGCAACGACGGTTTGAACGCCGTTGTGCCCTACGCTGACGACATGTATTATCAGGCGCGCCCGACGCTTGCCATCCCAAAAGGCGAGGTTCTCCCACTCGATGCCTATTCCGGTTTTAACAAACGGCTCGCCCCTTTCAAGGCGTTGTATGACGACGGCTTGCTCGCCATCGTGCAGGGCGTCGGTTATCCCAATCCCAACCGGTCGCATTTCCGGTCCACCGAAATCTGGCAGACTGCGGTGGATGCAGATCGGACAGCGGCCACCGGCTGGTTGGGGCGTTATTTCGACAATTGCTGCAGTGGAGCAGATCCTTCTGTCGGCGTCAGCATTGGCGCTGAGGCGCCACAGGCGTTTTCCGCCGCCGATCCTACAGGCGTAAGCTTTTCGAATCCGGAAAGTTATCATTACAAGGGCGAGCGCATGACTGGCGCCGGGGAACTATTTGCAGGGCTGAACGCTCCGGACGGGGATGACGGCGCAGATATGAGCGGGGCCACGATCGGTTCAGTCGGTGCCGCGCGTCCGGGAGGCAACCCCCTGGATTTTCTGCAGCGCACCGCTTTGGATGCGCGCGTGAGTTCGGATCGCATCCGGCAGATCGCGTCGGAACAAAAAATTGCGGGAGAGTTTCCCCGCAGTCGTCTTGGCGATTCCCTGCGAGTTGTTGCCCAGCTGATTGCCGGGGGGCTTGAAACGCGGGTGTATTATGTCAGCCAGGGCGGGTACGACACGCACAACCAGCAGGCCGCTTCGCATCCGCGGTTGCTTGAAGAACTGGGTGGCGCAGTCGAGGCGTTCATGAATGAGATAAAGAGCCAGGGCAATCTCGACCGCGTCACGCTGATGACGTTCAGCGAATTCGGGCGGCGTGTTGCCGAGAACGGCTCCAAAGGCACCGATCACGGTGCCGCAGCCCCGCTGTTCATTGCGGGTGCCGCTGTCCGTCCGGGGCTCTATGGACGGCATCCAAGCCTCACCGCGCTCGATAAGGGCGATCTCGTCCACACAGTCGATTTTCGCCGCGTCTACGCAACGATCCTGAAGGACTGGCTTGGTGCACCTCCGGCCGCTGTGCTCGGGCGCGAGTTTCCCACGCTGGATTTCATCCTGCCCGCGTGACACGCCCCCCGTCGGCGCTTGCAGCGCAAATTTTGAGCGGCTTTCGGCAACTTTTGCGTAGCGCAAGCGGGTGCGGCATGAAATCATGCCTCGAGTGAGCAGCGCCCCTGTCATCTTCAACAACACGGTCCTGCGGGACGGCCATCAATCGCTGGCCGCCACGCGCATGACTACCGGGCAAATGCTCGCTGCGGCGCCCATCCTGGATGAAATGGGCCACGGCATGCTTGAGACTTGGGGTGGTGCCACAATCGATACATGCCTCCGGTTCCTTGGCGAGAACCCGTTCGAACGCATCACCGCCCTAAAGAAGCTTGCACCGAAGACGCCTCACAGCCTTTTGTTACGCGGGCAGAATATTGTCCAGTACATGGCTTTTCCGGACGATGTGGTTGAAGCGTTTGTGCGGGCCACTGCCAAACGCGGCATGGATATTTTCCGCATCTTCGACGCGCTGAACGATCTTAGGAACGTGGAAACCGCCGTGCGGACAGTTCACGAGTGCGGAAAGCATGCGCAGGGTGCCATCAGCTACACCATCAGCCCTGTGCATACCATCGACACCTTTGTCGATCTCGGAGTGCGGTTTGAGGAGATGGGGTGCGACTCTGTGTGCATCAAGGATATGGCCGGTCTCATCAGCCCCCCTGCTGCCGGGGAACTGGTGCGTCGCCTGAAGCAACGGCTAAAGGTGCCGGTCGTCCTGCACAGCCACAGCACGGCCGGGCTCGCGCCGTCGTCTTACCTTGCGGCGGTCGAGGCGGGGGTTGATGCCCTGGACGTCTCCATCAATCCATTTTCCAACGGGTCGGGCCAGCCGGATATTCTGCTCATGCACACGATGCTTGAAGGCAACCCGCGTTGTCCCGCCATCGACAGGGGTCGGATCGGCGAGTTACGCAAACATTTTGCCGACGTCTACAAGGAGTTGGCTGCATTCACCAACCCCGCCAATGAACGCGTGGATGTGGATATCCTCACCTATCAGGTGCCCGGCGGTATGCTCAGCAATTTCATTAACCAACTCAAAGAGCAGGGCATGGGGGATCGTTTTCAGGAGGTCGTTAATGAAATGCCTGTCGTGCGGGAATGTCTCGGGTGGATTCCGTTGGTTACACCCACCTCCCAGATCGTCGGCACGCAGGCCATGCTCAACGTCAAGTTCGGCCGCTGGAAAAACGTCGCGCAGCCCACGATGGATGTTGTTCTTGGCAAATACGGTCACACTCCCGGACCCATCGATCCGGATCTTCTGAAGATGGTTGTCGATAAATCCGGGCAAAAGCCTGTCGAAGGGCGCCCCGCAGATATCCTCGAGCCGGGCATGCCGAAACTGCGCGAAGAATTGGCCAAAAAGAATTTGCCGACAGATGACGAGGTTGCGGTGTTGTACGCCATGTTTCCGAGGCAGGTCGAAGATCTGCTTGCGGGCAAAAAGCCCGCTGCGCCGCCTGCTTCGAAAGCCGCTGCGCCCGATGCGGTTGCTTCAGACGTCGCGGTGGCTGAAACCCGCCATTTTGCTTTGACCATAAACGGCGCCCGACACCAGGTGAAAGTCGAGGAACTTGCTGTCAACTGACCCGTTCGAACTTTTTCAATCCATGGTAATTTCCAATCGCACCTATCGACGCCGGGATCGTAAATGACAGTGGTGTGCTCAGCAGTGCCGGCCCGGTAGGTGCGACCTTTTCCCCGCCCGATGAAGCGTCGCGGTCGCAGGTTGTAAGAGCGACCGCGGCGCTTTTTTTGTTGAGCGCGCCCTGCCGCGAGCCGCGTAGAGTCAATGCGGCCACGGCGTGCTGGCGAGGCTGATTTTCCTCTTGATGCGGCGTACGCGAAGCCGGGGATTTCGTGCCAAAACCAATAACTGCTTTGATCAGGCGCGGATTATCGCCTTCATTGGACATTGGGCATGCGACGGGCAGTCGAGAAACTCGAACAATTTGCTGTGGACGTCATTTTGGAGCGCCGTTTTGGACGGCGCGCCGCCGTCCTTCGCTGGGTTCTGCAAGGGTTAAGCAGCTTGTATCTGGCTGCCGTGAATGTCCGGCTCTGGATGTACGCACGTCGGTTGAACAGGCAGCACGCACTTGGATGCATGGTCATCAGCATCGGCAACCTGACGGTTGGTGGCACCGGTAAGACTCCGGTGGTCGAGATGTTTGCGCGGGCCTTGCAGGCTGGGGGGCGTCGTGTTGCAATTCTCAGTCGGGGCTATAAAAGCAAGCAGCCACCGCTGCTGCGGCGGCTGGCACTTGCTCTGAGCGGATCCCGCAGTGCCGATCCACCACGGGTTGTCTCCGATGGCACATCCATATTGTTGGACTCGCGCCACGCGGGCGACGAACCGTTCATGCTGGCGCGCAACCTTCATGACGTTGCGGTTCTTGTGGATAAAAACCGCGCCAAAAGCGGTTCGTACGCCATCCGCAAATTTGGGGCGGACATTCTTCTGCTCGACGACGGCTTGCAACATCTCAAACTCCGGCATCGTCTCGATGTGGTTCTCATTGATCGGACCGCCCCGTTCGGCAACGGCCACCTCCTTCCGCGCGGCACACTGCGCGAGCCGCCGCAAAGCCTGCGACGGGCCAACTATATTTTTATCACGAAATGCAACGGGGAGAATCTTGCTCCCCTGATCGAACGCATCCGCCGACACAATCGCGTCGCGGAGATTGTGCAATGCGCACACGCCCCGGTGCATCTGCGCGATGTCTGGAGTGGGCAGATCGAACCGTTGCAATGGCTGAAGGAACGTCGCATCGGTGCCGTATCCGCCATCGCGCGCCCCGAAAGCTTCGAGGAGGGTCTTCTGGCTCTTGGGGCCAAAATTGAACTCAGCCGGACGTTTGAAGATCATCATCGGTTCAGTGAACGGGAAATCCGCGCTTTTTTCGACCGCTGCCTGCGGCGGGGGCTCGACGCGGTTGTGACCACCGAGAAAGACGCTGTGCGATTCCCGCGCATGCGGGACGCGGGGCTGCCCGTTCTGTTTTTGCGCGTGCAGATTGAGATTCTCGACGGGGGCGACATCTGGGAGCGTTGTATTCAGCGGATCTGCAACCCGCCTGCGCCGCGGTACGAAAAGCTGTTTCATTAACGCCCGTTGTCCTCCCGCATGGCGCCCTGAATGTCCGGGAGCATTCTCCTGCTTGACCTGCCGTGTGCGCCGGTCGATAAAAGCAGCGGCCTTGCGAATCGGCATCGCGTTGTGGAAGTCTTTTCTGCAGCGGCACACCTCCGATGCGCAGTGCAAGGTGTCTTCAAACGTTCAACAGTCTCTCACACCTCTTCACGTCTCATTCCTATGGTTAAAATTGGCATCAACGGATTCGGCCGCATCGGTCGTCTGGTCTTTCGCGCAATCCACGAACAAGGTCTCCTTGGCAAAGATGTCGAGGTTGTCGCCGTCAACGATCTGGTTCCGGCCGATAATCTGGCGTATTTGCTAAAGTACGATTCCACGCAGGGCCGCTTCAAAGGAGAGGTGGCCAGCGAGAAATCCAATCCGTCTCTCGAGGATGACGACACACTGGTTGTCGACGGACACAAAATCGCGTGTCTCGCAATAAAGGAAGGGCCGACGGCGCTGCCATGGGCAAGTCTCGGTGCTGAGATCGTCCTGGAATGCACCGGCTTGTTCACCGCAGCGGACAAAGCGCGCGGCCACATTGATGCGGGTGCCAGAAAAGTCATCATTTCCGCGCCTGGCAAAGGCGAAGACATTACGGTCGTCATGGGGGTAAACCACGAGATGTACGATTCGAAGGCGCACCACATCATTTCCAATGCCAGCTGCACAACCAACTGTCTTGCGCCTGTCGTTCATGTGCTGCTTAAGGAAGGATTCGGCATTGAGGAAGGTCTGATGACCACAATCCACAGCTATACCGCCACGCAGAAAACCGTGGATGGACCTTCGCGCAAAGATTGGAAGGGGGGACGTTCCGCAGCGATCAACATCATTCCCTCAACCACGGGCGCTGCGAAAGCTGTGGGATTGGCGATTCCCGAGGTTAAAGGCAAAATCACGGGCATGGCGTTCCGCGTGCCCACCCCCACCGTGTCGGTCGTCGATCTCACCGTGCGCACTGTCAGGGAGACTTCCTACAAGGAAATTTGTACCGCAATGAAGAACGCTTCCGAGAGTTATCTCAAGGGTATTCTTGCCTTTACGACCGACGAAGTTGTATCCACCGATTTTATTCATGACACGCACTCCAGCATCTTTGATGCGGGTTCTGGCATCGAGTTGAACAGCCGGTTTTTCAAGCTTGTCAGCTGGTACGACAACGAATGGGGTTATTCCAATCGTTGCGTCGATCTTCTGCGGCATATCATGTGATCCACAGCCGGAAGATCCGGGGCGGAGCGACGACCGGAAAAGCCGGCACGTTTTCCTGAGTGTTGAACCCTCCTGCGGCAGACCGGCGCTTTCTCTACCATGGCCAAGCTTGCTCTCAACGACCTCGATTTGAACGGTCGGCGCGTCATTATTCGCGTCGATTTTAATGTGCCTCTGGATAAACGAACGGGCGCGATCACTAACACCCAGCGTATTGAAGCCGCGCTGCCTTCAATCCGGCATGTTCTGGATAACGGCGCGTCGGTCGTGTTGATGAGTCACCTTGGCCGACCCAACGGCCGTGTTGTGCCAGCGGAATCGCTCAAGCCGGTTTCAGTCAAACTCGCCGAACTGCTGGGACGACCCGTGCAATTCCTCAATGATTGCGCCGGGCCCGAGGTGGAGGCGGCGTGTGCCGCCCTTCATCCCGGAGCGATAATCCTCCTCGAGAATCTGCGCTTTCATCCTGAGGAAGAGGGCAAGGTGAAGAACGAGGATGGCACAAGTACCAAAGCCGATCCGGCCGCTGTTGAAGCGTTCCGGGCCAGCCTGACAAAGCTTGGAGATGTGTATGTCAACGATGCATTCGGCACCGCGCATCGTGCGCATTCTTCCGTCGTCGGAGTCGATCTGCCGCAGCGTGCTGCGGGCTTTCTGATGCAGAAGGAATTGGAGGCTTTCGCCGCGGTCATCGAATCGCCGAAGCGCCCCCTGCTTGCGATCCTTGGCGGGGCCAAGATTGCGGACAAAATTCCGCTCATTGAAAATCTCATCGAAAAAGCCGACGAAATTATCGTGGCCGGCGGGATGGCGTACACATTCAAAAAGGTGCTCGACGGCATGCCCATTGGAGAGAGTTTGTATGATGAAAAAGGGGCTGCAACCATCCCTGCAATGATTGCAAAAGCCGCAGCGCGCGGTGTTGCCATTCATTTGCCGGTGGATTTCGTCATTGCAGACAGATTCGACGCCGAGGCTGAACAAAAGATCGCCGAGGTGGCGGTGGGCATCCCCGATGGATGGATGGGACTGGATATCGGACCGAAAACACGTGAGGCTTTCTCCGAAACGATCGGTCGCGCTGCCACCATCGTCTGGAATGGGCCTCCCGGCGTGTTTGAATTCGAGCGTTTCGCTGGGGGGAGCAAAGCCATGGCTGAAGCCATCGCAGCGGCCACGACGCGTGGGGCTATAACGGTTGTCGGCGGGGGAGATACCGCTACAGCGGCGAAGAAATTCGGTGCGGTGGGGAAGGTCACCCATTGTTCGACTGGCGGTGGCGCATCGCTGGAATTGCTTGAGGGTAAGGAATTGCCTGGTGTCGCAGCGTTGAGCGACAAGTAATCCCCAGGCCCGTGCCGAACCGGACCGACATTGGCGGCCTGTCAGGGTAAGACCAGCCTCCGCCTCAGGATTGGAGTGAGCGGATGGAGCTAACCGGTTTGTTGGCTGAGGATGCCCTTATCTTCATCAGGTCTGGTATGGCGAAGACGCCTGTACGAGTGCCAGGGGTTTGTTGTGGAATATGTTCAGCCGACAGGGAGCGGAGGGCAGCCCGTGCCGACAAGGATGTTGACGGCGTGTTGCAACGCTGGCGGAGGCCATTGTCCGTCCACCTGTGGCTTGTCGATATAGCCATAGTTCAGGATGGAACCGCAGGCGGCGGCGACGGGACGCGACAGTGTGCCGAACGGTCCCATGCCCATGACCGCCACGGGCAGCGGCGGATTATTGAGCAGCGCAAGCAAGCGGGCGATGTCGCCGGGGTTGGCGGTGTAAGTAGCAATCTTAGCGGCTTGCGCCCCGGAACCGGCCATGCGCCGGAGGATGTCGGACAGACGTTTCGAGGATGGGGTGCCGTGAAAATCGTGGAAGGAAATGACGACGGCTTTTCTGCGCGTGTGTGCGGCATGGATGGCCCGGGCCATGACGGTGGCGTTGGCGAGTTCGACATCGATGGCGTCGGCAACGGGGAGTGCGGCGAGAAGGCGCTTCAGACGGGCTGCCGCATTCAGGCCGGGGCGCCCCCCTTCTCCGGGGTCGCGCGCAGTGCAAAGCAACGGAGTGCGCAGGGCCGCGAGCCGCCGCAGCGCCGCAAGCGGCAGTGGAAATGGGAGTAGGTCAAGACGCAACTCGAACCAGTCGGTTTTCCGGCTTAAGGCGGGTGCAATGTGCAAACCGCGGAGGGTGTGCACGGTGGCAATAATGGCCCCGGATCGAAAATGGGCTTGGTTTTTCATTCTGAAACAGTGGCGTGGTCGTGCAGGGTCTATAGGATGACCTTCTCCATGCCATGATCCCGCGTCGCAACGAAATCAATCTGCAGCTCCAGCAAATCGCGGATGTCGCGATTCTTGCGGTGGCACTCTGGATTGCGCACGAATTTCGCTGGCGTGGCACGGTTTGGTTCAATCTTGAGCGTGGCGTTCCTCCGTTTGGCGCATACGCATGGACGTTGATCGCGCTGTTGCCTTTTGCGCCGTTGATTCTCGACTGGCAGGGCTATTACCAATCTCCCCTCGGCAAGACATGGTTCAGAGCGCTGGGGCAGGTCGTGCGTTCGCTGCTGCTGCTGGGTGGACTCGTGGCGGTGTGCGTGATTTTTCTTCGGCTCAGCCCGCCTCCAAGAACTGTGTTGCTTGTGTTTGCCGCGCTGGCAGCGGGACTCCTCGTGGTTAAGGATCGGCTGACGGCCTTGTGGCTCAAGCGTCGCGCGCAGGCTCAGGGGCTGAAGGAACGCGTGCTGCTCGCGGGATCGCCGCAGGATATGGACGCGTTTCTGGAGTCCGCGCCACGGGATCAGTCGATGATGTGGGAAATCGCAGGGCGCATCGACATTGAGCGGCAGCCTGTGAGCGAACTCGTGGATGCGCTTCATTCGCACAATGTTTCACTCGTAATTTTTGCAGCGGGCCACACCCAGCTCAAAACGGTGGAGGCGGCGGTCAACGCGTGCGAGGTCGAAGGGGTGGAGGCATGGTTGCTTGCGGATTTTATCAAGACCTCCATTGCCCGTCCGACAATCGATTCGTTCGGGGGGCGGCTGATGATCGCGTTTCGGTCGACGCCTGACCTGTCGTGGTCGCTTTTGATCAAGGAGATCATGGACCGCGTTGGTGGCGCGATATTGCTGTTGGCGGCATCGCCCCTGCTGGTGTTGGCAGCCGTCGGCATTAAACTCACATCGCCGGGACCGATTCTCTTTAAGCAGATGCGCAGCGGACGCCATGGCCGACCGTTTTTGATGTATAAATTTCGGACCATGACCAGCGATGCGGAGATGCGTAAAGCCGAGTTGGAGCAGATGAACCAAATGAGCGGTCCGGTGTTCAAGATCGAGAACGACCCGCGCATCACGCCGTTTGGCGCATGGCTGCGCCGAACCAGTATCGATGAGTTGCCTCAGCTCTGGAACGTGCTTACCGGTGAGATGAGCCTTGTGGGTCCGCGCCCCCTGCCGATTTACGAGACGGAGAAATTTGAAGACATGGCGCATCGCCGCCGGCTGAGCATGAAGCCCGGGCTTACCTGCCTGTGGCAGGTGGGCGGGCGCAACCGGGTGCGGGACTTCCAGGATTGGGTGAAGCTGGACCTTGAATATATCGATAACTGGTCATTATGGCTGGATCTAAGGATCCTTTTGAAAACCGTTCCAGCCGTGCTGCTGGGTTTTGGCGCGCGATGAGCAGTTCGATGGCCAAACGCCGCCTCGATATCGTGCTGGCGGAACGCGGATTCTTTGAAAGCCGCGAGAAGGCGCAGCGGGCGGTTCTCGCGGGCCGGGTTCGTGTGGGGGGCGAACCCGCGGACAAGCCGGGTACTAAGACGGCAGCCGATGCGCCGATCGAAGTGCTTGCGCCGGAGCGATACGTTGGACGGGGCGGTTACAAGTTGGAAGCGGCGCTGGATGCCTTTGGCGTCGATCCGCGCGAGAGAATCTGTCTGGATGCCGGCGCTTCGACCGGTGGGTTCACCGACTGTCTGTTGCAGCGCGGAGCGCGTCTTGTGCATGCCGTCGACGTCGGACACGGCCAGCTCGCATGGAAGCTTCGGGAGGATGCCCGCGTGCATGTCCGCGAGAAGTTCAACCTGCGCCATCTGCAGGCCGGGGATCTTGAGCCGCCGCCGGAGCTGGCTGTCATAGACGTGTCCTTCATTTCCCTTGAGCTTGTACTGCCGCCCGTCGCCGCAGCGTTGTGCGGGTTGCGGCGCGAGATTGTTGCACTTGTGAAGCCTCAATTTGAGCTCTCGAAGCGGGACGTGCCCCGCGGGGGAGTCGTCCGCGACGACGCCCTGCGGGAGCAGGCCCTCGAGCGCGTGCGGCGTGTGGCAGGCGAAACCCCAGGCTGCCGCTGGCTGGGATCGATCGATTCGCCGCTGGCGGGCGCAGACGGAAACCGCGAGTATCTGGCATGGATCGCATGCGAATAGACGGCCTGCGCGTGGCTTTGATTGCGCATCCGCGCAAGGAACAGAGTGGGGCTGCGGTGCGGCTGCTCGACGAGGCGTTCCGTGCACGCGGTGTGGTTCCGCGTTTGGAAACCGAGAGCGCGCGGCTGGCCGGGCTCGAAGGGTGCAGTGCGCCATTGGAGGATCTTGCGGTGGATTGTGATCTTCTCGTAGCTCTCGGAGGTGACGGCCTGATTCTGAACGTGGCAGAACGGCTGAAGGATCTGGCGTTGCCAGTGTTTGGATTGAACCTTGGCGCGCTCGGATTTTTAACGTGCTTGCACTGGTCCGAATATCGGGAGGCGGTGGACAAGATTGTGCGCGGCGATTACACCGTGTCCGAACGCACGCGTTTGCAGGTGTGCCTGTTTCGCAATGGGGAATGTCTGCTTGAACAGACGGCATTGAACGACGCGGTGATCAGCCGTGGTCCATCAAGCCAGCTTATAAAAATCCGGGCGTGGATCGGGAGCGGATTCCTTACGGAATACTATGCCGATGGACTGATCATTGCCACGCCGACGGGATCGACGGCATATTCGCTCGCTGCAGGAGGCCCGATTGTGTCGCCGGACAGTGGCGCGTTTGTCATCACGCCGATCTGCCCCCACGTATTGACCAATCGCAGTGTGATTACGCCTGAATCGGTGGAACTGACATTTGAAGCGGAGGACGCAGCGATGCTTGCATGCGACGGGCGGGAGGGACTGGCGTTGCGCGATGGCGACAGAGCCATTGTCAAACGTCATATCAATCCGTTCCGTCTTGCGACCCTGCCCACACTGACGTTCTATGAAGTGCTGAGGGCCAAGATGCGATGGGCGGGAAGTAATCTTCGTCCGGGCAGTTCGGCTTGACGCTGTAATGCCGCCGCCGGAGTTTAAGGGATGGATTCCATTTCGTTGTGATTGTCCGGGGCGTCGATCTAAACTGGTACGATTTGAATCGTTTCATGCTCGAAATGCATGAAAGCGAGTTCATGCTGGAGATGCGCGCGCGGAAGGAATCGGGTGGAAGCAAAAGTTCCATGGGCCGACTGGATTGCTCGTTGCTGTATGCTGTCGTGCGTTGTCTGGCACCGCGGATCTGCGTTGAGAGCGGGGGAAACACGGGCATGTCATCCACCTTTATCCTCAAAGGCATGCAGGACGCCGGGGTTGCCGATGGCATTCTTTACAGTGTGGAATGCGCGGAGGAAATCGAACTGGGCGCTCTTATTCCGGAAGAACTTCGCATGGGATACCGCCCTGTACGCGCAACCACCCAGGACGCTCTGCGCGACGGCGCGTTGCCTGGCGCGATGGATTTCTTTCTTCACGACAGTCTTCATCGCCGGGGATTTATGCTGGCGGAATTTCGCGAGTTCTGGTCCCGGATCGCTCCGGGTGGCGTGCTGGTTTCGCATGACGTAAATCGGAACAGTGCGTTCAGCGAGTTTGTAACGGAAACCTACCGCCACACCGCGGAAGGAGTGGCCGCGGAGGAAACCGAGCATGCGTTCTGGGGGCGCACAGCAAACCTCGGATTCGCAGTCAAGAGCGCTCCCGGGTCGCGGCAAGCCGGTTAAGCGGGCGTCAATCGCGCCAGGGCGAACGAACGATGCCCCGTTTGCTGGAGCGGACGAACGCGATGAGCTGGGCAACCTCGGCAGAGTCGAACTCGCGCTCAAGCCGTTCACAGGCTTGCGATGCGTTGAGTTCGGCGCGGTAAAGAACGCGGAATGCTTCAGTCAAAGCCGCCACAATCTCGGTGGAAAACCCGTGACGTTCCAGGCCCACCTTGTTGACACCCCGCGCGAGTGCGGGATTGCCGTCGACAATCATGAAGGGCGGCACATCCTGCACGATTTTAGAGCAACCGCCTGTGATAGCGTGGCGTCCGATGCGACAGAACTGATGTACGGCAGAGAGCCCGCCGATGACAGCGTGATCTTCAACGGTCACATGCCCTGCGAGCGTGCCATTATTGGAGAAGATAACGCCGTCGCCAACGGTGCAATCGTGGGCGATATGGCTGTAAGCGAGGAAATTCCCGCCTGACCCCACGACGGTGCGGCCTTCGGGTGCGGTGGCGCGGTGGACGGTGCAGGATTCGCGGAAGACGTTTGCACTGCCAATCTCAAGCCATGTCGGTTCGCCGGTGTATTTCAGATCCTGGGTTTTCTGTCCGATGGAACAGAATGCATGGAAAACATTGTCGGGGCCGATCTCCGCGGGGCCATCCATGACGACATGCCCCTGTAACATGCAACGGTCGCCGAGGCGGACGGGACCGAGAACAAGGCAGTAGGGACCAATGGCTACGTCGCGACCAAGTTCTGCGCGGGGATCGACGATGGCTGTCGGATGGATGATTTCTGTCATCGTTCCATGAGCATGAACATGAGCTCGCCTTCTGACACGACGTCTTCGTTAACGAGGCAGCGGCACTTTGCGCGGCCGAGATTTCGTCGCGCGCTAGTGAGTTCGACCTGAATGAAAAGTGTGTCGCCGGGCAGGACCGGCTTGCGAAACTTCACTTTGTCCGCCGACATGAAGTATCCGATTCTTCCCGTGTTCTCCGGGTTGCGCAGAAGCAGGACGCTTGCGACCTGGGCCATGGCTTCGACCTGCAGCACGCCGGGCATGATGGGGTGTCCGGGGAAATGACCGGGGAAAAAGGGTTCGTTCATGCTGACGGACTTGATCCCGGTGCATTTGTTGTCGCCCTCAAAGCCCACGATGCGGTCTACCATCAGGAACGGGAATCGGTGGGGGAGAATACGCATGACTTCGTTGGTATCCAGCACGGCTTCTCCGTGGGGAATGTTGACCGGCGGGATCATGGCGCGCATTTCGTCGTACTCGCGGCAGAGGGCGCGGACGAGTTCGGCATTGGGGCCGTGGCCAGGTTTCACCGCCACGACATGGCCGCGGATGGGGCGGCC
This sequence comes from uncultured Chthoniobacterales bacterium, assembly GCA_964652295.1. GTDB lineage: Bacteria > Verrucomicrobiota > Verrucomicrobiia > Chthoniobacterales > CALDSX01 > CAZZCL01. Next base: position 37,518 of record CAZZCL010000004.1, read on the forward strand.
GAACATTGCGAGATCGCCGACGATGTCGAGGATCTTGTGGCGGACAAACTCGTCTTCGAAACGCAGGGGCTCCTTGCTGACGATGGCGCCTGCATTGATGACGATGGCATTATCCAGGCTCCCCCCCTTGATGAGGCCTTTTTCCATCAGGGGTTCGATGTCTTCGTAATGGACGAATGTGCGGGCACGCGCGATTTCGGTCGTGTAGGATTCCGGCGTGATGTCGAGGCTGAAGTATTGTGTGAAGCTGCCGTCCGGGCCGGCCTGAGTGCATGAAATGCGGAACGTAGGGGAGGGCAGAACTGTCAGGATCGCTCCGGATGCGGTTTGGACGGCAACCGGCTCGCGGATCTCGAAAACTTTACGCGGCACGTCCTGTGCCGTGCGCCCCGCACCTTGTAACAACTCGACGTAAGGCATAGCGCTGCCATCGCCGATGGGTGGTTCATTGGCGTCCATCTCGACAATGGCGTTATCGACTTCCAATCCGGCGAGAGCCGAAAGGATATGTTCGACGGTATGAACCTTGATGTTGCCCTCGGCGATAGTTGTGGCGCGTTCGACCATACGCACATTCTCGATGCTGGCGGAGATGGTGGGTTCGTCCGGGAGATCCTTGCGGCGAAATTTATAGCCGTGATTGGGCGGCGCGGGCAAAACTGTGAGGGTGACGCGTTCGCCGGTATGCAGCGAAGTGCCGGCGAGCGAGGCGGGTTGCGCAACCGTATGTTGCATGGGAACAGGCATAAGCCGGTTGAATGACACAGGCGACGCATGCGCGCAAGCTGCAGAGGCGCTCTGCGCGTCATGGCCAAAGCGTGTGCGGGGGGCTGCGGGCACACGACTGTGCTGGGCGAATCGACATTAGGGCGCGCCGTATGGCGCGAGGGATTCGACCGACAACCCGACGCCGAGCGTGTGCGATTGGCCTGGTTCGAGCGTGCGCACATCCGCGAAGGCATTGGCAGTTTCAACACAGACAAACTCGTGAAACTGATCCGCGCCGATGTCGGGCATGGTGTTGGCCCGTTCGCTCCACGGATTCCACACCACCGTGGAGTTGCTGCCGCGAGGCGTTATGTGGATACGGCGGGACAGGCCGGGATCTTCGATAACAGTTCGAGGCGCCGCCTTGTATATGCGGTTGGTCTCGTCGGCGAATGCAATGGGCGCATTGGCCGCAGCGTGTTCGGCGCCATCACCAGCTTCGATCCAGGGCGTGTTTTCAAGGCCGTTCACACGGATGGTGCGCACATCGTGGACGAGGAAATAGGTGTGGAGCGCGGCACCTACACGAATCGGTGTGCTCTTGGTATTGACAGTTTCCAGCGCCAGATCGAGCGAAACCCCGACACGGATATGCAGGGACAACGCCGCGTCGTAAGGCCAGGCCTCCCGGAAGGCACCGTTGCGTACGAGGCGCAGACTCATTTCCACGGAGCCGTCCTCCAGGTTGCGTGTCCGCACAGGTTGCCATGGGGAAAGCCGGGCAAAACCGTGCGCAGGCTTTCCAGCGTAGAGGGGGTCCGAGGCAAACCACGGCCAGCTTATGGGGATGCCGCCGCGTATGGCCTTATCCCGGGTGTAATAACTCCGGCGGCTCAGCCAGAGGATCTCCCCGCCGCGGCGCGGTTCGAAAGAAAGCAGTTGCGCGCCGTGCAACGCCACACGCGCAAATGCGTCGGGCGTTTCAATGCGTGCGACAATGAATCCTCCCGGACCGGCTTCGAAGGTCAGCGTATCGGGAAGACCGAATTTGTCGTTGAGCAGATCCACTGGAGAAGAAGAAGCCATGAGCGTATCGCGCGACAGAGAACGCTGCGATTGAGCAGTCAACAACGTGTCGGGGCGGGGTCAAGTGGTCAAAAAACGACAATTGCTCTTGCGAACGGGGGAACGAGGCTCGTACGTAACTGATGGTGATCTTTGCCATGACTTTATCGATCTTCGTTTGCATCATTTGCCCACGTGTCACCAGTGTGGCGCGCAAGGCCGTGGAGGCGGCTTGCGTTTGATGGCCAACACGATTCTGGTCGGCGCCCAGTGGGGAGACGAAGGCAAAGGCAAGGTCATTGACCTGCTTACCGACGAGACGGATGTCGTTGTGCGTTCGCAGGGTGGAAACAACGCCGGACATACCGTTGTCGACAACGGCCGACAATATGTGTTGCATCTGATTCCGTCTGGTATCCTGCGTCGCGATACGTTGTGCGTGATTGCGAATGGCGTTGTAATCGATCCGTCGGCATTAGTTGGCGAAATTGAGGCGTTGCGCGGCCAGGACATTCGGGTTGAGCCCGGGAATTTGGCCATCAGCGATTGCGCGCATATGGTTCTCCCATATCATCGGGCGCTCGATGCGCATCGTGATGCGGCAAAAGGCGACGGGCGTATCGGCACGACCAAGCGCGGCATTGGACCTGCCTACGGGGATAAAGCGGCGCGGGTAGGATTGCGCACGTGCGACATGCTTCGGTCGGGGTTTGCCGCTCGCGTCGCCGAGAAGGTGCGCGAAAACAACGAGATTCTGCAGACGCTGGGCGAAGCGCCGCTGGATGACGCCGCCGTGGCGAGGCGGTACGAAACCGCCGCTGCCGCGCTTCGGCCTTTTCTCTGCAACACGGTGGTTTTGTTGCATGACGCGATTGCAGCGGGGAAACGGCTATTGTTTGAGGGGGCGCAGGGCACGTTCCTTGATCTCGACCACGGCACCTATCCTTTTGTGACAAGCTCCAACACCATCGCCGGCGGTGCCTGCACCGGGAGCGGGGTGCCGCCCCATCGCATGGATCGCGTGCTGGGCGTAATGAAGGCGTACACGACGCGTGTGGGTGAAGGACCTTTCCCCACGGAGTCGGATGAGCTTGGAACGCTGTTGCACGGCATGGGGCGCGAGTTCGGGGCGACGACAGGTCGGAAGCGGCGGTGTGGATGGTTCGACGCTGTTGCAACGCGTTACGCTGCCATGATCAACGGGATGGACGATCTGGCGGTGACCAATCTCGACGGGTTGGACACGCTGGAGTCGCTCAGGATCTGCACGGAGTATGAGTTTGAAGGGCGCCGGTTGAAAGTTCCGCCATCGGATTCCACCGACCTCGGAATGTGCCGTCCCGTCTACGAGGAATGTCCGGGATGGAAAACGCCGCTGGGCGACGTGCGGCGCCACGCCGATCTGCCCGGGGCCGCGAGGCGTTACCTTGAGCGTATCTGCGAACTGACGGGTGCCCGCCTGAGCCTTGTGAGCGTTGGCGCGGAGCGCGCCGCAACAATCCGCCTGTGAGCACCGCTGCCGCATCCATCGAAACCGCGCCGCGCACGCCGCGTTTTCCCAGTGTACCCCGGCATGTCGCCGTCATCATGGATGGAAACGGCCGCTGGGCGCGTGGGCGCGGATTGCCGCGGCTGAAGGGTCACGAAGCCGGGGCGGAGGCGGCTGCCGCATGTGTGAATGCGTGCGACGAGCTTGGGATCGATTACCTGACTTTGTACGCGTTTTCGACAGAGAACTGGAAACGCCCCCGCGAGGAGGTGGAGGGATTGATGCGGCTACTGGAACGGTTTTTGGAAGAGCGCGCAGCGGAAATCGAGCGCCGACACATCCGTTTTCGGACCATCGGTCGCATTGACAAGCTGCCGGGGCCTACGTGCGAAGCCCTGCGGCGGATGACTTCCCAGACTGCGGCGAATACGGGTGGCACGTTGACATTCGCGCTCAACTACAGTGGCCGCGCCGAGATCACCGACGCGGTGCGCTCCCTCGCTGCCGACGTCGCGGCAGGAAAGCTGCGGCCGGAGGACATCGATGAGGCCGCCATCTCCGGCCGTCTCAACACCGCCGGTATGCCCGATCCCGATCTCCTGATTCGCACCTCCGGCGAGTTGCGCATCTCGAATTTCATGTTGTGGCAACTGAGCTACACCGAGATTCACATTTCTGCGAAGCTCTGGCCCGATTTTCGCGAGCCAGATTTCTTCGAAGCCATCGAAAGTTTCAACCAGCGAAAGCGCCGTTATGGAGCAGTCTGATCTCCAAACCATTCTCATCGTCGATCCGGAAGAAGATTTTCTCGATTGGGCAAAAAGTCAGTTGCAGACGCCCTCGACACGCGTCCTCACCACCACCGACGCAGCGGAGGGAGAAAAGCTTTTTTCGACTGAACAGATCGACCTGCTCATTGCCGATACCCACACATCGCCCTTTGGCGGTCTGGAACTTTTGAAACGCTGCCGTCAGCGCGACCCCAACGCGCTGATCGTCCTGGCCAGCTCCTTCAGCACCAACCAATCGGTGATCGAAAGCATGACGCTGGGGGCTTACGATTTTCTTCGCAAGGAATCGTTGCCATTCAGTTTTAAGATCGTCGTGGACAGCGCCCTGACCGCGCGGCGATCCATGAAGGCTGCCACCGAGTTCAAACCGCAACTCACGGTGGAGCAACGCCAGGACAGCATTGTCGGACGTTCCGATTCGATGCAGCAGGTCTTCAAGCTCATCGGGCGGGTCGCGCACACCGACGCTCCCGTCATGATCACAGGTGAGAGCGGCACCGGAAAAGAACTCGTCGCTCGCGCCATCCACCGTTACAGCCCGCGCAGCGCCAAAGGTTTCGTCGCCATCAATTGCGCCGCCATCCCGGAGAACCTCCTCGAGAGTGAACTGTTTGGGCATGAAAAAGGGAGTTTCACAGGCGCAGTCTCCCAGCGCGTCGGGCGCTTTGAACAATCTGGAGGAGGCACGCTGTTCCTCGACGAAATCGGCGATCTGCCCCTCGCCGTGCAGGGCAAACTCCTGCGCGTGCTGCAGGACGGCGAATTTTCGCGTGTGGGCGGAAACACAAGCATCCGCGCGGATGTGCGCATTGTTGCCGCGACCAACAAGAATCTGGAACAGGAAGTGGCTGAAAAGGGGTTCCGCGAAGACCTGTTTTACCGGCTTAATGTCGTGCGCATCCAGCTGCCCCCCCTGCGGCAGCGGCCTGAGGATATTCGGCTTCTTGCGGAATATTTCCTCCAGCGCATCAGCGAGCAGAAGCATCTTCCGTTGCTGCGCCTTTCTGAAGAAGCGGCGAGCGTGCTTGAAGCGCACGCATGGCCGGGCAACGTGCGCGAGCTGGAGAACACCCTGCAGCGTGCCTGTGTCCTGGCGACTGGGAATGTTCTTCTCGCACGGGACATCCCGGTTGGCGCAGGCCAGCCGCCTTCGGTGGACGATTCGCCGGCTGTCATGGTCGGGCGCAGGCCGCCTGTGGACGACTCGCGGAACGACGACGGCGGTGGGCTGACGCGCGAGCAGGCGGTCGCGTTTCTGCTCGACGCGGCGATGGACGATTCCACGTTGCAGTTGCTCCCATGGATCGAGCAGGAGTTCACGCGGATGGCCATGCAGCGCACCGGGGGCAATCAGATTCGGGCAGCGCGCCTGCTCGGGATCAGTCGCGCCACGCTGCGAAAACGGTTGGAACGTTTTCAGATCGCGCGCAGCGGCGTTGCCGTTGGCGGCGACGATTGATTCAGCCTCATGCAATCATGGGTCTGGGATTGCGGCGACGCGCGATGGACTGCGGATGCGCATGTGCCCGTCACCGATTATGGGTTGCGCTTTGGGATGTCCGTTTTTGAAACGCTCCTTGCGACGTCGGCCGGTGTCATGTTTGCCGGGGAGCATCTTGCCCGACTCCAAAGCGCGGCCGACACAGCCGAGCTGCCGTTGCATTCCTCGGTTGATGACCCCGGCTTTCTCGAAAGTTTCACCCGGGTATTGTGCAGCTTTGCAAATTCACCCGGTGCACGGTATGGTGTGGTTGCACGACTTTATGCGACGTTCGGCGATGGGGACACCGCCGAGACCGGACGTGTGTTCATGCTTGCGGAACCGGCAACTGAACCCCCGCTGTTTCTGCGTGCGTCTGTTGAGCCGGTGCTTGTGCAGGACCCGTTTCCCGGGTTGAAGACAGGGAATTACTGGGCGCGTATGGCTGCTCGCAAGCGTGCGATGGCGCAAGGTGAGGATGAGACACTGGTTTGCGTCAGGTCGGGATGTGTAGCCGGTTTTGCATCGGCAAATCTGTTGGCGAAGATCGGCGGACAATGGTTCACCCCGCCTTTTGCGGACGGTGCCCGCTGCGGCGTGGTTCGGGAATGGGCCGCGACGCTGTTAACCCTGCGGGAGCGGACGCTTGCGATTGCGGATGTGACCGGGGCTGAAGTTGTTGCCGCAACGAATTCGCGCATTGGAATATGCCCGGTGTATTTCGGTGCGCAGCGCGCCGGAGCGTCCGGATCAAGCCCGGACGAGATCGCCGGAGATCGAGATCTGCCAGAGTTGCGGGCTCAATGGCAGATGTTGCGCGACGACTCGACTGCGGGGCGTCGCGGTTGATTCAATCTGCACTGACGCTTAGACTCCAGATTCCGGAAATACGAGGTCAACCGGGGGAGACTTTTAAATGGGCGAAAACCAGGCTTTTCTCAGTACTTTGCGCGTTTTGGCGGACACCACGCACAAGCCGCGCACGGCATTGCAATTAACGCTGCAGCAGTTGCAACGGCTCGCCGACGATTTCGATTTGGGCCGCATTATCCAGATGGATGAGCCGTTCAACACGCAATGTAACACGACCGAGCCGTTTCGTACTGGGCAGGGAACGTTTTTGCTGCGGGCCAGGCACGGGGAAGAATATGTCGAACGGCTCGAGTTTCTGCATCGCACCATCGATTCTCTTGTTGCCAGTGGGTTTTGTTGTCCGGCGGTGATTCGGGCGCGGAGCGGCAAAAGCTGGACGGTATGGGGAGAACGCCTCGTCGAGGTGCATCAATTTATCGAGCATGACTCTGGTACACACCGCGATTGGGGCCGGATGAACGCGGCTGCCAGCGCGCTGGGCGATCTGCACGCCGCGCTGGCTGCATGCGTGAAAGGACGGAGCGTGGTACCGCCTGAAATGCGCAACGATATCTCCCCGCGCCAATGCCTGTTGCTGTTGGAGGAGGTAAAGCGCACGATCCATCAGCGCTCCGATGATGATGCGCTGGAAGCCGCGCGCGTGTGCGCGGAGGTGGAAAGCCTCGTGCATTTGCTCGCGCAGGATTACGAACGCATTGTCGGTAACCTGCCGTGGCTCATCGTACATGGCGATTACCACTTCTGGAATATTCTGTATAAAGCCGACCAGATCGTTGGCGTCGTGGATTACGATTTTCTTCAGGAGCGGGAGAGGATGTTCGATGTGGCTTACGCGCTGCAAAGCGTTGTGGCGTATTTGCGCCAGCTGCGAAACGGGCAAACATTTGATTATTCGTCTCTGGGCTGGAGCAGCGTGCGATTGTGGGTGGATCTGTATGATGCCGCCGCGCCAATCCCGTTGACTGAGATTGAGCGCGACCGGCTCCCGCTTGAAATGCTGCGAATTTTTCTTGTGAGCATGATCACAATTGCAAATCAGACCGACGCCGTTCAGACGATGTTGGAGCAGGAAGACGACTTGAAATTATACCGCTGGGTGGCCGAACAGGACAGTCTCTTCAAGGCCTGACAGCGCCCGCAGGCCGGGTGGTGTCAGCGCAGGGCTGCGTTTTTTTCTCGCCAGACGCTCCGGCATTGTGCACTGAACCCGTTATGGCTTCAGATACCTCCCTTCAGGACGTCATCCATTCCCTCGAACAAGGCCCCTTGGGTCTGATTATCCGGTGGGCGCTGGTGCTTGCGGTCGTGGCATCCGTGGCACTGGTTTATCTATTTCGCGACTTTCGCGGTCTTGGTACCGCAGACGGCATGGATCAGGCGCAGATTGCCCGGGAGATTGCGCGTGGCAATGGCTACTCTACAAAGGTGCTGCGGCCCATGGCGCTCTGGCGGCTAAACGACGGAGGCACCGAGCGGCAGGAGGGCAGCATGCCGGAGATTTATCACGCGCCGCTGCAACCTTTCGTCAATGCCCTCCCGCTTTCATTGTTCAAAGCGACCTGGGCGCAGCCGCCGGAGGAAGGGTCTTTCGTTTTTGCGCAGGACCGCGTCATCGCGGGTACGTCTATGGTCTTCTTTATTCTGTCGGTGGCACTGGTGTTTTTCATGGCCGCAATGCTCTTCGACAGGCTCGTTGGGGCGGTGGCGGCCATCATGGTGCTGACAACGCACGCACTGTGGGATTTTACACTGAGCGGCCTGCCTCAGATGCATGCGATGTTTCTTTTCTGCGCTGCGGTATTCTGTGTGCTGCTGGGCATCCGCTCCAGTTTGAGTTCAGGAATGACAGCGGTGTGGCTGGCTGCAGCCGGGCTGCTCTTCGGACTTCTCACGCTTGCGCACGGAGTGGGCCTTTTCGTGGCTCTTGGCGCCCTGATTTTTGTGGCGGTGTATTTCCAGCCCCGGGGCATCGTCATGTTGTGGATGCTCGGGTTTTTTCTGCTCGTTGTGGCGCCATGGGCTTATCGAAATGCGGCCGCGACCGGTTCGCCGTTCGGGATTGCCCACTACGCGACTGTGGAAGGCGTGTCGGCAAAGACGGAGCCGGATTTGATGCGCAGTTTCGGGGCTGCCGATCTCGAAGGAGTGGGGCCGCGCGAATATTTTTCAAAGATCCGCCTCGGCGCCGCAGCGCAGGCTGGCGAGGTGTTAAGGCTCATGGGTGGGTGCCTCGTGGCGCCGCTGTTTTTCATTGCGTTGTTGCATCCCTTTCGAAGACCTGAGAGCGCCGCGTTGCGATGGTTTCTGTTGTTGTGCTGGCTTGGAGCGGTGCTGGGAATGTCCGTGCTGGGGCTGCAAGAGCACGCAACTCTGCAGAGAAACAATTTTCACATTCTGTTTGTGCCGATGTTTGCGGCATACGGCGTGGCATTTCTGCTGGTGCTGTGGAACCGGACGAATGTCGATGCGAAAATTCTGAAGTATGGACTCTTAATTGTCGTTGGGATTGTTTCTGCGGGGCCGTTTATCCTCAATCTGTTGCCTACGCAGAAAGGTCGCTTGCACTGGCCGCCATACCACCCGGTTATCGTGGCTCAGATTGGCGGGGAAAAGGGGTGGACGCGCGCCAACGAATTGATTTGTTCCGACCAACCTTGGGCGGTCGCATGGTACGCGGATCGGGATTGCTTGTGGATACCGGAAAGTCTGAAGGAATTTTATGAAATCAACGACATGCGCCAGGCTGGAGGGCGTTCGGTGGCAGGCTTGTTGCTTTCCCCGATTACTTCCGACGTGCCATTCGTCAGCGGTCTGATCCGTGGCACGGAACGCGAGTGGCGACCGTTGGCCATGCGCTTGCAGGTGCCCCAGGGTTTTCCCCTTAAGCAGGCTTTGCCAATCCCCGTCGCAGACCGCTTGTTCCCGGATCTGCTTTATCTTTCGGATACCCGCCGATGGGAGCAGGGCGCGGCCGAGGCGCTCTCGCCTGCTGTACAGGAAGAACTCGAGAAAGTGCGTACTGAAGGCGTTCCGCCGACAGGAGACGGGGTACAACCCGAAGGCGGGCCGCCATCCGGAGAAGAGGGTGCCATGGAAGTGCCTGCAACGGTGCCGGAGCCAGAAGCGCCCGCGGACGCTGAACCGCCTGCAGCACGCGGTAATCCTTAGGCGCAATCTGAACCGTGCGCACGCGTTAAAGGACTGCGGGGCTTGCGCGCGCGCGCGACCCGGTTTTGGTTACGGGTCTTGCGCATGAGTCAACAGGTGTTTCCTTCCCGTGAGGAGTTCATTCTCGCCGCGTCCGTCAGTAACATGATTCCGGTGGGGATCGAACTGGTCGCAGACCTCGAGACTCCTGTCTCTGCGTTCTGTAAAGTGGCGGACAGGGAGTATTCCTATTTGTTGGAGAGCGCGGAGACTAATGATGCGGTGGGGCGATTCTCGCTGCTTGGTCTGGACGCGCACACAGTGATCTGGGCTCAGGACGGCGTGCTTTGGGAGCGGACCGGGGACGGTGAACCGCGGCGTCGGTCCGCTTCGTCCGATCCGGCGATAGATGTCGAGGCGCTGCTTGCGCGCTATCGCATTGCAGAGCAACCGGGCGTGGCCGGACCAATGGCCGGAGCGGTTGGTTATCTTTCTTACGATGTCGCGCATGCCTTTGAACCCGCCGCGGGTCCGCTTCCGCCCGATCACTTGGGAATGCCGCAGATGCTGTTTATGATCCCCGGATCGCAGCTTGTATTCGATCATCGCACGCGGCGGATGCGCCTGGTGGTCAACGCATTTCTTGCAGAGAGCGACGCCCCTGAGGATGTCTATGGCGCTGCGTGCAAACGGCTTGAGCGGTTGTTGGCGCGTCTGAGGGCGCATGCGGCTCTTGCCCCATTGGAAACGCGTGCCGCAGATTCCGTGGCAATACCTTCGAGCAACATGACCCCGGAGGCTTACAGAACCATGGTAGGCAGAGCCAAGGAATACATTCTTGCGGGCGACATTTTTCAGGTCGTGTTATCGCAGCGGTTTGAAGCGCCATGCGATGCCGACGCCCTTCAGCTGTACCGGTGTCTGCGGTTTGTGAATCCTTCCCCCTACCTGTTTTGCCTGAGAATGGGGCCGGGGCGCGCGCTTGTGGGCAGCAGCCCGGAGGTGCACGTGCGCGTGACGGGACGCGAGCTTCAACTTCGGCCGATCGCCGGCACCCGGCGTCGGGGCAAAGACCCGGCTGAAGACGAAGCCAACGCCAGCAGCCTTCTGGAAGATCCCAAAGAGCGGGCAGAACATGTCATGCTGGTGGATCTCGCCAGAAATGACGCAGGCCGCGTTGCCGGGTTTTCGTCTGTACGCGTAGACGATTTTATGACGGTGGAACGCTACAGCCATGTCATGCACATTGTTTCCAATGTGCGGGCGACGATGTTGCCCGGGCGTTCGGCGTTTGACGTGCTTCGCGCGACCTTTCCGGCGGGAACGGTCAGTGGCGCGCCGAAGGTGCGTGCAATGCAGATCGTTTCCGAATTGGAGCCCAGCCGTCGGGGTCCCTACGCGGGGGCCGTGGTCTTTGCCGGGCTCGATGGCAATCTGGATTCCTGCATAACGCTGCGTTCAATCCTTCTCAAAGACGGCGTGGCTTATTTTCAGGCCGGCGCCGGTATCGTTGCGGATTCCACCCCTGAAGGCGAATATGAGGAAACCCTGAACAAAGCCGGAGCCATGCTTCGCGCCATTTCCATGGCGCAGGCAGCGGCAAGCCCGCATGAAAACACGGAATGATGCTCGCCGTTATCGACAACTACGATTCGTTCACCTATAACCTCGTGCAGTATTTTGGGGAGTTAGGTGTGGCACCGGTTGTGTTCAGAAACGATGCCCTGACACTCGAGGATCTGCTGGCGCAGCGCCCCGCGCGGATCTGCATCTCCCCCGGGCCGGGCACGCCCGACGATGCGGGTATCAGCCAGGCACTCCTCCGTGCGCTGCCAGAGGACGTTCCCGTGCTCGGCGTCTGCCTCGGGCATCAATGTCTCGGCGCGGTGCATGGTGCGGCCGTTGTGCGTGCCGAACGCCTCATGCATGGTAAAACCTCGCTCATCAAACATAATGAGCGCGGTCTCTTCGCCGGTCTGCCTAACCCTTTCCTGGCGACGCGTTATCATTCGCTCATTGTCCGCAGGGATACCGTTCCTCCGGAACTTGAGATCACTGCGGAAACGCAGGAGGGCGAGATCATGGGCCTGAGCCATCGCCACAAGCCATGGCACGGGGTGCAGTTTCATCCGGAATCCATTCTGACCGTCGAAGGGAGGCAACTGCTTCGGAACTTCCTCGACCTTCCCGCGCCGGGTTGACGCAGTGCTCAGGATCCGTACAGCCGCGCACCTGCCTGCAGATCCTTTACCACCGTACAAAGATAAACAGGGTTGGGGTGCAGCTCGCGATACTTGGTGATTTCCGAGCGGTTCACAACGCGGAATCCGTAACGTTCGAACAGACCTTCCATGCGCCGCCCGGAAAACGTCACCACCTGTCCGTAAACGGCCCGTTCCCCGTGAACCACAAGGTGATCGAGGAACACATCGATCAACCCGCGGGTGGTTGCCACGCTGCGGGCATGCGGCAGCAGATTCACATGGAAATGCGGTATGTTCGACGGTGCCGGCGGGACCTCGCGCCCGGCTTTACCAAGGATCCATCCCAAAAAACGCCGCGATGCCGGCCGATAACGCGGCAGGCGGATGAGTGCGCGCAGTACGAGCCATGGAGCCTGCAGCGCAGAATGCAACGCGTAGCGCGCCCTGTGGCGGCAACCCAGCAAATACCCGCAAAGCCCTCCGTCCTCGTCCGTCACGACGAAAGCGGATTCCGGTTCCCAATCCGTGTAATAAGACGTCAGAGCGTCGGCAAATAATTCCCTGTCTTCGAATACGGGATCAATGCGCTCCCCGAGGAAGCCGGTTTCACAACACAATTGGCGTACTCCGTCGCGATCCTGCGGGCGGTACGGACGGTGTCCGGCTTGCGCAGTCGTCATGCGGTGGGGAGCGATAAGACTGGATGACATCGGTATAGACTGCAAATAAACGGTCAAAGGCTTTTTGCCACGAATACCGGCTGCGCACAATCCCGGCCGCTGCAATTCCGCGTTCTGCAGGATCTGTTGCCCAAAATCCATCGATCGCATCGGCCAGCGCTTGCGAGGTGTTTTCCGTGGCCCAACCGTCCAGACCCGAGAAAATGAGCCGATCCATATAGCTGCCGCGGATGCCGATCACAGGGGTTCCGCACGCCTGCGCTTCGAGATTGACGAGGCCGAAGGTCTCCTGCAATCCGGGATGAACGAAAACATCGGCGGCGCGATAGATGTCGGGCAGATCGCCTGGCCGTTCCAGCGTCGGGATCCAATGAAGACAGCCGCCTTGCGCGCTGCGGCTCACCAGATGCCGCAGGGTGCCATCGCCAACCACAATCAATCGGTATCGGTCGTCACGCTTTCGCAACATGCCAAATGCTGACAGCAGGGTCGCGAGATTCTTTTCCGGCGCGAGCCGCCCCACATACAACAGCACGCGGTGACGCTCTCCAAAGCCGAAAGTTTTCCGCTGGTGGAGCCCGGCTTCGCGGTCGGGAAAAAAATCTGCGATGTTCACACCGAGATCTACGTGCGCCACATTCCGCACCCCCCATTCCTGCAACAACGCTGCCAAAGCGGACGACGGTACGATAGTCCGATCGAACCCGCTGTATAGCCTGACGATGTATTCGCGGCAGCATTCCATGACGATTTCGGTCGCAAAATCCCCAAAATATTTCATCGCGGAACGGAAATACGCCTCCGGGAAGTGACTGTGATAAAACCCGGTTGTCCCGAATCCCAACGCTTGCGCCGATGTTTGCGCCTTCCACGCCACCTGGTAGGGATCTCCGGATTCAACAAGGTCCGGCTGTTCACGCTCGAGAATTTGCTCGACGCGTTCGAGCCGCCAAAGCAGGCGGTAGCGCGATGTTCGGGAAACCATTGGGGATTGCACCATATGAACCCGCGCACTGCAGGATTCCTCGACCCTGTCCGTGTCGCCGGGAATGATCCAGATATGCCGATCATTCTGCCGGTGCTCCTGGATGTAACGGCTCTTCTCATGGAGATAACGGCGCACACCGCCGCTTACCGGGGAATAAAACTGCGTCAGATCGCAAATCGTCATACGAACAGCTTCCGATAGCGAGAAAGCGGCTTGCGGAGTGGCCGTTATGGCCTACGCTTCATTTTCGTGCCTTGCAAGGCGTGTCATGACGGGCTGTGGCTCAGCTTGGTAGAGCGCTGCGTTCGGGACGCAGAGGCCGCGGGTTCGAATCCCGCCAGCCCGACCACCAGCACCGGCCGGAGATTGAGGCAAAGTCGGAGCGTGGTAGTGTCATGTTTCAATGGTGCTCAAACAGGTGTGCGAATAAGATTGTTGTCAGCCATGGGAATATTCATCTTAGCCTCTTAGTCAAAAACACATTATGACCGTTATCGAAGCCATCGAAACACGTCGCGCAGTAAAACATTTCGACCCGGATCATCGCATGTCCGACGGCGAGCTTGCCGAACTGATCCGGCTGGCAAAACTCGCGCCGAGTTCCTTCAACATGCAGAATTATCGTTTCGTGCTTGTGCGCGATCCGGAGTTGCGCAAACAGGTCCGGGCCGCTGCGTGGGATCAGGCGCAGGTTACCGATGCCTCGCTTCTCATTGTGATGTGCGCGGATCTCAGGGCGCATGAGGTGGATCCCGCCCGGTACTGGAGCCACGCGCCCAAAGAGGTGCAGGATGTGCTCGGGCCAATGATTAAGCCGTTTTACGACGGTAAACCGCAGCTCATGCGCGATGAAGGCATGCGCTCCACTGGCTTTGCCGGGATGACGTTCATGCTCGCCGCGAGAGAACTTGGCTACGATTCCTGCCCGATGGTGGGGTTCGATCCTGAGGCCGTCGCCAGGCTCATCGGTCTTCCGGAAGAGCATGCGATCAGTTTTATGATTGCGATCGGCAAATCGACGAAACCCGCATGGCCACGCGGGGAACGGTTACCGGATGATGATGTCGTGATTATTGACCGTTACCCGGCGCGCTAACCCCGCGGGCTGCAGGTTACGAGGCTTGCAGACGGACGGCGGAACCGGTTTCCACGCTGGCTCGTCGGGGTCGGCGGAACCTCTCCCGTGGGTCCGGCTGGGCTGTGCGCAAACTGAACAATGCGATGAGTGAGACCTGCGATCTTATTGTGCTGGGCGGCGGCCGCGCCTCATCCCTCGCGATCGCCACTGCCAGGGCCGGATGGAAAACGGCGCTCATCGAACGCGACAAGCTGGGGGGCGCGTGTCCGAATCGCGGATGCGTTCCCTCGAAGTTGCTTATCGGCTTTTCGGAGGCCGCCCGTACTGTGCGTCATGCGGAGCGGCACTTTGTGCGGGCGGAATTCGCCAGTGCGGGTCTGGATCGGATGTTCGGCAGCGTGAATGAGTACGTGGGAGCAGTTGATGGCCGTTACGAAGAACGGGTGCGCGAGTCCGGCGCAGAGTTAATCCGGGGCGAGGGCCGCTTTTGCGCTCCCAGAACCGTCGAAGCCGCAGGGCGAAGGTTTACGGCCGAAAAGATCGTGGTTGCGACGGGCTCGCGTCCCGCGCCGCCCCCGTTTCCCGGTCTGCCTGTGTGGACGAGCGACAGCCTCTTTCCGCTGGAAGCCAAACCGCCGGGAAGTCTGCTTGTGATCGGAGGCGGTGTTATTGGATGTGAGATGGGTGCATTCTTCGCCGGGGTGGGGACGAAGACTATGCTGTTTGCGCGGGGCGACCGGTTGCTGGGGCGCGAGGATGGACAGATCGAAAACGTGTTCCAGAATGAGTTTGGCAGGGACGTGGAAACGCATTGTCATGCTGCGCTCAAGCATCTCGATCACAATGGGGATCGGTTTCGCGCGACATTCGTTATTCACGGGGAGCAACGCGTGTTTGAAGCCGAGCGCGTGCTTTTTGCAATCGGTCGCGTTCCCAACACGGAGGCGTTGGATCTTGCCAGGACGGGGTTGGTCCCCAACAAGCGGGGGTTTCTGGAGGTGAACGACGAGTTGGAGACCGCTGTGCCGGGTGTTTATGCTGCGGGCGATGTAAACGGCCGATTTATGCTTCAGCATGCAGCCTCGTGGGAGGTCAACTATCTGCGTCAAAAATTTTTGAAAGATGCCACTGGCCCAATTGATCAACGCTTGGTTGCGCACGCGGTTTTCAGTCATCCGGAAGTTGCTTCTGTGGGCGAGACAGAGGAACAGCTCCGCGCGCGGGGGGCGCCGTACGTCAGCGTGTTTGAGGACTGGCTTGCGAGCGCGCGGGCGATGGCCATGCGCATCGCGTATCCGCGCGTGAAGCTGCTGGTGTCTCCGGACGATTACTCCATCCTCGGTTGCCATCTTGTCGGGCCGGAGGCGGCGACTCTTCTGCATCAGGTGCTGGTTGTGATGCGTTTGAAGAACGATGTGCGCGAGTTGACGGACATGATCTACATCCATCCCGCGTTGAACGAATGCCTTCTTGCTGCCGCCGTGAAAGCCGTGGGAGAAGTGCGCAAGGCACGGGATTCGCGGGAACGAACGCCCCAAAAAGTCTGAGAGTGAGCCGGGCGACGACGTCAGCGCGCTTAGGACAGCCGGCCTTCGGCAGCTATGGAGCGCAAGCGCACTGTCTTCTGATCGAGATTATGATGGGCCTCCTCGAAGCGGACAGTGCCGCTTCGCGAGCGCATGAGGACCGAATGGGTGATGGCGGTTGAGCCTTCGACTTTCACGCCGCGAAGAAGCGTGCTCAGGGTGATGCCCGTTGCCGCGAACACAATGCGCTCGCCTCTTGCCAGATCGCGCGACATGAACTCGCGATCGATGCGATCGCCCCAACCGATGTCGATCAACGACCGACGTTCCGCATCGTCCTTGGGCCAGATTTTGGCGCGCATGCCACCGCCCAGACAGCGCAAGCCAGCTGCGGAGAGGACACCTTCCGGGGCGCCGCCAATGCCGGCATAAAGATCGATGTTCGACGTGCGCAGCGCCGGGGCAAGAGCGGCTGCGATGTCACCGTCCAGGATCATGCGCAGGGCGGCACCCTTGCGGCGCACGGCCTCGACGAGGTCCATGTTGCGTTCGCGATCAAGTACGCAGACAACCACGTCGCGCACCCCTTTGCCCAGGATGCGCGCGGTGACGTCGATGACATCCGCGATGGGCGCATCAATGCTGATTGGGAGGGATGGATCGTCGAGCCACGCTTTACGCACTGCGAGCGGATAGGCGAGCTTGTGCATGTAAAACGCGGGCACCTCCAGCAGGCATCCTTCCGACCCGCCGTCGGAGGGCACAAGCGCCGCAGCCAGACAGCTGATGGAATTCGTCATGCCCTTGCTGACGTTTGTTGTACCATCGACCGGATCGACAGCGATTTCGAAATGCGGGGCTCCGTCCTCCCATGTGCCGAGACGTTCCCCTTTGAACAGGCCCGGCGCTTTATCTTTGATGCCTTCGCCAATGACAACTTCGCCTTTGACGTCGATCAGGTCGAACATCCCGCGGATGGCGTCGCAGGCGGCGTCGTCGGCGTCTTCTTTCCGGCCTTTGCCCAGCCATTGGAGCGTGTTGAGGGCGGCGGCTTCGGTGGCGCGAAGAAAATCGAAAGCGAGACGACGTTCCTTGTCTGGTGCGGTGGGGTGCATGAGGAAGATAGACGGCTGGGAGAGGGGTCCGACAGGGTGTGTCGAATGTCCGAGAGCGAAAGCAACCAGCGAACTCACTTTGCGCCGAGTTGCAAGCTGAGGGTGGAGGATGCGCTTCGGGGTTCAGAAGGGCTCAGGGCCGGGACTTTGAGAGCGTGGGGAGTTTCGAGCGGGGACAAGCGCACCCGCCGCCGCTGCATTTCCGTTCCGCACCGCTGCCCCGGCGCAGGCAGGATCTGAGCAACCACCCTGCCGAGAGAGCAACGACGCTGCCGGTGAGAACGAAATCGAGCGCAAGACTCATAAGAGAGGGAGCCGCGAGCCGATCTGGTAGATAGCCACCGCCGCAATCCACGCGAAAAGCGTCATGCTCACAAAGGATGCGGCGGCCCAGCGCCAGTTTAACTGCTTTGCGATAACGGCAACCGTCGCCCCGCACTGCATGCATAATGCGAAGAAGACCATGAGGGCGAAAACGACCGGCAGGCTGTACACCGCGCGGCCTTCCAGGGGCCCGGATTTCCAAACGGCAGACGCCATCGCACCTCGTAATCCTTCCGATTCTTCGTCCACTTCGCTGCCGAGATTGTAAATGATTCCCATGGTGGCGATAATGACCTCGCGCGCTGGGAAGCTTGAGAGCACGCCGACAGTTATTTTCCAGTCGAATCCGGCCGGGGCGAACATCGGCTGGACGAACTTGCCGAAGCGCCCGAGATAGCTGTCTTCAAGATACGCGCCTTCGATATGACCCTCGAGGGCGACGGCGACCTCTTCCCGTGCCAGTCCGGCTTCGATGGACGCGGTGGTTTCGCCGGTGGCCGCAGACTGCATCTGGATAAAGGTCTGGACTGCGCGCTGCCCGGTGGCGTTGTCTCGCGGGAAATACAGCAGTGCCCAGATGACCACAGAGAACGCGAGGATCACAGTGCCTGCGCGCACCACAAATTCGCGCCCGCCTTCCCACATTTTCATCAGCACATTGCGCGAATCAGGGATCCTGTAGCGCGTCATCTCAAGGATAAAGGGCATGGGAGGGGTCCTTAGAATGAACCGGTTGAATACCCATGCCAGCGGAAGCGATACTGCGAGCCCCACAAAATGCATCGCGAACAGCGTCAGCCCCGCAACGAACGCGCCGTAGCGCGGCTCGATGAAAACTCCAATGAGGAGGACATAGACCGGCAGGCGAGCCGAACAACTCATGAATGGGGCCATGAGCACCGTCGTGAGCCGCGCGCGGGGATCTTCGAGGGAGCGCGCGGCCATAATGCCCGGGATGGCACAGGCAAAACTCGACAGCAGCGGAACAAAACTTTTTCCGTTTAATCCGCACCATCCGAACAATTTATCCATTAGGAAGGCACCGCGTGCCATGTAGCCGCTCTCCTCCAGGAGAGCAATAAACAAGAACAACAGGAAAATCTGCGGCAGAAAAATCAGCACGCCGCCCACGCCGGCGATGACGCCATCGACGATCAGCGATTGAAAAATCGGTGTGGCCGCCAGCATGGGTCCCACCGCATCTTGGGTTGCGCCAGTCAACCCGTCGATAATGTCCATGAGAGGCCCGGCCCACGAGTAGACCGACTGGAATACCACCCACATGACAGCGAGAAAGATAAGGCTTCCCCATAAGCGATGGACAAGGAGCGCGTCGATCGAGGCGTCGACCGGGTTCGACGGAGTCCGGTGCAGATGACTTTGCAGCGCTCGCGCGAGGATGCCGTCCATGTGCTCGTAGTGCAGCACGGCTTCCGCCGCGGAGGGGTTGAGTCCGCTGTGCCGAATTTTATTGCGTGCGGCGCGGATGAGTTCGTCAAGGCGCTCTTCGGGGAGGCTCAGCCGGTTGCGGATGGCGCTTTGGCAATCGAAAATCATACGGTGCGCTTCAGCAAGGGTGAGCGACTCTCCGGAAGCGCTGACGGCTTCCTGCACTTCGCGCCCTGCCTCGAGCACCTCGGGACGCCACGTTATCCGCGTCATACGCCTCGGAGAATTTATGGCTGCGGCAATGGCTTTGCGCAACGGGATGAGACCCTCGCCGCGTGTGCCGACGGTCGTGAGCACCGGCGTTCCGAGTTCCGCTTCAAGCGCCGCCGGATCGATCGGGGGGGCCAGCTTTGCGGCTTCGTCCCACTGGTTTAGCACCAGGATGGCGGGCTTATCGAACTCTGCGAGCTGGGAAGCCAAAAACAGGTTGCGCTTCAGATTCGTCGCATCCAGGACGCAAACGATCACGTCCGGGGCGCGCGCGCCGGCATGGCCGGTGAGCAAATCGATTGTCACCCGCTCCTCGGGAGAAGACGCGGAAAGGCTGTAAGCGCCTGGCAGGTCCAGCACATCGAATTGGCGTCCCTCGAATTCGTAATTTCCCACCCGGGCTTCGACGGTGATGCCGGGGTAATTCGCGATGCGTTGGCGAAGCCCTGTGAGCCGATTGAAAATGGTAGATTTTCCTGTGTTCGGATTGCCAATAAGGCCGATGAGGGGGGCGTTTCGGATGGGTGAGGCTGAAGAAAGCCTGCGGGGTGGGGTGGCAGATGCGGTGATCATGGAACGGCCGGATTGGCAGTTGCAGGGTTCTCGCTGGCGGGACGGCCGTTGTGCTGGGCGAGGGACAACGAGACCTCGACGAGCCGGGCTTCAGAGGCGCGCAACGCAATTTTTTGGCTATCCACCTCATAGGCGTTGGGATCGCCGAAAAGGGCAGTGTTGCGATGCGTGACAGTGCGTCCTGGCAAGAAACCAAGGGCATAAAGCCGGGCTGCAGAGGCGTTGTCGCCATGGACGGCGATAACGGTTGCCGAACAGCCTTTTGGAATGCGATCGAGGAATGGCATGGGAAAACCGACAGAAGCAGGATAAGCGGGAGGAGAGAGACGGGAGAACATTGATCGCACTTGCGATCCATTCGCATTAAGAAGGCAATTAATGCGGTGAGTACAGTTTCGCAAGCAACTCTCGCACGTTCGGCGGGCTTTTGCGGTGTGGATAGAGAAGTTTTTACGAGGGCATGGCACGCATTTGTGGGTGAGTGCACAACGCTCTTCGTGAGGGCTTGACTTAAGTTTTACCCCGGATTCGGTTAATCCCTTGCCTATGGGTAACAACGTTAGATCCTGAATGCTTCTGCCAATGTGGTGTGAGTGGCCCTTTGAGGGATGGCCGCAACCGAGACCGTAAGGGCGCTTTCGCCTGTGACAGTCCGTGCGAGGCAAATCGATTTATCGCCGAAAGAAGACAAGGCTCCCAAGGGCGGCGATAAAAAGAAGAAGCCCGCGCCCAAAGAGGATATCGGGGTCAAATCCCTTGAGGTCGAGGTCCGGAACGCTGGCAGGAATCCGATCGATGGCGCAACACTGCGTTACCGGTTCTTCGGCTTAAAAAAAGGCGACACGGAGATCGTGGTGCTCAAGAATGGTAAACAGGATATGACATTACCACCGGGTGAAGCCGTGACTGTCACCACGGATAAAGTGAGGGCGAAATATCAGTACCGTGGCATTCCGGAGGAGAAAGATATGAAGACGGGTGAGGTCACACGCACGAAAGTGGAGGCGGGTAGCGAGAGATTGCGGGGCTATGGAGTGTGCGTGGAACACAATGATGAAGTGCTCGCGGAGTACTTCATCACTCCGCAATATGAGCGCGTGGCTGACGAAGCGGATTCGTCAACACAGCCGGATTCTGTGCTCCAGATGGAATAGGGTTTTGGGTACGGGCCCCGCGCGCAGCTGCGACAAAGGTTAAGCAGGGAATCCGGTGCGTTGAGATCACCGGGCGCAGCCGCTCAGTGCGTTTCTGCTGCGAGACGGTCACGCAAAAGTGCGAGGGCATGCCTCATGGAATCGAATGCCAGATCCGCGGGTGCCACGTCCGCCAGCGGAATACGCCGCCAATCGACCCCTTCGCCGTCCTCAAGAACGACCTCCTGATCCTCCGGCAGCCTCCCGAGGAAAAAGATATCCGTGACATGGCGTGCAACCCCGCTGTGGAAATACAGATTCGGGTGGGACGCGAGATAGTGCGGCGTTTCGATCCGCAGACCGACTTCTTCGAGCGTCTCCCGGCGGACCGCGTCTTCAAGACACTCCCCCGGGTCGACAAAACCGCCGGGCATGGCCCATTTTCCCTTTGCCGGTTCGTGCGCGCGTTGCATGAGAAGTACGCGGCGTTCCGTATCCAGGAGAAATACGCCGACGGCCAGTGTGGGGTTGAAAAACATTCTATAACTGCAGCTTCGGCATTCGCGGGTCACGGGACCAAGCATGGGAAAATCCCGCGATCCGCAGCAGGGACAGAACCTGTGAGTATGGATCAGCTCGGGCGCTGGTGTGGGGAGGCGTTCCGTCATGCCAATTGGCGAGGGATAAGGACGGCATTGGCTGCGGCGTACTCCTGCGTGTGGGACAGGCTGACGAGCACAGTTGCCACACCACGTTCGCGGGCGGTTTGCGCCCCGCGCCCGTGCAGAACAATGGCCGGCTCGCCGTTGTCACGGCGGAGCACCTCAATATCGCGCCACCCCATCGCTGCGCCGATGCCGGTGCCGAATGCCTTTGAAACGGCCTCTTTGGCGGCGAAACGCGCCGCGAGATGTACCGCAGGATTTTTCATTGATTGGCAGTAGAACACTTCTGCTTCGCAGAAGACGCGCGCCAGGAAACGTTCTCCGAAGCGGTTCAGCGCGGATTCGATGCGCGCCACCGCCACGATATCGATGCCGATCCCGACGACGCTCATCGAGGATCCTCGCCACGGACGGTGTGTGCGCGCATGAGTGAGAGCATATCGGACACGGCTTGTCTCAGACCGATGGAAACGGCGCGGGAGATGATGCTGTGGCCGATGTTGAGATCCTGAAGATGCGGTACAACCGCGAGGAGGGGCGGCACATTTGTGTAATTCAATCCATGCCCCGCGTTGACCCGAAGCCCGAGGGAGTGGGCGAGACGGGCGGCTTCGGCCAGGCGCGCCAGTTCCCGTTCTGCGTCAAAGCGTTCTACGGTATCGGCGTA
This sequence comes from uncultured Chthoniobacterales bacterium, assembly GCA_964652295.1. Lineage (GTDB taxonomy): Bacteria > Verrucomicrobiota > Verrucomicrobiia > Chthoniobacterales > CALDSX01 > CAZZCL01. The sequence goes on from CAZZCL010000004.1 coordinate 59,683, forward strand.
AGCGCCGGTGTGCAATTCGACCGCGGCAGCATTCAGCGCCGCTGCCGCGCGAATCTGGGGCGCATCGGGGTCGACAAAAAGGCTGACAGCGATGCCGACGCTGTTTAACGCGGCGACGGTCGGGCGGAGCGCTTCGGTGCCGTGAACGGCATTCAACCCGCCTTCGGTTGTGATTTCCTGTCTGCGTTCCGGGACAAGACAGACATCGTCGGGATGGATGGCGAGTGCGATTGCAAGAATCTCGGGTGTATTGGCCATCTCGAAATTAAGCCGTGTGGCAATGGCCCCGCGGAGCCTAAGCATATCGGCGTCCTGAATGTGGCGACGATCCTCGCGGAGATGCGCGGTGATGCCGTGCGCCCCACCGGCTTCAGCTTCCAGTGCGGCTGCGATGGGATCGGGTTCTGCGCGCGGGCTGGCGGCGTGCGCCGCGTACCGCGCCTGACGCAGTGTTGCGATGTGGTCAATGTTAACACCGAGCTTAAGCATTGGGGGAGGCGGGATGGATGCGGAATGTGTCAGTGTCGGAAGTGGCGCGTGCCGGTAAACACCATGGCGACGTTGCGGTCGTTGGCCGCGGCGATCACTTCGTCGTCGCGCAGAGATCCCCCCGGCTGGATTGCGGCGGTTACCCCGGCTTCGACCACCGAGAGCAGACCGTCGGAAAACGGGAAGAATGCGTCGCTCGCCACGGCGGAGTTTTGAAGCGGCAGACCGGCTTGCTGTGCCTTCCAGACTGCGATGCGGCAGGAGTCGATACGCGACATCTGGCCTGCGCCGATGCCCAGCGTGCGGTCGGGCCCGGCGAGAACGATTGCGTTGGATTTGACGTGTTTGACAATCTTCCAGCCGAAATCCATGGCAGCGATTTCTCCGCGGGTGGGGGGGCGTTTAGTTACGACTTTCTCTTCGAGAACGAACTCGTCCTGCGGATCTTCGTCCTGAACAAGCACCCCGCCGGCGACGGTGCGCACCTGTTGCGAGGGCGGTGGAGCGCCGGAGGTGGAGAGGGGCTCGCGGTGCAGGATCAGGCGGAGGTTCTTCTTCTTCTGGAGCAGCGCGCGCGCCGCCGGATCGAAATCGGGTGCGATAATGACTTCGCTGAAGATTTCGGAAATGGCCCGTGCCAGAGGTTCGCCGATGGGGCGGTTGCAGACAATGATCCCACCGAACGGCGCCTGTTTGTCCGTGGCGAACGCCTTGTCCCACGCTGCGCGTTGATCATCGTCGCAGCCTGCTCCACAGGGGTTGGTGTGCTTGAGGATGGCCACGGTCTGATCGTCAAACTCGGCGATGAGCCGGGCTGCTGCGTCGATATCGAGAATGTTGTTGTAGGAAAGTTCCTTGCCATGGATTTGTTCGAACTGGCTTCCGAACCGGCCGTACAATGCGGCAGATTGATGGGGATTTTCGCCGTAGCGCAGCCTGCGCTCAAGGGGCAGGCTCAGATTGAATGAGGAGACGGTTTCCTGAGAGCGGTTGAGGAATGCGCCAATCGCGTGGTCATAGGCCGAGGTCCGGAGAAAGACTTTTACGGCAAGCCGTTCGCGCAATTTCAACGTCGTTGCGCCGTCGTTGGCGGTCATGGCATCGAGCACTTCGGGATAATCCGCCGGGTCAGTGACGACGGTCACATGGCGATAGTTTTTGGCAGCGCTCCGCAACATTGAAGGGCCGCCAATGTCAATGTTCTCGATGGCGTCTTCGAGTGTGGCGTCCTCGCGTGCTGCGGTTTTCTCGAAGGGATACAGGTTTACCGCCAGGAGATCGATTGGCGCAATGCCGTGTTCGGCGGCCTCTGCGGCGTGCCGCTTGTGGTCGCGGAGAAAAAGCAGGCCACCGTGCACGCGCGGGTGCAGGGTTTTCACCCGGCCTTCAAGCATCTCCGGGAAGCCCGTGAACTCGGCAATGTCGAGAGCCGGGAGTCCCGCTTCGGCAAGGAGCTTGCGGGTGCCGCCGGTACTGACCAGCTCCACTTCGAACGCAAGAAGCCGACGTGCGAAGTCCACAAGACCGGATTTGTCGCTGACGGAGAGCAACGCTCTACGAATTCTCATAAGTCTGGGAGTCTAAAGCCGGAGGTCGCGATGGGGAAGAGGGGAAATCGCACCGCTGCTCACCGGTCCGCCGAACTCTCCCTCGTTGCAAAGATCCTCTCCCTCCGCATATAAGCGGACGGACTTATGGCCGAAGAGCCCCAGATTAACGATGCGGAATTGGTGCGCCAGACGCAGACGGGCGATCCGTCTGCATTCGATGAACTCGTGCGGCGCTATACCTCCCGCGTTTACGGCCTTGTGTACAACATGACCTCCAATCATGAGGACACTGCCGATCTGCTTCAGGACATCTTTTCCAAGGCGTACCGCTCCATAAAGGGATTCCAAGGGAAATCCTCGTTCTACACCTGGCTGCATTCGATCGCAGTCAACATGACCATTAACTTTGTCAAGAAGCGCGGGCGACATTTCAAGGTCAGCCTCGACGACGTCGATTCCGGCATCCTCAACGATCCGGATTTTCTTGCGCTTACAGAAAATATGACGCCCGCGCGTGACGCCGCGCTTTCGGAGCTGCAGCAAAAATTGAACGAGGCGATGATGAAACTGTCTGTTGACCACAGAATGGTCGTGACGATGTTTGACATCCAAGGAATGCCACACAAGGAAATCAGCCAAATTCTGGGCATCTCCGAAGGCACCGTGCGGTCGCGGCTGTATTACGCCCATCGGCAATTGCAAAATTATCTTCGAGATTATAGAAAACCCCAAAAGTGACGATGCGCCGCGAGAACTCAGACGATTTTTCCGATATTCAAATTTTGCTGCGCCTGAAGCGCCATGAGCAGCCAGACCCCGGATTTGGGGATAGGATGGTTGCGGAGTTTCATCGCCGACAAAGTGCAGACTTGTTGAATCGACCCCTGTGGCGGCTCGCTTTCGACCGGTTTCAGGCATGGATCGGCGGGGATGACCCGGTGCCCCGCCGTACGCTCGGCACAGTCGGCTTTGCTGCGGCAACAGCGCTGATCCTCGCCGGACTTCTCTTTGGCGATCGTTTTCTGGAAATGGGGGCGCCCAGGTTTGGTGCATCTAGCGGCGCGGAAATCGCCTCCATCCCCCGCGCGATCCAGTTGGAAGCCACGCCGGTGGCGCTTGGCGAAGCGCCTCGCTCCGCTGCCGCGACGCCGTCCCGTTCCGTCCAACTGCTCAATCCGGATGTGGATTTTATCTACATGCTTTCCTCCGGGCAACTTGAGCGCGCTCGCGTCGGCGCTGCGGCGGATGAGCATGATGCGGTTTCACGTGCCGTCGCTCAGAGAGCCGACTCAATGCCTACCGCGGCCCACCCTTTATCGACTCCGCGCTACATTCTCGATTCGCGTCTGGTCAGCTACGAACCAACACGGTTTTAAACCCGGACACCCGGATTCGCATGGATCCTCAACCGCATCCACCCGCCGAGCACGGAGGGCATCGTTCCGCTGCAGTTGGGCGTTCCTGGAGGTGGAATGACGCCCGCTCCATCTTTCCTGCGTTCGCTTGGGCGTTGTTTCTTCCAGCCGGGGGGGCCCTGGCGCAAAGCGATGAGGTGCGGATTTTTGACGCAGCACGCGATGCTGTGGTGCAAATCGAGGCTGTCGATGCTCATGGACGATTGCGCGGCACAGGATTTTTTATTGATCCCACTGGCACGCTCCTCACGTCGTACACCATTGGGGGCAATTCCACCGAGCTTCACGTGCTTGTTGGGCCGGTCAAATTGCCCGCGCGCCGTTTGGTAGCCGACCCGCGAAGTGGCGTTGCTCTGCTAAAGGTCGATGCCGAAACTCCGGCCCTGGCGCTCGGCTCGGATGAATTGCCAGCCGCGCAGTCTCCGGTCGTCGCTATCGGTTATCCGATGGGCGGACCGGTGCGCGCGATTGGCGGGGAAGTAGCAGGCATCGCAGCGCGGCATGGCAGTGGGTTCTTTGCGACGCGCCATTTGCATGTTGCCGTGGATGCCCTGTTTGGAATGGGTGGTGCGCCGGTTCTGGATCGGGCTTCGCGCGTCGTTGGCATCGTCATCGGGCGTGCTGATTCGGGAGTCGGATGTTACGCATTGCCGATCGGCGCAGCGGAAAAGGTGCGCGCTGATTATCTGCGTTTTGGAGAAGTGCGCGAGGGTTGGATGGGTGTGGAGCTCACCGGTGCCGGAGGCGGGAGCCTCGAGTTTCGCGCAACTGTCGATCTTGTTGTGCCGCATGGACCGGCATCGCAGGCCGGGTTGGAACAGGGCGACGTGCTCCTGCAGATTGGTGAGATGCCGATCCGCCATCCGGGAGATATCCTTGACGCGACATTCTTTTTGACCGCTGGCGATGAAGTGCCTGTGCGCGTGCGGCGCGCGGGGCAGGAGCTTCTCGTTCAGGTGCGCCCCCGCCTTTACCCGTCAGAGGCGGCGGAACCCACCCAAGCTGCGGATGCCGGAGAAGCGCTTGCGTTGCCGGGAAGCGCAGGGTCGACCGGCTTTCCGGAGGCGGGCGATCCGTGATGTC